>CAZBWT010000008.1:16183-30896 GCA_964495625.1 uncultured Prevotellaceae bacterium | reverse complement strand
AAGGAACTGAATTATGCTCTTCCGTTTGCTATGGATGGTAGAGAGCTGATAAAATTAGGTGTAAACTTCTCTACACAGAAACGCACGATTGATGCATGGGAAAAGGGAAAATGATCTAATCCTATTAGGCTATCATCAAACATAACAAACCCACTGATTCTTAGCACTGTTGCTAATCATCAGTGGGTTTATTGTCTCCAAGGTGTGGCGGATGAATCCGTAAGCTATTCGCTGTTAGGAGCGACCGCGTCCTCTATCTTGAGTGGTTATTCCTCGGAGGCGGACTCCTCCCCTTCTTCCATCAAATCATCATACTTCTGGAAGAGGTAGTCGTTGTAGGGGAAGCGTTGCGTGTGGATGGTCTGCACCATCGAATAGAGCTTCTCCTTCAGCTCATCCACACCCGCACCGGTGCGCGCCGAGATGAAGAGGCAGTTCTGATTCATGCGCGCCATCCAGGTGGACTTCAGTTCGTCAAGCGAGATGTTCTCACGACGACGCGGCGAGAGGTCGTCTTCTGCCTTAGGCACAAACTGATAGGCATCGACTTTGTTGAACACCAAGAGCACCGGCTTGTCATGGGTGGCATCGGGGTCTTTTTTCTTCTTGCGCGGCTTGCGTTCACCGTCGATAAGGGGTTTCTCGGCGCGGCAAACGTCGTTGAGCGTCTCTTCAACCACACGTATCTGGTCTTCAAACGTGGGGTGTGAGATGTCCACCACGTGCACCAAGATGTCTGCCTCACGCACCTCGTCGAGCGTGGACTTAAACGACTCCACCAAGTGGGTGGGCAGCTTGCGGATGAAGCCTACGGTGTCGCTCATCAAGAAGGGCAGATTGTCGATGATGACCTTGCGCACGGTGGTGTCGAGCGTGGCGAAGAGTTTGTTTTCGGCAAAGACATCGCTCTTGCTGAGCAGGTTCATCAACGTGGATTTGCCCACGTTGGTGTATCCCACCAAGGCTACGCGCACCAATTTGCCGCGGTTCTTGCGCTGCGTGGACTTCTGACGGTCGATGCGCTGCAACTCTTCTTTGAGCAACGAGATGCGGTCGAGCACAATGCGGCGGTCTGTCTCTATCTGCGTTTCACCCGGGCCACGCATACCGATGCCACCCTTCTGGCGCTCGAGGTGCGTCCACAGACCGGTGAGTCGGGGCAAGAGGTATTGATATTGTGCTAACTCCACCTGCGTCTTGGCTGTGGCGGTTTGGGCACGACTGGCAAAGATGTCGAGGATGAGCGATGTTCGGTCTAAGATCTTGCGACACAGCTCTTTCTCGATGCACTGCAACTGTTTCGGACCCAAATCGTCGTCGAAGATGACCATGCCCACTTCGTGCGCTTCGCAATAGTCTTTAATCTCTTGCAGTTTGCCCGGTCCCACGTAGGTCACCGAGTTGGGTGCGTCGAGTCGCTGCGTGAAGCGGTGCACGGGCACGGCTCCGGCAGTGTCTGCCAAGAAAGCCAATTCGTCGAGATATTCTTGCGTCTTCTGTTCGTTTTGTCGGGGAGTGATGAGACCTACAAGCACTGCGTTTTCGCTCTTCTTTTCGGTCAAAATAAATTCTTTCATCTTTGATATATAGGTGAGTGGCGAGTTTTGGGTGAGACCTTTGTAAGACTTCTCTCGCCAATGATTTATGGGCAAAGGTAAGGTTTTCTGCCGACTCGAGCCGCCACCGAGCTTCAAAATTGCAATTTAGTGAGCAATATTTTTGTATTTCAGTGCGTTTTTATATTACCTTTGCAAAGTTATCGGGTCAATATCCCCACAATTTATATGTTGAAAGTTAAGATTATCAATCGCTCAGGCAATGCACTGCCCGCTTATGCCACACCGCTCTCGGCGGGCTTGGATTTGCGAGCCAATCTTGAGGCTGCGGTGGTGCTGCAACCGTTAGAACGCAAACTAATTCCCACCGGTCTTTTTATTGAACTCCCCGAGGGATATGAAGCACAGATACGCCCGCGCAGCGGCTTGGCTTTGCATCATGGCATCACGGTGCTCAACTCTCCGGGCACCATCGACGCTGATTATCGCGGCGAACTGAGCGTGTTGCTCATCAACCTTTCCGACACTCCGTTTGAGGTGACTCCCGGCGAACGCATCTGCCAAATGGTAGTGGCGCGCCACGAGCAAGTGGAGTGGCAACCGGTGGAGGTGCTGACCACCACCGAACGCGGTGCCGGCGGCTATGGGCACAGTGGTAAGCTATAATGTCAAGGTCTATGAGAAAGAATGAGGGGATGCCCCACGGGGCTGCGTTCCGCCCCACAACATGGGTGGCTGCAGGTGTGTTGCTGTGTGGCACATGTTTGCCTGCCACAGCGCTGGCTGGCAATAAGTTGTCGAAGAAACAGCTACGCGCCGAACGTGCCGCAGCGGTGGCGGACTCTTTAGCTTTTGAAGAGGCACGCACTGCCGCCCGCCGTGATTATTTTTATTTTGCAGGTCTGCAAAACCGCGTCTCGTCGGGACGACTGCAAAGCTCGTTTGAACTGATGAAGCATGCCGCCGAAGTGGATAGCACCTCGGCAGCGGTGCGGTTTGCGTTGGCAGAGTATTATGAGCGCATCGGCAACAAGCAGTTGGCTCTGAATCATTATGCTGCCGCCGCGCGCCGCGACACGTCGAACTTGTGGTATGGCATCAAGGAGGCGCAGCTCTTGCAGCAGTTGGAGCGACCGCAAGAGGCTATAGCCGGCTACGAACGGCTGCTGAGAGCTCACCCCGAGGATATGCAGTTGTGCGACCGTTTGGCTGAGCTGTATGTGTCAGTTGACAGTCTGCAACGCTGTGTGCGGTTGTTAGATCATGTGGAGGCGGTTGAGGGCATTGACCCGCAACTGACCATGAAGAAGTTCTATCTTTATATGCAGATTGGCGAACCCGACAGTGCTTTCGCCGTGACGCAACGGTTGGTGGATCGCTTCCCCTATGAGGCTAATTATCGCATCGTGCAGGGCGACCTTCTGCTCAAGGCCGGGCGCATTGATGAGGCGAAGGCTAATTATGACGAGGCGAACCGCCTGGATGCCGACAACGCCGCGCTGTGGCTCTCGCTTGCCAACTATCACGCCGTGATGGGCGAACAGGCGCAGGCTGACTCTATGATGCGTGCCGCTTTAACCCATCCGCAGCTCGACATCGAGACCAAGATTGACCTGCTGACCGACTACCTCAAGAACTCTCTGCAGCAGCGTGCCAACGCCCCTGAGGGAGAGGATGATGTGGCGAGCCTAACCACCATCGACACACTGTTTGCCGTGGTGAGCGCTCAGCACCCCACAGCTGCCGAACCGTATGTGTTGCATGCTCAATATCTCAGTGCTATCGGTCAAGACAGCTTGGCTCTGTTGCGTTATCGAGACGCGATAGACCTACAGCCTGCCGAGGCGGATTATTGGACCGCCTATCTGCGTCTTTTACTCCAAACCGACGACAACGTCAAGCTGCGCCGCGAGGCTGATGAGGCGCTGCAATATCACCCCAACCTGTTATTGGCTTATTTGGCTAAGTCTCAGTCGTATGTGGCAGAAGATAAGTATGAGGATGCTCGCGGTTGCTACCGCTCTGCCTTGGAACACACACCCGCCTATCAGACGCAAACGATTTCTGCGCTCTATGGCTACATCGGCGATTTGTTTCAGCAGGAGGCTCGCTTAGACAGCACGTATGCTTATTATGATTTGGCGTTGAAGTATAACGGCGAAAACACTGAGGTGCTGAATAATTACAGTTACTTCTTATCGCTTGAAGGCAAGGACTTGGACAAGGCGGAGCGCATGATCAGCACTGTGGTGCGCTTGAAGCCGGATGTGGCTATCTATCTCGACACTTATGCTTGGGTCTACTTCAAGCAGGGCAACTTCGTGTTGGCGAAGTTCTATCAGAAGCGCGCCATTGACAGCGCAGGCGAAGAGGTTTCCGCCACTTTGTTGGAGCACTATGGCGACATTTTGAGTTGCAGCGGCGACAAAGAGGGAGCCTTGGAGTATTGGCAGCGCGCAGCAGCTTTGCCCGACAATGACTCGCCTACGTTGGACGAGAAGATCCGCACCGGTGCCTACGTGGACGAGCCGTTCGACCCCAATAACATTCGTTGACGTGGCAACAAACTCGTCAATGAATTGTGTTCAATAACTTTATTAGATAAATCTTTGAATTATGAATATTTACGCAGATAATATGTCTGATATGATATGTTTTGCAGCCTCAAAGCGCAGAAAGTTGCAAGGCGCATTGCTTTGTGGTGCCATAGGGCTGTTGCTGACCGGTTGTCACACCACGCAACGCACCGGTGTGAGCAAGGCGGAACTGAAGGCTGAGAGTGAGCGCTATGAAGCCGCTTTGCAGCAAGCTTTGACCGCCGAGAGTTGCCAGCAAAAGGTGACGCTCAGCATGGGCAGCACCTCGCTCAAGGGGTCGCTCAAGATGCACCGCGGCAAGGACTTGTTGCTGAGCGTGAATGCCCCGCTTTTGGGCTTCGAGATTGCTCGCGTGGAGGCTACCGCCGACTCGGTGTGGCTGGTCGATAAGTTCGACAAGGTGTATGTGGCACTCTCTATTGCCGACATGAGCCGCAGCATTGGCGGCGACGTTGACCTCGAGGCACTGCAATGTTTGCTCACGGGACGCATCTACGTGCCCGGGCGCGGCGCTGCCGGCAATTCCGATTTTAAACGCTTCAGCTGGAGCACTTCCGGTGATGACTTAATCGGCTCATACACAGCCAACGGGCGCTATACGTTGACCTACACCATTGACGGCGACAACCGCTTGGCAAAGACCACCGTGGCATTGGCTGACAGCAGTTCGGTGGCTTCGTGGAGCTATGGCAGCTACACCACCGACGGCTCGTGGTGCTACCCCACCCGCCAAACCATCTCGTTTGTGAAGGGCGAAAAGACGGTAAATGGCTCTATGACATTAGGTGCTCCCACCGTGCCTGCGGCTACGTGGTCGCATTTTGCTTCGCCGAGCAGCTATAAGCAGGTGGACGTGCCGCAGTTGGTTGAAACGCTGAAGAAGGCTAAGAATTAATCATTGATTTCTTAAGATAATAGATAAGAATCACCCATGAACAACAGTCTACACAGACAAGGATATGTGAGGTTTGGAGCCACTGTGCTGTTAGCTCTGTGCTTAGCTTGTGGCGGTACGGATGCCTACGCTCAAAAGGCTAAGACCAAGACACGAGCGCAGCTCGAGAGCCAACGCAAGGCTGCCTTGAAGCAGATTGATGCCACACAGGCTATGCTGAAGAAGACCGATAAGTCGGTGAAGCAGCAACTCAATGAGCTTGAGCTGCTTAATTCTGAAATAAAGACGCGACAAGCGCTGCTTGTGGTGATGCAACGCGAGCTGGACGAGATGGCTCGCGAACAGCAGGCACTGCAAGAAACAATCAATGCGCTGCAGGCTAACATCAGCGACAAGCAGGAGCGTTATGCTGCCGCCATGCGCCACATGTATAAGTGGAACCGCAGCAGCGACGAGGTGATGTTTATACTCTCGGCTCGCGACATGGCGGAGTGTGTGCGCCGCGTGCGCTATCTGCACGCCTACAGCACTTGGCGCAAGAAGCAGGCTGAAGAGTTGGGGCGTGAGCAAGATAAGGCTCGCGCCGCCAAGGAGGAATTGGCTCAGCGTCAAGCCGAGCGTCAAAGCCTTTTGGAAGATCAGCGCAACGAACAAGCTGCCCTGAAAAAGAAGCAAGGCAGGCAGAAGGAGTTGGTGAATGAGCTTTCGGGCAAGAAGAAACAGCTGCAAGATGAGTTGGCGCAGCAGCAGAAGCAGGCGCAAGCGCTTGACCGCATGATTCAGCAAAAGATTGAGGAAGAGACGCGCCGCGCCGCCGAAGAGGCTCGCCGCAAGGCGGAAGCCGAGCGAAAGGCTCGCGAGAAGGCTGCCAAGAGCGCCAATAAGAATGCAGGCAAGGGTGGCAAGTCTCAGCCCGGAACCACAGCTTCGGCTTCAAAGACAGCGACTCCGGTCAATGCGTCAGACAACGCTTCGACGAAGCTCGCAGGTTCGTTCGCTCAGAACAGAGGTCGACTGCCCTACCCCGTGAATGGGTCGTATGCCGTGGTGGGGCACTTCGGCACGCAGCAACATTCGCAGTATGTGCAGACGGTGAATAACGGCATCATCTTGCAGACCAAGAGCGGCACTGAGGCTTGCGCCATCTTCGACGGCGAAGTGAATACCATCATGCAGTTGCCGGGCTATAACATCTCTGTGATTGTGCGCCACGGCACCTACTTCTCGGTCTATAATAATTTGTCGAAAGTGTATGTGAAGCAGGGACAGCAGATCAAGATGCACGACCGCATCGGCTTGATTTATTCTGACCCCGAGAACGGGAACCAGACGCGCATGGACTTCCAGATATGGAATAGTAATCATAAAGAAGACCCTGAGAAATGGCTGAGACGTTAAATGCACACCGGGCTGAAGGTGAGGCTGTTGCCGCAGGCAGCATCCGCATCATAGACTTGCCGAAGATTGAAGATGAGCGCGGCAATCTGTCGTTTATAGAAGGCGGCGGGCACATTCCATTCACCGTGGAGCGTGCGTATTGGATTTATGACGTGCCGGGCGGAGAACTGCGCGGCAGTCATGCCTTTCGCCGGCAAGAGGAGTTTATCGTGGCACTGAGCGGCAGCTTCGATGTGGTGCTGCACGATGGTGTGCGCGAACAGCGCATCCATTTGTGCCGTTCGTACAAGGGGGTGTATGTGCCGCCCATGACGTGGCGCACGCTCGACAATTTCTCGACCAACTCGCTCGGGTTGGTGCTTTCGTCCACGCATTACGACGAGGCTGATTATATCTGCGATTTCGAGGAATTTCGACGCGAGAAGTCTGTGCCCGGCAGAGGCTCTCTGAAGGGTGTTTCCGTGTCTGCTACAACCGCAGACACACTCACTTCCACAACCGAACCTGCAGCAGCAACCCCGGCTCACCCGCGCAAACGGCTCTACACGTTAGATGACTGCCGTGTGCTGCAACTGCCGGCATTCACCGAGCTGCACCGCGGGTATCTCACAGCCATTGAAAGCCGCGGCAAGGAACTCTCCTTCCCCATCCGCCGAGTGTTCTATCTGTATGATATTCCGTCGGGGGCAGACCGCGGGCAACATGCTCATAAAGAGGCATGGCAATTTATTGTGGCTGCGAGCAGCTGTTTCAGCATCGATCTCGACGACCTGCACACGCAGCGCACAGTGCGGCTCGATCGCCCCTTCAGGGGGCTATTAGTGCCCCCGGGCATTTGGTGCCGCCTGCACGACTTCTCGTCGGCAGCTATTGCCTTGGTGCTCACCTCCGAGCCTTATGACCCCAATGACTATATTTGTGACTACGAACAGTTAGCAAAGTTCCGCCAAGAATGATACACCTACGTCGTTATACCGCCGCCGATGCCCCCCTTTGGGATGCGTTTGTAGAGAAGTCCATCAATGCCACCTTTCTGCTGAAAAGAGGCTACATGGATTATCATGCCGACCGCTTTCACGATCACTCCGTGGTGGCTGAAGACATCGACAAGGGTGGCTTTGTGGCTCTGCTGCCCGCTTGTGAGCTTATTGAGGCGGATGGACGGAGGTTCTTATCGTCGCATGCCGGACTGACTTACGGCGGCTGGCTGCTCCAAGCCGGGAGTGGCACCAACACGATGATGCAGCTCTTTGCACTGCTGCGCGATTATTTGTTACGGTATGGTTTCAACGTGCTTATATACAAACAGATACCGACTATCTACCACCGCATTCCGGCGGAGGAAGATGAGTATGCGCTGTGGCGCATGGGAGCAACGCTGACCGTGTGTAACATAGCCACAACAATCGACCTGCACGCTGCCGAAGCTTTTGCCCCTACGCTCGAGACACGTCGCCGCCGAGGTTTTAAGAAGGCTTTGGCGCGTGGTTATCGGCTAAGAGAGGTGACCGACCTGACGGCTTTCTGGAGCATTGTGGAGCAGAACCTGAGCTCTCGTTATGGGGCGACCCCTGTACATTCACTCTCAGAGATAGAGCTGCTTCGGTCACGCTTCCCCCAACAGATGCGTTGCCTCATTGCCGAAACGGAGCAGATAGAGGCGGGTATACTTTATCTTGAAGCCGGGCAGGTGGTGCACATACAATACCCGCACGCCACCCCAAAGGGAAAGGCTGACGGCGCAATGGACTTGCTGTATGGCACTCTGATTGAGCAATATAGACAGCGACCGGAGTTTAGGTATTTTGATTTCGGCACCTCGAACGAAGATGCCGGGCGCTATCTCAACGAGACGCTGATAGCCCAAAAGGAAGGGTTCGGCGGACGCGGTGTGGCTTATCGCATTTTTCGCTGGGAGCTTTAAGCTTATGCACATCTAACTTATGCGCTTATAATTAAAGGACCTATAATTAAAGGACCTATAATTAAAGGACCTATAATTAAAATTAAAGCATTTTCCACCAATACTTTTGCCACCAATACACTTCCCACCAACACTTCCCACTAACGCACTTCAAACTAACACACTTCTCACTATGGCAAGCACATCAGACTCAGCTTCATTTCGCAACATAGCTCGCAACATCGGTCTTTTCGGTGGAGCGCAGGGCTTCACGGTGTTGGCGGCTCTGATTCGCGCCAAAGCGGCATCGGTGTTAATTGGTCCGGTGGGCGTAGGGCTGTCGGGGTTGTACTCCACCATCGTCAACTTTTATGTGGCGCTCACAGGCTTCGGGCTGAGCACCAGTGGCGTGCTTGGCATCACCAAAGCCATTGAGCGAGGCGACATGGAGCAGGCCGCCACCGAAACGCGCTATCTGCGCCTCACCTGCTTCTGGACTATGGTGTTGGCTTGGGTGGCTGTGTTTTGCTCAATGCTCGTCATGGCGTTGGTCTATCACCTCGAGGAGGCGACTGTGGCGCATGCCACCGCCCTCATCACACTCATCTGGATGCGTCACTCGGTGAGTTGCGAATTGGCAATTCTCAAGGCATATCGTCACATCAAAGACCTGACACTGATGACGGTGATCAGTGCCGTGATTTCGGTGATTTGTGTGGTACCCTTTTATTATTGGTTTGGTGTGGAAGGCATCATTCCCGCATTAGTGGTCAGCGCTTTTGCCGAATGGTGCCAGACGCTCTACTTCAGCCGCCGCACGGCTCCGCTTACGCGCGCGCTGTTCACCTCGTTGTTTTCACCTGACCGACGTGTGCGCATCTCATTGCAACAGTTGTGGCACCGCATGCGCCCCATCATCTTGGTGGGTGTTTCCACCATCATCTCGGGACTGATGGCTTCGGGCGTGGAGCTGTGGAGCCAGAGCCTGATTGCAGCAGGCGGCTCTGTGCTGTTGTTAGGGCTTTATCGCGCAGGTTATCAGCTTAGTATCACTTATCCGTCGATGATTTTCACCTCGATAGGCAACGACTTCTATCCCCGCCTTGCCGGGAGTAGCAGCGAGAGAGTGGTGCGCAACCGACTCGTGACGCGACAGATGGTGGTGACCTGCCTCATAGTGTTGCCGCTCACGGCGCTTTTCGCATGGCTGATGCCGTGGCTGCTGCCACTGCTCTTTTCGCACCGCTTCGACGGGGTGTTGCCCATGGCTCTTTGGGCTT
The DNA here is from genome assembly GCA_964495625.1 of uncultured Prevotellaceae bacterium. Classification (GTDB taxonomy): domain Bacteria; phylum Bacteroidota; class Bacteroidia; order Bacteroidales; family UBA3663; genus Liminaster. The sequence continues at coordinate 21,267 of CAZBWT010000008.1, read as the reverse complement.
GCTGGAACCTGCCGTTCAAGGCGCTGTCGCTCCCCATGGCTTATCTGCCGTTGGCACTGGGCAAGTGGCGCGACTATTTAGCCATTGAAGTCACCTGTGGTCTGCTTATGGCACTGTGCATCACGGTGGGGTGGCACCTCATGGGGTTGACCGGCACAGGCGTGGGGCTGTTGGTGTTTCACGTGTTAGAGCTCGTTATCAATTATCTGTTCTGTCATTTCCGCTATGGGTTCCGGCTGAAGTTAGCATAACCCCGTGACAATATTTCACCGTTTTTCACGTTACTATTGATGAGCGGTGGGCAGACTTCTGCCGCCCGCCACTCACAGAATTTGCAGATTCACTTTAAACTATGAAGCATAACACCCCTTCAACTCTTGTCAGACTGCTGTCGTCGGCTCTTGTCATGGGCTTCACCGCTACGGCTGTACCCGCCTTTGCCTCAGGCAGTTGGGAAATCACGCCCGCCTATACCGACTATCAGCAGATGGTGCAGTTGGGCGACCGACTCTATATCCGTTCCTCGTCGGGCAACCTCTTTACGTATGACATCGACGACGCTACCACTCAGGCTCTGTCTCGCCTTGACGGACTTAGCGGCACTTCGGTGGTGCGTATCGTGGGTAACGACGACCACTCTTGCATGGCAATTATCTATTCTAACGGCGATATTAATTTGATGCGCTCAAACGGCAGCATCAGCAATCTGCCGGACTTAAAGAATAAGAACTTAAGCAATAAGACGGTGAACAATGCCCAGATTGTGGGCAGCAAGCTCTACATCTCGACCGACTACGGTTTCTCGGTGGTCGATTTGGACCGCGAGATCTTCACCGAGAGCTATATCTTTAACGAGGCTTGCCTCTTCGCATTCGATTTTAACGACCGCTTGTATATGGCGACTAAGACGGCTTTATACACTTGTTTGCCGGGTAAGAACGCCTTCGACCGCACGGAGTGGCAAACGGTATGCACGGGCGAGATGCTGAGCATGGCTTTCTATCCGTATGAAGAGGAAACGCGCGTGTGTGTCAACTTTAAGTCGTCTACGGCTTATAACATTCTGCCCGACGGTTCGCTCACAAAGTTCTTGAAGCAATCGTATATTAAGTATGTCGGTTGGATGGGCGATCACTTGTTGCTGTGCAGCAGTTGTTGCAATTATATAGACACGCAAAACGAGGTGGTGACACCTAATTGCACCGATCTTTATGCCAACTGCAAGGAGTTTATCCCCGCCGGTGACTCTCTCTATTATGCACTGAGCCCTGAAAACGGTCTCTTAAAAATTAAGCTCGACGATTTTAAAGCGGGCAACACTTTCAGCTTTACCGAAGTGGCTGACGAGGTGCACGTGTCGGGTCCGGCAAGCGAGGAGCTTTATTCGCTGGACTTCACGAACGGCTATCTCTATGGCATTCAGGCTAACCCGCAGGTGTGGGACGACACGGACTTCACCGCAGGCATTCTCTCTACCTACGACTCCGAGACCGGGCTTTGGAGCAACGAAACGGTGAACACGCTCTCAGGTATGCCCTATGATAAGTATGCCTTCCAAGGTCTCACCTCGTTAGCTGCCGACCCGACAAACACCGGACGCTGTGCCATCGGAAATCTTTATTGCGGTTTGTATATCGTTGAGGGTGACTCCGTGGTGGCGCACTACGACGAGAGCAATAGTAATCTTGAAAAGTATTGGCGTGAGCGCGTAACCGCCTTGGCATACGGCGACGACGGAACGCTGTGGGTGGGTAATGCCTGCCAAAACTCTGCAAGCTTGAAGGCTTTGCTGCCTGATGGCACCTGGATGGCTTACCCCATCGACGGTTTCGACGGAGGTCGTTATCTCTTCGTCACCGATATCCTGGTCTCTCGAAATGATCCGTATCAGTTTAAGTGGGCTTGTAAGACCTCAGCAGGATGTGCCATCTATTATGACGGCGGCACTCCGGGCGACTTATCGGACGACGAATATTGCTATTTCAACAGTTTGACAGATCAGGATGGTAACACGCTTACCCCCGGGACGTATAACGCTTTGGCAGAGGATAATAATGGTGCCGTATGGATCTTGACTTCTATGGGGCCTTTCGTCTCAGACTCCCCAATCAGCACTTATAACGGCAAGGGCACGGTGCGCCGCATCAAGATTCCGCGCAACGACGGAACGAACTTGGCGGACTATCTCTTGGCAAATGTCGACACGCGATGTATGGTGGTCGATGCCGCCAACCGCAAGTGGATTGGCACTGCCAACAACGGGCTCTATCTGCTGAGTGCTGATGGTCTGACCACTATCGAGCACTTCACCACCGATAATAGTCCGCTATTCTCTGACAACATCATTTCGTTGGCGATTGATAACGAAACGGGTCGTCTGTTTATCTCTACTTCGGGTGGAGTCTTAACCTACTCGTCTGATGCCGTCAGCGGCGCTACAGATTTCTCGGCAGTGTATTGCTACCCGAACCCCGTGCGTCCAGAATACAGCGGTGACCTTTGCATCACCGGACTGATGGATGCCACGCAAGTGCGCATCACCGACATCGCTAACAACGTGGTCTTTGCTGCTATCTCTGCCGGAGGTTCCGTGACCTGGAATCTGTGTAACCGCAGTGGTAAGCGCGTCAAGCCGGGTGTATATTTAGTGTATGGCGTAGATGAAGCCGGCAAGAAAGGCATGGTATGTAAGGTGTTAGTGGTTCGGTGATTGAAGCGTCAACAAAACCGCAACTGAAGCATTCGTGATAAGGTAATTGAAACAGTCTTTATAATTACAGCATCCGCATGATAGTCTGAATAGACAATCATGCGGATGCTGTGTATTGTCGGATAATGCAGTGTGTATTATCGAGTAGGCGCGTATTATAGGGATGATTAGGTGCGTATTACAGGAACAGCCCAAGCTCTACCCACGGTTAGTTAGGTGTGTAGAAGAGTGCAGACGTGTGCAGAAGCGTGTAGACGTACGCAAAAGAGCGTCGACGTGTGCAGAAGTGTGGCGTGTGTCGGGCTTTATGACCTGCGCTGCATAAAATAGTCCACCAAAAGCAACAAGGCTTGTTTAGGTTCGCTATCGGGGAATGTGTTGAGCCGTGCGCGCACAGAGTCTGCCTTCTGCTGCATAAGGTTTCGCGTATAGTCGATGCCGCCCGTGCTGACGGCAAAATCTACGAGCGTGGCGACCTGTTGGTCTGTAAGGCTGTCACTTGCTTCGAGCAGGTGGAGCATCGGCTCGCCGATTGCCGCGTCGGCAGTGCGGAAGGCATAAATGAGCGGCAGGGTAACCTTGCCCTCACGGATGTCATGCCCCGAAGGTTTGCCCATCTCGGCAGAAGGCAGGTAGTCGAAGAGGTCGTCTCGCATCTGGAAGATCAGCCCCATCTCCTCACCTATCTCCGTCAAGGTGCACACCTCGGTGGGTACTGCGCCCACCGACAGCGCACCAATCTTCATGCAGGCGGCAAACATGGATGCCGTCTTGTCGGCTATGATGCGAAAATAAGCGGCTTCGTCGATGGTTCGAGCATGCGCACCCGAGAGTTGTGCCAGTTCGCCCTCAGAAAGGCGGGTCACCATCTCGGCTAAGACGTTGAGCACATCGAGAGACCCGGAGGCATGAATGCGCAGCAACGATTTGGAGAGGAAGTAGTCGCCAATGAGCACCGCCACTTTATTGCCCCACTGACAGTTGATCGTGGAGGCTCCGCGACGGCGATCGCTCTCGTCAACCACGTCGTCGTGCATCAGCGAGGCATTGTGCACCAACTCGAGCGCCACGGCTCCGTCGTAAGAGGCATCAGTCACCCGACCGGCAACAAGTTTCGCTGCCAACAGCGTCATGAGTGGACGCACACCCTTACCCTTGCGGTCGCGAAAGTAGTCGACCACCTGATTTGCCAACGGGACGCGTGAGCTGAGCGTCTCATCCATCAGCGCGTACATGTGTGATAGCTCGGGGCGTACATCACGCACAATTTCGTCAAACATAGGTTTATATCATTTATAAAATAGTTGCTCTCACAACCCGAGAGTTTTTTTAATTTACCACAGCCAAGTGTTTTTTATTTGCCACAACTTGATGGCGCGGTCCGTAGGGTTCGCTGCTTCAGCATACCACCGGCATACCACTCAACTACATACAACACAGCGAAATACAACACAGCGAATACAACACAGCGGAATACATCTCAACGCTTCCAGCGTTTGTGTGTCCAGAGCCAGAACTCCGGATGCTGACGAATGTCTTGCTCAAGTAGGTGCATAAACTCGTCGGTCAAGCAGAAGTCTTCGCCGGCAGACGCGCTTTTAGCAGCGTTTGACGGAGCTTCCGCCGATGGGCTACCATCTGATTGCGAAGCCTGCATGAGCTGGAAGTGGAGCTCATAGTAGCCGCGTCGGAGGCGAACCATGCGTGCATAGGCGAATGAGGCATTCATCATCTTGCCAATCTTCTCTGACCCCGTGAAGACGGCTGAACGCTGCGAGAGGAAGGTGGTGTAATGGTGGATGTTCTCCGCCTTAGGCAACTGGTCGGCGATGCACCCCAAAAGGTACCCCCTACACGTAGCGTCGGGCTTCGCCAACTCGGTTTTGAGCTGTGCCAGGCGGCGCAGCGTCTGCTTCATGGGTATGTTGATGGCTCCGAAGCGACTGCGATTGGTGCAGAACCAGTTGTCGAAGGTCTTGTTGCGCATGGGGTGATAAATCTGCGTCATGCCGCCTTGCTGCAAGTAGAGGGGCAACACGGTGAGCCACTCCCAGTTGCAATAATGTCCTAAGTAACAGACACAGAAGGGATGCTCGGCAAAGGTGGCTTCCACCTCGGGCAAGCCGTAGACTTTCACGCGCCGCTTCAGCTCCTCGCCGCTGATGGTCATTCCTTTCACAATCTCCACCGCTAAGTCGCAGAAATAATGATAGAAGCGACGCTCTATGGCGCGCAACTCTTCGGTGCTCTTCTCGGGAAAGGATCGGCGCAAGTTGTGTCGAACCACCCGCACGCGATATCGGATGACGTGATGGACTATGGGGTACATCATGTCAGAGAGTGCGTAGAGCACACGCATAGGGCAGCGTGACAG
>CAZBWT010000008.1:0-16083 GCA_964495625.1 uncultured Prevotellaceae bacterium | reverse complement strand
CCATCTTTATTTGCGATGATAGACCTCGAAGGTGAGGTCGAAGGCATTCTTCTCGTCAGCGTTGTAGTCGGTAGCCTCTACGCGCTGCCATTCCCCGATGTTTATGGCTGGGATGGCGGCATCATAGTCCGCCACTTGAGTATGCACACGCGTCAGATAGAGTCGCTGCGCCAAGCTCCATGCTTGACGGTAGATTTGTGCGCCACCGATGATGAACGCGTCGTCGGCAGCGACGGCAGCCACTGCCTCTTGTATGGTGTGGTAGACCTCGCACCCCTCGAGGGTGAGATCCGGCTGGCGACTGACCACAATGTTACGGCGCCCCGGCAATGGGCGACCTATGGATTGATAGGTCTTACGCCCCATGATGACGGGATGACCTAACGTTGTGGCTTTGAAGTAACGCAGGTCGGCAGGGAGATGCCAAGGCATCTGTCCACCCACCCCAATGGCACCGCGTTCGTCGGCGGCTACGATGATGGAAATCATATCTCTTCTCTATTCTATGCGATTGCTCTCTCGCAGTTGAGTCACTCTGTGTTATTACTTACGCTAAAGTATTATCGCACTGCGCAGCATACTCCAAGGGTGGTCACTCACTCTGCGTGGTTATTCAATACGTTAATCCTAACAAACTCCGGTCAGCGCGGTTATTCCACATACAACACCAAGCCCTTCAGGTACTCACCTTCGGGGTGATAGATGTTGATGGGGTGATCGGCAGGCTGGTGCAGTTGATGCAAGATGCGCACGCGACGACCACTCTGTACGGCTGCCGAAAAAACGGCGCAACGGAAGTCATCTTTTGTCACCACCTGCGAGCAGCTAAACGTGAAGAGGATGCCACCCGGACGAATCTTTTCGAAGGCTTTGGCATTCAAACGGCGATAGCCCTTCAAGGCATTGCCCAACACTTTGCGATGTTTGGCGAAGGCGGGCGGATCGAGGATGATGAGGTCATACTTATCGCCCGCACGGTCGAGATATTTGAATGCATCTTCGCAGATAGCCTCGTGGCGAGCATCGCCGGGGAAGTTCAGCTCAACATTGCGTCGCGTCAGCTCGATGGCTTGTTCTGAACTATCCACCGAGTGAACCGAAGTGGCACCGCCGCGCATGGCGTAGAACGAGAAACCGCCCGTATAGCAGAACATGTTGAGCACATTGCGACCCTTGGCATAATGTTCCACACAAGCGCGATTGTCACGCTGGTCGACAAAGAAGCCGGTCTTCTGCCCCTTCAGCCAATCCACGTGGAACTTCAAGCCATTCTCAATGGCGATGTCTGAGTTGCCTTCGCCGCCAATAAGATAGCCGTTCTCGGGTTCGAGATCAGCCTTAAACGGCAACGTCGTCTCAGACTTATAATAGACGTGACGGATGTCTGCCCCCGCCACCTGTATGAGTGCCTCAGCCAGGCTGCGGCGCAAACGGTGCATGCCCGGGGTGTGGGCTTGCATCACAGCCGTGTGAGCGTAGACATCAATGACCAGACCGGGCAGGTTGTCACCCTCGCCATGCACCAGGCGATAGGCATTATTCTCGTCACCACGAATCAAGCCCAACGTCTGTCGCAGCTCGAATGCAACTTGCAGGCGACGACGGAAGAAGTCATCGTCAACCGGCTCATCTTCAAACGAGAAGATACGCACGGCGATGCTACCAATCTGATACTGTCCGACGGCTAAAAACTCGCCGTGGTTCGACTCGACGCGCACCAAGTCGCCCTCTTCGGGCTGTCCGCTCATGCGGTCAATGGCTCCTGAGAAAACCCACGGATGAAAACGGTGCAAAGACTCTTCTTTCTTCGCCTTGAGTGTGATAGTAATCATTAATAGAAAACGTTATGAGTTATAAAAACCGGGGGCACTTATGGGGGAATGCCCCCCGGCATTATGTTGATTGTTTCTTAATCTATGCAGCTCTAAAGGAGGCTACAAATCTTTATGTACGTGAGGCTAATATACAACTTATATATAACTTATATATACCTATTACTTATATATTGGGCTATTACGAAGTTATATATGAGGCTATTACGAAGTGATACACGGGTCTATATAAGAAGTTATACATGCCTCTACATCCGTAAAACTTATATCTCTGCATATATTGACAATCCGTAAAGCTTATATATTTGCCTCCATGAAGTCTAAATACACGCCAAACAACACGCCTTATTCCAACAGCGGCTTGATGACGAAGCGATAGATGTCATTGGCGTTGGCTAACACCAATAAAGCCAAGACGATGGCAAAGCCCACATATTGAGCACGCTCTAACGTCTTATCGCCAGGTTTGCGGCGCGTCACGATTTCATAAAGCACAAAGAAGAGGTGACCGCCATCGAGTGCCGGTATGGGCAAGATGTTCATGAAAGCTAATGCCACCGAGAAGAAAGCCGTCAGCGACCAGAACGAAGCCCAGTCCCACACCGTGGGGAAGATGCTGCCCATCGTGCCGAAGCCGCCAATGTTCTTTGCACCCTCTTTGGTGAAGACGAGCTTGAATTGGCGCACATAGTTATAGAGCACCGAGTAGCAGCGCTTGAAACCTGCGGGTATGGCTTCCCACACCGAATAGTTGATGTGCGTGAAGTCTGAGGCGGATAAGCGCGGACCGGTGAGAGCCACGCCCAACTTGCCGTCATCGCCCACGCGCACATCTGCCATGCAGAGAGCGCCCGCGCGGTAGTAGCCAAGGCTCAAGGTGTCACCGGCATAGCGCGTCAGGTAGACGCGCACCTGATCCGTGTAGCGCGTCGGTTCATCGCCCACAGCCACAATGCTGTCGCCCGCCATAAGTCCGGCAGCGGCGGCGGGACTACCCTCCATCACCTCGGCAATAACCATCGGATAGCGGAAGGTGGCGAAGTTGTCCAACTGCGCATTGTCGCGCAAGAAGAAGGTACCCATCGTGTCGGGCAAGACGATATCGACCAGGTCGCCTGCGCGCTTCACCGTGGCTTTATTTGCCAACAGCAGCGACGAGCGCAACGTGTTGAGGTCAACCTCTTTACCGTCTACAGCCCAAAGGATATCGCCATTGCGGAAGCCCAACGACTGAGCATATTCGCTGTATGCCATCCCTTGCTCAATGGGGCGCAACTTCAGCGTGTCTGAACCCCAATGCCACATCATGCCGATGTAGATTAAGATGGCGAAAATGATGTTATTAATCACACCGCCCGAGATGATCAGAGCGCGCTTCCATGCCGACTGCGTGCGATACTCCCACGGCTGAGGGTCTTGCTTGAGCTGCTCTTTATCCATCGACTCATCAACCATGCCGGCAATCTTGCAATAGCCGCCCAACGGCAACCAGCCGATGCCATATTCTGTGTCGCTGCCCTTAGGCTTCCAGCGCCAAAGTGCCTTGTCTGCCACGTCGAAAAAGAGATAAAACTTCTCGACGCGCACCTTAAAGAGTCGCGCCCAAAAGAAATGACCTAACTCGTGAATGAAGATCAGCAACGAGATAGACAAGATGAACTGCAGGGCTTTGAATAAGAACGTTTCCAAAATATTTCAGATATTAATTAGCGAATGATTGTTGGGTTAAGACACTCTGCCGCGCGAATGCGGGCTTCGGCATCAATGGCGAAGTAATCGTCGAGCGAGCACTCCTGCTGAAAAGGCATGCGCTCCAACGTGCGCTCAATCACCTCCGACATCTGCAAGAAGCCGCAACGACCCTCGCGGAAGGCGGCATTCACCACCTCGTTGGCAGCGTTAAGCACACACGTGCGGTCGCCCCCTTTTGCCAAGGCATCGAAAGCCAAGCGCAGGTTGGGGAAGCGGTCGAGGTCTGGACGTTCGAAGGTGAGGTGAGCATAATTATCCACCGTCAACTTGCCGTTGATGTGGCTGGGCATACGCTCGGGGTAAGAAAGAGCGCAAGCTATCGGCACCTTCATGTCCGGCATGCCGAGTTGCGCCTTCACCGCGCCGTCAACAAACTGCACCATGCTGTGCACAATGCTCTGCGGATGCACCACCACCTCAATGCGGTCCGGTGTCATATCAAACAGCCAGCGTGCCTCGATAACCTCAAAGCCCTTATTCATCATCGAAGCCGAGTCGATGGTAATCTTAGCACCCATGCTCCAGTTGGGATGCTTCAGCGCCTGAGCGGCAGTCACGCTGCGCATTTGGTCGAGCGTAAACGTGCGGAAAGGTCCACCCGAAGCCGTGATGATCAGCTTATCCACCGCGTCGGGGTTCTCGCCCATCAAGCACTGAAATATCGCCGAATGCTCACTATCCACCGGCAAGATGGCTGTGTGGTATTGTTGCACCAACTGCTCTATCAAGCCGCCTGCCACCACCAGCGTCTCTTTGTTAGCCAACGCTATGGTCTTGCCGGCGCGGATGGCAGCCACCGTGGGACGCAGACCGGCAAAGCCGACCATAGCCGTCACCACCATGTCGATGGGGGCGGCAGTCACCACGTCGCACAAAGCGTCGGCACCCGCCCACACCTTTATCGGCAGGTCGCTCAATGCCTGCGACACCTTAGCATAAAGGCTCTCGTCGGCAATGACCACCATCTCGGGGTGGAAAGCGCGTGCCTGCTCAATCAGCAAGTCGGCGCTGCGGTTGGCTGTAATAGCATAAACGCTGAAAAGATCGGGATGTTCTGCAATCACTTCCAAGGTCTGGCGACCAATGGAACCTGTGGAACCTAATATCGCTATCTGTCTCATATAGTCTTTAATTAATCATAAACTGAGGGTCGACTGACGTGCCACGTTGCCAAATGCGAATGCCCACCCACGACGGCTCGTCGCCCTGCGGGTCGGCTTGCGCCACGGCGCTACCCGCGCGCACACTCTGCCCCACGCTGACCCACACCGAGGTGAGATGATTGAGCTCCGAGAGGCAATCGTTGACGTGTTGTATCATGACACTGTAATACCCATCAATATCTTCGTTGACAGCCACCACCATGCCGTCGGCAGGAGCCAACACCGTGTAGGGGCGCACAGGCACTACGCGCAGCTCATTCACCGGGCGCGCACCGTTCTTAGCCGCCTGCACACGCGAGGTGCTGTCGGCGGGCAAGACGCTGCCCTTCACCGGGGCGATAAACGAGACCGATGCCGGCGCTGCCTGAGCCGTCAAAGCATTCAAGCTGTAACGCTCCTGCTCTTCAAAGCCCGACACGAAAGCCTGTTCGCGGTCGCTTGCTTCGCGCAGCGAATCATTGAAACGCACCGCCTCGGCTGAACTGAAGGGCACGATGCTATCCACCTTCACCCTGCCGCTCAAGATGTCGGTGAGGTTTTGCAGATAGACCGTGCGCATGCGGCTGGCATGCTCCAAAGAGTCAAGACGCAGAGTGGCTTCAACCAACTCGGTCTTCTTATTCATATCTAAATAGCCGGGCAGGAAGCTCTTGAGAGGTGTGCGCGTCATGATGAGCACCACCAACACCGCCGTTAAGGCAATGAGCAGAGTGAAGAGCAATGCAGCCACCCAAGTGTAAAGACGCATCGAAAAGAGCACCTTATCTTCGCGCTCGTTCATGAAGAGCAGGCGATAGCGCTTGCCCTTCTTCGTCGTTTTCCTCGGCGAGTTCTCCCCCGAGGCTTTTGTGGTCGTCTCAGGCGCTACCGCCGAGGCTCTCTCCTGCTCCAATGGTTGATCTTCTTGTTTCAATCGTTAACTTCTTTAGCCTAAAACAGATGTTTCAAAGCGTGCAAAAGTAAGTCTTTTTTCTGACAACATCATGATTTATACACACATTATTTATTTTTCGCGCTGCATTATTCATTACCCCATATTTATTTACCCCTTATTCACCGCCCCCGGCGCACAAATCATCACCGCCACTTGCGCAGCATGTCGGGGCTCGGGCACTCGTAATTCGATATGGGCAACTGCACGTGCTGCAACTCTTCGAGCGTCCGTTTAGGGGTCTCCACCCCATCGGGGAACGGTCGGCGGGCGAACGTGCGGAAGTAAAGCAGACACGCGTCGCGCCACCACACAGCATCCTCTTCTTGAGTTTGCAGACGGCGAGCCACATCGGCATAACGCTCGGCATCCACATAAGGGCGCACCGCAATCCATGTGCGGCGGAAGTCGCGCACCGCGTCCACCCCGGCTTGATAATGCAGGCAAAGCTCATCCCACAAACTTCTGCCCTCGCTCAGCTCATAGCCCCAGGGCAGATGGTGGAACCACAGCAGCCACTTTTCGGGGCACGTGGCGGGCGAGGCAATAAGTCGCGCCACCGAGTCGGGATATTGCGCCACGGCATTGCTGCCCGAGGCTGTGCGGTCGAAGCCAATACCCTTGGCATCAGCCTTATGGTAATAGGGCGGCAGCCAGTCGGCACGTGCGCCGGGCACATTGCACCACGGCTCGGGACCATAGTGATGCCCCCAGGCAAAGAGGTGATGCAGCCCCATGGGCATCATGTAATTCACCGCAGCCTCGCGGCTTGCCGACATCATCGGCACCAAAGCGGCGGCAAGAGCGGGTTCGGTGCCGAAGGTCTGCGCCACCCACTCGGTGGCAATGCTGTCAGCCGTGAGTGAAGGCTGCCACGTGAGTCTGCCGAAGGCATACCAGTTGGCGGCGGCAAAGGGGTGTCCGCACCAATTCACATCCGTGCCGATGTTTGCCACACCTGCCACAGCCTGCATTGATGTCACCGGCACCTCAGCCAAAAACTCCCGCCACATCGGAGCTAAATAGACCAAATGATTGGCTTGACCCAAATACTCCTGCGTGATCTGCCACTCAGCCATCAATGCCGTGTGGGGCATGTGGTAGAACAAGGGGTGCGCAGGCTCGCGCGGCTGGAAGTCAATCGGACCGTTCTTCACCTGCACCACCACGTTTGCCAAGAACTTACCGTCGAGCGGGGCGAACTCCGCCGTGGCTTGCTTGGCGCGGTCGGCATCGCCGGGATTGTAGACAAAGGCGCGCCACATCACCAAGCCGCCATAGGGCTGCAATGCCTCGGCGAGCATATTCGCACCGTCGGCATGCGTCCGCCCGAAGTCGCACGGTCCCGGCTGTCCCTCGCTATTCGCCTTCACCAAAAAGCCGCCGAAGTCCGGTATCAGCCTATAAATCTCTGCCACCTTGTTGCGCCACCAGCGGCGCACGTCGGGGTTCAGCGGGTCTGCCGTGGTGAGCTCGCCCAATGCCATCGGTGTGGCAAAATTCACCGACAGATAGACGCGCAGACCATAGGGGCGGAACACATCCGCCAAGGCGCGCACACGGTGCAACGTGCTGTCACACAACACTGTGGGCGAAGCGTTTACGTTGTTCAGCACCGTGCCGTTGATGCCCACCGAGGCATTAGCCCGCGCATAGGCGGCATAGCGGGAGCTCAGACTGTCGGGCAGCGCGCCCCAGTCCCACAACGAACGCCCCGCGTAGCCGCGTTCCACGGTGCCGTCGGGGTTATCCCAGTGGTTCAAGATGCGCAGTGCCACCACCGGCTTCTGCTGCTCGGAGTGCACCTCCCTGCCACATTCCTGCAAGCGCAACAAGTGGAAGGCACCATACAACAGCCCCTGCGGATGTGCCGCAGTGAGGCGCAGTTGCAGGGCTGTGTTTTCAATCTTAAAGCCCTCTTCGCCAAGCGAGTCATCAGGTTCCAGGCGGAGGTCAACGGGCTGACCTCGCCAACCTTGGCGCAGCTCCTTAAGGGCGAGCGACACGGTGGGATCCACGGCAGAGGCATGGGTGGTCGTGACCAATGCGGCAGCCTCGGTGCTGTGGCGCAACCACAGTCGGCTGCCATCTTCGGCATGCAGCGACCACAGAGCCAAACAGCTCAAGGCGCATGCCAAGCATATTCTTTTCATAGGGCAGGTGGGTATAAGATATGGGTGAAACATCCGTAGCACGGGGCACCCCGGCGCGTGCTACTCTAACAGCTTCTTCAGTTTCTCATCGTTGGGGTTCTTCAGATAGTTCTGCACAAACGCCTTGGGGGTCATGCCGAAATAGCTGGTGAAGTTGCTGGTGAAATATGACGGACTGCTGAAGCCCACCGAATAGGCTATTTCAGACACCGTCACGTCGTTGTCTATCAAGAGGAATGCTGCCTGCTTGAGGCGCACGGAACGTATCAGAGTGCTGGGCGACGTGCCCAACAGCTCCTTCATCTTGCGGTTGAGGTGCACGCGCGAGATGCCCACCTCGCGACTCAGCACCTCCACGTTGAAGTCTGAGTCGCTGATGTGCTTTCTGATGGACTCCATCACGTGCTGCATCAGCTTCGTGTCTGCCGACTCCATCTGCACCTGGTTATATTCAAAGCCCACATCGGTGCGATGCGCCTTGCTCAGCACGTTGCGGCGCACCTTCAGACTCTGCTCAATGGCTCCGCGCAGCAGGGTCACGTTCAGCGGCTTGCTCAAGAAGCGATCTGCCTCACAACCCATGGCCTGCTCGGCTGCCGCCTCGGAGGTCTCGGAGGTCAAGACGATGACCGGAATGTTGTCGGTGTCAATGTTTCGTTTAATGCGGTGGCACAGATCCAAACCGTCGCCGTTGGGCATCTTCAGATCGGTGACGACCACATCCGGAGCCGACACCAACAGCTGCCCCCACGCCTCATTGCCCGAGGTGGCGGTCACGACGTGATATTCCTTCAGTTCGCCGCGCACGTAGTCTAAGAACGCAGCGTCGTCATCAACCAACAGCACCGTCACGGGGCGACGCTCCTCGTCAGGGGTCTCGGTGGCAGGCACAGCACTGTCGGTGGCGAAAGCCTCACGGTGGGTCAGCACCATATCGCTCACCTCCGCCTTCGGCTTTTCGGTCTCGTCGGGCGCAAGCTCGTCGGCACTCAAATGCTCCTTGCCCAAGGGCAACACCACGCGAAATTCCACCCCTTCCCCATCGGCATTGTGCGCCGAAATAGCTCCGTGGTGCAACATCGTCAGCTCATGTGCCAAGCTCAGCCCGATGCCCGCCCCGGCGAACTCCGGCGCATTATTGCCCTGATAGAACCGCTCAAAGATATGCTCTATATCCGACTCGGTGAGCGAAGACCCCGAGTTGAAGACGCGCACCTCCACCACTTGGCGCACACGCACGTCGCTCAGCTCCGTGTTGGGCAACTTCGCCACGTGCAGCTTCACCGTGCCGTGATTGGGGGTGAACTTAAACGCATTGGAAAGCAGGTTGAAGAACACCTTGTCGAGTTGATTGGGGTCGCCCCACAGCGTCATGTCGTCGTCGGCATCATCCATCTCGAGCAAGAAGTGTATCTGATGACTCATGGCGGCATTGTTGAAATAATCCATAATGCCGCTCAAGAAGCGACGCACGTTCAGCTCACTCATCTTCATCTTCAGCTTGCCGTGGTCTATCTTGCGCACATCCATCTGTTGGTTCACCAACATCAAGATGCGCAGAGCGTTGCGATACATCAGCTCATAAACGCTGGCGGTGGCATTATCCACCTTCTTATCCATCAACGTTTTCAGCGGAGACAAGATGAGCGTCAGCGGTGTCTTAATCTCATGGCTAATGGAGGTGAAGAGTTGCAACTTCGCCTCCTTAATCTGCTGCTTATGTTCGGTGCGCATCAGCAGTCGTTTTTGGTGGGCACGCCGGCGATAATGGCGTATCACATACCACACCGCCGCAGCCACCGCCACAGCATAGATCAGCCAAGCCCACCACCGGGCATACCACGGGGTTAAGACCGTCACCGTGAGCTGCTTGAACGAAGCATTGTCGAGCTGATCGTCGTGCACAAAGGCGCGCACCTGCAACTGATAAGTGCCCCACGGCAACTGTGAGAAGTTCACCGCGTTGTTGCCGCCAAAGGGCACCTCATGCCAGGTGTCGTCATAGCCCTTCAGGCGGTAGGCATAGCGTATGGCGGAGGGGTTGCCATATTCCTGCACGGCAAAGCCTATGGTGAAGCTGTTGGCATCGGGCTCGAGCGTCAGCTGCTTGGCGTGCCACAACGACGCGTCGAGCACATTGCGGCTCAAGGCAGGGTCGTAGTCAGTGGAGACATTATTCACCCACAACTGCGTGAAAAACACCTCTTTGATGGGTGCATCATGCCCCAACACCGCCTTCGGGTTGAACCGCAGCAAGCCGTTGTCGCCACCCAATAATATCCTGCCGTCGCGGCGCGTCAACACAGCACGCTCGCAAAAGCTGCCCACCATGTCGAGTTCACTGCCGGAATAGTCTAAGAAGTCGCCCCCAACGGGGTCGTAAGAGTCGATGCCGAAGCTCGTAGCCATCCACAAAGCGCCGTCGCAGCCCTTAGCCATAGCCACAATCACCTCGCTGCGCCGAGCCGACTCGTTGCGCACCGGGCTTAGCTCGCCCGTGGCACGGTCATAGCGCCACAAGCCCTTGTTGCCGCCCAACCACACACAGGTGCTGTCGGTGACGATGCCCGAAATGCGCATCTTCTGGCGCATCGCCTTGTCCACCATCTGCACCTTCTCGGTGTCAAGGTCAATGCAAAACGTGTGCGACTCCGTGCCCACCCACAGTGCGCGCCCGGCATCCAGCCCCATCGACACGATGTAGGCATTGCACGCGCCGGCAGCCACCTGGCGCAGCTCTCGGGTGCGCGTGCCATAGGCAAAGATGCCTCCGCCGTTGGTGCCTATATATAATGTGCCGTCTGTGGGGTCATACACCTGGCACATCACACTCATCGCCTTCAGCGGCTCTAAGCTCTGCGGACGCGACATCTCGTCGTCGTGCCACAAGCAAAGCCCGTGGTTAAACGTGCCCACATACACGTCGCCGCCCTCGGTGGCAGCCATCGAGATGACGGCATCAGTTTGCAACACACTGTTGGCAGCCGTATAACGACGGTCGGAATGAGGCTTATGCACCAACACACCGCCGCCGTCCATGCCTATCAACCACTCACCGTCGCCCAACTCGGCAAAACTGCTCACGCACGCTAAGTTATGACCACCGGGCACATCCGTCACCGGGTAATAGTGAAACAGATCGGTGGGGGCAGGCACAATCATCACACCCTGCTGAAAGAGTCCTAACCACAGGTTCTGCTGATTGTCGAACACAATGCTATGTATCTTGCTGTGTGCCAAGTCACACGGGCAGTTGGCAAAAATCAGAGGTTGCAGCTGATTGTCGGCAAAGGTGTAGCGATAGAGTCCCTGATTTTCGGTGCCTATCAGCAGGTCGCCGCGCGCATCAAAACGCAGGGCGTGCACATTGAGGTGCGCCGCCTCGGTGTTGGGCAACCGTCTCAACGTCAGACGCTTCTCGTCGCCCACAAACAGCCCCTCTACGCCGCCTAAATAGACGCACTCGCGGTCGGTATCCTCAAGCGCAGTCAACATTGCCGAGTGCATCGCCACAGCCTCCACGTCGGGGGTCATCTGCAATGCCACACGCTGAGGCTCTTGCTGCAAAGCCACCACGTTGAGGCACTCGGGCAGCAGCGCCCAGAGGTTCTTGCGACTATCCACCAACACCGTTGTCAGGTTATACTTCTCCAACTGCGACGACAGCAGCATCGACTGCTCCGCCTCCACCGTGCGCGTCTCGGCATTAAAGACATACACACCATAGCCGTGCGTAGCCACCAACAAACAGTTGTGGCGTGAGGGATGAGCCACGATGTGCGAGATGTTGAGCACCAACGAGGTGTCAGGTGTCAACTCATAGCGCGTGAACTTGTTCTCGGTGCGGCAGAAATAATACAAGCCGTCCGACGTGCCCACCCAGTGCCTGCCGGCGGGGTCCTCAAAGACGCAGTTGATGGCGTTGGAGTGGAGCGAATAGGGGTCGTCATCGTTCGCAAAATAGGTGGTGAAATTCAATCCGTTGAAGCGCGCCAACCCCATCTCGGTCGGCACCCAAAGAAAGTTCTCAGAGTCGAAAGCCAACTCTGAAATGCGCGTATTGACAAGACCTTGGGCGGTGGCATAGAGTCGAGGCGACTGTGCTTTGCCCACCGTGGCAAACATACACAATGCCAACCCCAAGATAAGGTTCATTAGATGTTTCATGGCGAAATGACTTATGAGTCAATTTATGTGTCTATAAATATAGGTCAAGTTGAATGTGTGTCAAATTGAATATGCGTTAAGTTGGATGTGTGTCAACCACGGTATATCTCAAATTGATAGGGTTCAAATTGATGTGTCAAATTGTATCTAACAGTTTAGCGCCGTAAAGATAAACACGAAAATGATACATTGTCACTATTCTACCAAATTAATTGCAAAAATGCACGAAATAGTCCATTTTGTTGGGTTACATGTGCTAAAAAACTATCGTTTTTGAAACATTCTCTGTCAACTTGCCAACCGTGCGACATTTTTCAAGGCAGTAATGCCTAAATTTGTCTCAGCGTTGACGGCGCACATCACGTCTCGCCGAGCCTCGCGCCAAAACTCTAACACCCCACGTTTCACCATGACAACCCTCATCTCACCGCTCATCGCCCTCCTCACGCTGCTGCCATTCGACTTCGATTGGCAATTCCACTTAGGCGAAATCCCCCATGCCGAAGCCACCGACTTCCAACCCGACAGCACCTGGCAAACCGTGCAGATGCCTCACGACTGGAGCATCACCCTCCCCTTCGATGCCAAGGCGGGAGGCTCGAGCGGCTATCTGCCGGGCGGCATCGGACTCTATCGCAAAACGTTCCAAGCCCCGGCGGGGAGCCGCGGCAAACGCGTCAGCATTGAGTTCGACGGTGTGTATCACAAAAGCACAGTCTACCTCAACGGTCATCGCCTCGGCTACCACCGCTACGGCTACACCGGGTTCCAATATGACCTCACCTCCTACCTGCGCCACGACGCGGAGAACGTCCTCGTGGTGCACGTTGATCATGCCGAAGAGTCGCGTTGGTACACCGGCTCAGGCATCTACCGCCACGTGCGGCTCAACGTCACCGACCCGGTGCACCTCGTGCCGTGGGGTTCGGCAGTCTCCACACCCGCGGTCAGCGATGCCGAAGCGCGAATTGCCATCGCCACTACCCTCACCAATGCCGACACCCGGCAACGCACCGTGCAGCTGCGACAAACGTTGCTCGACCGCTATGGGCACCCCGTGCACAGCGGCAACCGGCGACTCAGCGACACGCGCGGCGACATCACCCTCATGCCGGGCGACACCCTTGCCGTGCAGCAAACACTCACCCTGCCCTCGCCCCACCGTTGGGATGTTGACGACCCCTATTGCTACACACTGCTCACCGAACTCAGCGCGGGCGGTCGGGTGGTCGAGAGCCGCCGACAGCGCATCGGGGTGCGCACCTACGACTTCGATGCCGACCGTGGCTTCTCGCTCAACGGCAGGCGCATGAAGCTGCAGGGCATGTGTCTGCACCAAGATGCCGGGTGCCTCGGCGTGGCTGTGCCCGACCGCGGCTACGAGCGCCGCCTGCGCACCCTCAAAGACTTCGGGGTGAATGCCATACGCTGTTCACACAACCCTCCGTCGCCCGAGTTTCTCGACATCTGCGACACCCTCGGCTTGGTGGTCATCGACGAAGCCTTCGACAAATGGAAGTCGGGCTACTATGAGGCATTCTTCGACACCTCGTGGCAGCAAGACTTAGGCGACATGGTGCGCCGCGACCGCAACCACCCGAGCGTCATTGTGTGGAGCATCGGCAACGAACTGCAAGAGGCATGGCTCAGCGACACCGTGGGTGTGGCGCGCGCCCGCATGTTGCAACACTTCGTGCACCAACTCGACCCCACGCGACCCTGCATCTTAGCCGCACAACAGGGCTTCAACGATGCCTTCGGCGGGGTCACCGACCTGATTGGCTATAACTATTTAGAGCGCCGCATGCTGCGCGACCACCGCCTGCACCCCGAGCGCAAGATGCTCGTCACCGAGGCATTCCCCTACTACAGCGGTCTGCGCATCGACAACGTGCGCGACTATGTGGAGTATAACCCCTGGAACTACGTGCAGCAGAACGACTT
Source organism: uncultured Prevotellaceae bacterium (assembly GCA_964495625.1). Lineage (GTDB taxonomy): Bacteria > Bacteroidota > Bacteroidia > Bacteroidales > UBA3663 > Liminaster. The sequence continues at coordinate 2,141 of CAZBWT010000008.1, read as the reverse complement.
CATAGCCGGTGCATTCATTTGGGCGGGGGTGGACTACATCGGCGAAGCCTCGGCAGCACCCAGCGTGGGGTGGAACAGCTGCCCCTTCGACCTCACCCTGCTCGAAAAACCCGCTGCCGCCTATCTGCGCACGGTGTGGCAGCCCGACCGCCCCTACCTGCGCCTCATGGTGCGCGACAACGGTCTCGACATTGCCGCGGGCAAAGACCACTGGCAATATCCGCCCATGGCTGCCACCTGGAACCTGCCCTACACCGACCAACGCGTGGTGCAGATACGTTGCGTCACCACCTGCGACTCGGTGCGTCTCTACGCCCCGCACTGGAACAACCCGCAGCTCGACTACGGCTTCCGCCGCACGGCAGATTACGTTGACAACACCATCATCTGGAATCAGCCCTACCGCCCCGGCAAGGTGTTGGCGATAGGTTATAAAGGCGGCAAAGAGGTCTGCCGCGACAGTCTGGTCACCACTGGACCCACAGCAGACTTCACGCTGACCGCCGATCGCCCAACGCTGACCGCCGACGGTCAAGACCTCTCACACATCCGCGTCACGCTGCTCGACTCAGCCGGCTTTGTCAGCAAGATGGATGCGCGTCGCCTCACCGTCACCGTCGAGGGGGCAGGGCGACTGTTAGGCATCGACAACGGCGATATGCGTCGCCAAGGCTCATTCATGGGCAACACACTCCCCTCCTATTTCGGCACCGCTTTGATCCGCGTGCAGTCCGGTCGCACCCCCGGTGTGCTGCTTGTGCATGTGGCGGCTGATGGCATCGAAGGGGAAAAGACAGTGCGAATTGAGGTGAAGTGATACTATAATATGTTCGCGCGCGAGGATTTCAAATTCTTCGCGCGCGATTTTTCATGAAAACTATTCCATCAGCGACAACAACGACCGAGCAAGGCGACGTTGCGTCGCCGGGAAGCCCCTGCGATGTCGTGACGCAGAATTGGCTTCCATCAAGGTGCTCCTCTCCCATCACCACACGGCAAAGAACGCTCACCGAGTTTTACCAACATCATCAGACCACCGACGGAGGTTAAGCATTGCAGCACCCACGTCGGCACACCTATGCTGAGTTCCTCCCGTGCCCGCCACAAATGCCGTGGGCGATAGCCGATGAAGGCAAGGCACACAGCAACAACACCGCAAGTGCTGAAAACAAGTCCAAACAGACCCACTCACACAACGTGGGTGCCCCTTTCTGCTGCAACTTCGGCACAAAAGCCCCTCCATTCTGTCAAAAACATGACAAAATGGCATTGCACGAGTTTGGCACGGCATTTGTAGAAACAAAAGTGCGCGGTTAAATCCACGCACAAACAAGCATAAACAAACAAATAAAAAATAATTACAACTATGGGAAAAATTATTGGTATTGACTTAGGTACTACAAACTCGTGTGTAGCAGTCATGGAAGGTAACAGCCCTACCGTCATCGCAAACTCTGAAGGTCGCAACACGACACCTTCAATCGTAGGCTTCGTAGACGGTGGCGAACGCAAGGTGGGCGAACCCGCCAAGCGTCAGGCAGTGACAAACCCGACACGCACGGTTTACTCCATCAAGCGTTTCATGGGTTGCGACTACAACCAGAGCAGCAAGGAGATTGCACGCGTGCCTTATAAGGTAGTGAACAACGGCAACGGTCAGCCCCGTGTTGACATCGACGGTCGTCAGTACACTCCGCAGGAGATTTCGGCCATGATCCTTCAGAAGATGAAGAAGACCGCCGAAGATTACCTCGGTCAGACAGTAGACGAAGCCGTCATCACCGTGCCCGCCTACTTCAACGACTCACAGCGTCAGGCCACTAAGGAAGCCGGCGAAATTGCAGGTTTGAAGGTGCGCCGTATCGTGAACGAGCCTACCGCAGCCGCCTTGGCTTACGGTCTTGACAAGCTCAACAAAGAAGTGAAGATTGCCGTCTTCGACTTGGGTGGCGGTACATTCGATATTTCAATTCTCGACCTCGCCGACGGCGTGTTTGAAGTGCTCTCAACCGATGGTAACACACACCTCGGAGGTGATGACTTCGACAACAAGATCATCGACTGGTTGGCAGACGAATTCCAGCGCGAAGAGGGCGTAGACCTCCGCAAGGACGCTATGGCATTGCAGCGCTTGAAGGAAG
>CAZBWT010000007.1:27730-31861 GCA_964495625.1 uncultured Prevotellaceae bacterium | reverse complement strand
CGTTGGGTATCTCCATCATCGGCGGTTTGACCATCGCCACGGTGATGACCCTGGTGGTTGTTCCTTCGGTATATTGCATCTTCCAGGGCTTTGCCGTGAACCGCGCACGCCGCAACTGGGCGCGTGAGCTCGACATCGAACAGTCGTGGAAGAAGCAGAAGCGTCGCTTCTTGCGCAAGCGTAAATAAATACATTCAGTTTACCGGTTGGTTGTTGCAAGCTGCTGCGTCGGCTGAGAAATGTGGACAACCGGCTTGTGATTGCCAATCGGTGACGAGTATCTACAAATAAGTAACTACACGAAATGAAAGCAATATTTATCTCCTACGACCAGGCACACCAAGAGAAGGTCATCGACCTCTTAGGTCGCAACCTGCAGCGTGGTTTCACAATGTGGGAACAGACTCAGGGGCGCGGCTCTAAGACGGGCGACCCCCACTACGGCAGCCACGCATGGCCCGGACTCAACGGTTCGATTATGGCTTTTTGCGAAGACGACCGTGTGGCTCCCATCCTCGCTTCGCTCAAGGCTCTTGATGCCGACAAGCCGATGTTGGGTCTCCGCGCCTTCGTGATGCCCGTAGAACAGATGCTCTAAGCATGCTCTAAGCAAGAGGTGAGGTCCTCAACTCACTCTAAGCGTGTGACGCATGACAACAATAATGTGCCTAACGCGCACAATAAACCAATAAAAGCGTTGATGCACAATAATGTGTCAGATGCCACACAATAACGCGAAAAGCGTCTAACGCACAATAATGTGTCAGAGGTACACAGAAAAGCGTCTAACGCACAATAAACATTAAGCCCCGACAATGCAACCGCATCGTCGGGGTTTACGTTTGTTATATCAGTCTGCAAAGGCGGGGGGAAATTTGCAAAGGCAGGGGTTGAATCTGCAATGGCGGGGCATGGATCCGCAAAGTCAGAGTGTGAATTTGCAAAGGCGGGGCATGGATCTGCAAGAGCGGGGCATGAGCCCATCAAGCAAAAGTGCTTTCGCCACCCATCAGTATTCACCAAAAGTATAAATCAGCGAAGGTGAGTTGCGCAGCAGCACCGAGAGGATAACATCCTCGCCAACACGCGCGCCCTCGCTTGCCAAAGCCTTCGAGGCATTGCGATACGCCAAGTCGGGGTCGTTGTTTTCCTCGCTCAGATGGCAGAGGAAGAGGTGGCGCAACGAGGGGTGATAAATGTCGTGTATCAGCTCGGCGCACTCTTTGTTGCTCAAGTGACCGCCCTCGCCACGCACGCGCGCTTTGAGATATTTGGGGTAGGAGCCATTCATCAGCATATCCACGTCGTGATTAGACTCCACCACGATGTGGTCCGCTTTGGCAAGGTAGTGACGAATGTCGGGCGTGACGTGCCCCATGTCGGTGGCGAGGCAGAACTTGATGGTCTTCTCACCTGTGCCCACCTCGATGTAGTAGCCCACGTTGTCGGTGGAGTCGTGCGGCACGGTGAAGGGAGTGACGCGGAAGTCTGTGCCGGGCAAGGTGACTTCCACATCGCGCTCCAAATTGCGGCGAGAGGTCACCGACAGCTTCTTCTGCATGCCGTAATTGCGTTCCATGCCGGCATGCACTTCGCGTGTGGCATAGACGGGTATGTGATAAAGCTCACCGATGCTCCCGGCTGAGCGGATGTGGTCGGTGTGATCGTGCGTAATGAGCAGCGCGTAGATCTTGTCGAAGGGGAGGTTATTTTCTTTCAGCACCTTCTGAATGCTGCGCACGGGTATGCCCGCGTCAATAAGTATGGCGTAGTTCTCTGTGCCGAGATAATAGCAATTACCGCTGCTCCCGCTTGAGAGACTTAGAAATTTCAGAGTCATGAGTGTGTGTGGTGTCTGTGTGCTGTGTGTTATGGGTGATTCTTTGGTTTTACTTATAGATTAAGAAGATGGCGGGCACACGCGGCACGTGTTTGCCCACCTCCTCCTCGGAGGCTTTGGCAGGGATTAGCTTGCGCCAATCGGCTGCCGTGCGTGTAGTGATCTTCTCGTCGGCGCAGGTGATGTTGGCGGCAAGGCAGATGCGCGTCTGCGGGCGCAGGGTGCGCAGCAAATCCATCATCATGCGGGCGTTGCGATAAGGTGTCTCAATGAAGAGCTGCGTCTGGTCTTCGGCATAGACGCGCCCCTCTAACTGTTTGATGCGTGCCGTGCGTTCGCCCTCTTCGATGGGCAGATAGCCGTGAAAGGCGAAGCTCTGACCGTTGAAGCCCGAAGCCATCACGCTCAAAATGATGCTCGACGGACCCACCAACGGCACCACGCGCAAGCCTCTACGCTGCGCTATGGCTACGACATCGGCACCGGGGTCTGCCACCGCCGGGCAACCTGCCTCAGAGATGATGCCCACCGAATGCCCCTCGCGGAGCGGTGAGAGAAAGCTCTCAATCGCAGTGGGCGGGGTGTGACGGTTCAGCTCGTAAAAAGTCAATGAGTCGATGTCGGTAGCCGGATCCACTTTCTTTAAGAAGCGGCGCGCCGACCGCACGTTCTCCACAATGAAGTGTCGCAATGAGGCGATGACGGCACGATTGTGGGGCGGTAAGACCTGATCGATAGGCGTATCGCCCAACGTGACGGGGATAAGATATATTGCTGTTTCAGATGTCATCAGAGGTAGCGTGATTTATTTTCGTGCAAAAATAATGCTTTTATTTTGTTTCTTCGTGCAATTTGCTCTATTTTAGCCGTCAATTTATAAAACAGATGGAGCCGCCAATCATAAAACCGACGGCACCATCAATCATAAAACCGTTGAATATGTCCCTTCCGCAAGACTTTTTGCAACTCATGCAGCCATTGCTTCCCACCGATGAATATAACGCGTTTATCACCGCTCTGAGCCAAACGGAGCCCCCCACCTCCATACGCTTCAACCCGGCAAAGTCTACCCCCGAAGAGGCTGCCGCACGCCGGACGCAACCCGGAGTGACGGCAGTGGACTGGTGCCAAACGGGACTGCGCCTGCCGCAGCGTCCGCAGTTCACGCTCGACCCCTTGCTTCATGCCGGTGTTTATTATGTGCAAGAAGAGGCGAGCATGTTCGTGACCCACGTGGTGCGCTCATTGCTCCCCGCCGACGCACCGCTGACCTGCTTGGATCTCTGCGCTGCCCCCGGTGGCAAAAGCTCTGCGCTGCAATCTGTGCTCCCTGCCGGCAGCTGCCTCGTCAGCAATGAGGTAGACCGCAAGCGCGTGCGCATCTTGGCGGAAAATATGACAAAGTGGGGCGCACCCGCCACCACCGTCACCTCGGCTCCGGCTGCAGCTTTCGGCAAGCTGCGCCACACGTTTGACGTAATCTTGACCGACGTGCCCTGTTCGGGCGAAGGCATGTTTCGCAAAGACGAAGGTGCCATTGCCGATTGGAGCCTCGCCAAGGTGCGCGACTGCGCCCGCCTGCAACGTGAGATATTGAGTGACGTGTGGGAGGCTCTGAAGCCCGGCGGTCTGCTGGTCTACAGCACGTGCACATTCAACGTGCACGAAGACGAGGAGCAGGTGCAGTTTATGGTCGATGAGTTGGGAGCCGTGCCTGTTGCCGTGCCTGTTGATGAGGCGTGGAACATTCGCGGCAGCCTGCAGGGCGACCTGCCCGTCTATCGTTTCATGCCCCATCGCACCCCCGGAGAAGGGCTGTTTATGGCTGCCCTGCGCAAGCCGGCTGACGAGGACTGTCGCCCCTTCCAGGTGCGCGGCAAGGGTGCTAAACCCCGACCCGAGCTGAAGGCGATGTTGCCGCAGGTGAAAGATTGGCTCCTGCCCGGCACTTACGACTACGACCTGAGCGCCGAGGGTGTGCTCTCGGCTCTTCCCGCCCCGCAGGCGGCTCTGCACCGCGCCCTCAAAGAGGTGGGCATCTACATCTTGCAATCGGGCATCGCTCTTGCCACCGCCAAGGGGCGCGACGTGATACCCGAACATGCCTTGGCACTGAGCACCGAGTTGTCGCCCGAGGCATTCCCCCAAGTGGAGTTAAGCGAAGCCACCGCCCTGACCTACCTGCGTCGTGAAGCGCTGATACCCGAGTCCTCGTGGGCAAAAGGCTATCTTGTCGTTACCTATCAGGGGCACCCCTTGGGCTTCGTCAAAAACCTCGGCACGCGCTGCAA
>CAZBWT010000007.1:9032-27630 GCA_964495625.1 uncultured Prevotellaceae bacterium | reverse complement strand
TCTTCCAAACGAATATAATCGGCAATTCTACCCAACACAGATATATTAGCAATCTGCACAGCGCCGCCAATATTGCCCTTAATTGCGGCAAATTAGCGGCGTTTTTGCGGGGGTGAGTGATTAGAAACCATTTGAGAGTTGCAAATGTTTTTCAGTTGTTATATCTTTGCCTCTCGGAAGTGCCTCAGCCACTGCTGCATGAGCTTTGCGCGAGGCTGCCGGCACCTGCCACTGTGAACACACTTTTAGCTCATGTACTATATTTTGAAAAACAGAATAATAGATGGTTATGAAACATTTTGCTATGCTATGGGCTGTCACTGCCGCTATGGCGCTGACAGCGTGCTCGTCAGGTAACAAAGAAGAAGCCCCGGCACCCCTGGTGCGACTAACCACCGTGCAACCGTGTGGCAAAGAGCAGAGCTCGGTCTACCCCGGGCGCACACAAGCTGCCGAAACGGTAAACCTCTCGTTTAAGGTGAGCGGCACACTGCAACGCGTGCCGGTGCGGTCAGGCGACTTCGTGCGCCGCGGTCAGTTAGTGGCGCAGATGGACGACCGTGACTACAAATTGCAGCTCTCTGCCACCGAGGCGGAATATCGCCAGGTGAAAGCCGAGGCGGAACGCGTCATGGCGCTCTATAACGACAGCGGCACCTCAGCCAACAACTACGACAAGGCGCGCTATGGCTTAGAGCAGATTACGGCTAAATATAACAACCACCGCAACCAGTTGGCAGACACTCGCCTCACCGCCCCCTTCGACGGCTACGTGCAAGAGGTGGTGAGTGAAGAACATGAGACGGTGGCAGCCGGCATGCCCGTGCTGAAGCTGTTCAGCGCTCAGGGCACCGAGGTCATCATCAACATACCCGCTTCGGAGTTCCAGCAAAAAGAGCGCTTTGACAGCTTCACCTGCACCTTCGACGTGCTGCCCGGTCAGATATTCCCCCTCAAACTCATCAATGTGGCTTCAAAAGCCAATGCTAACCAGCTGTATGAAACACGCCTGCTGCTTGACGGCAAACACCCCGAGGTGACTCCGGGCATGACCGCCATGGTGCAGGTGGCATACCAGCCGCAAGAAGGCGGCTCGATGAGTGTGCCCACCCGCGCGGTGTTTAACAACGGCTCGGGCGCGAGCGTCTTTGTCTACGATGCCGCCACCGGCACCATAGCCCTGCGCCGCGTGCAACTCGGCGCACTCCACACCGACGGCACCGCCGAGATCACCAACGGTCTGAAGAGCGGCGAGCAGGTGGTTTCTGCCGGAGTGCATCACTTAACCGACGGTGAGCAGGTGACACCCATGGCTGAACCGTCGGCAACAAATGTGGGAGGCATGCTATGATAGACTTCGGAAAATGGGCTTTAAATAACCGCCGCTTAGTAAACTTCCTGGTGGTGGTGCTCGTGTTGGGCGGACTGTTTGCCTATTACGACATGAGCAAGCTCGAAGACCCCGAGCTGAAAGTGCGACAAGCCATGGTGGTGGCAACCTACCCCGGTGCCTCGGCACATCAAGTGGAGTTAGAGGTGGTGGATCCCTTAGAGAAAGCCATCCGCCAGACGCAAGATGTCTACACCGTGCAGAGCTACGCCTACAACGACCTCTGCATCCTCACCGTAGAGCTGCTCTCCACCGTGCCTAACAGCGACATCGAACAACACTGGGATATGCTGCGGCGTAAAGTCGCTGCAGCCTCGGCGCAGTTCCCCGAGGGGGCAAACCCCGCGGTGGTGCGCGACGACTTCGGCGATGTCTTTGGCATGTTCTATGCCCTGACGGGCGACGGCATCTCCGAGCGCGACCTCTCCACCTATGCCAACCTCATCAAGCGCGAGGTGGGCAACATCGAAGGTGTGTCGCGCGTGGACATCTATGGCGAGCGCACCGAGTGCATCAACATCTCGCTGCTGCAAGACAAGTTAGCCAACTTAGGCGTGTTGCCCGCCGAGGTGCTGCAAACCCTTAACGGGCAGAACCAAACCGTCTACTCGGGCTACTACGACAACGGCACCAACCGCATACGCGTCACCGTGAGCGACCGCTATCGCACCGTGCAAGACATCGCCAACCTCATCATCCAGGGCCACGAAGACGACCAGCTCCGCCTCGGCGACATCGCAAAAGTCGAGAAGGGGTATGCCGAGCCCGTGCGCAACTCACTGACCTACGACCGCGAACCCGCCTTGGGCATCTCCATCTCGGCGGTCAGCGGCACCGACATCACCAAGATTGGCAAACTCGTCGCCCGGCGCATCGCCGAGATTGAAGCCACGCAGCTGCCCGCCGGTGTGGTGTGTCACAAAGTGTTCTTCCAGCCCGAGCGCGTCAACAATGCCCTCGGCACATTCTTGATTAACCTGCTCGAATCGGTGCTCATCGTCATAGCCGTGCTCATCCTCACCATGGGTCTGCGCAGCGGTGTCATCATCGGCATCAGCCTGGTGGTGATTGTCTTCGGATCGTTCAGCGTGCTCTATCTGCTCGACGGAACGCTGCAGCGCGTGTCGCTCGCCGCCTTCATCTTAGCAATGGGCATGCTCGTAGACAATGCCATCGTCATCGTAGACGGCATCTTGATAGACCGCCGACTGGGCAAGACGCGCACCGACTCACTCACCGACATCGGACGCAAAACGGCAATGCCGCTGCTCGGTGCCACGCTGATAGCCATCTTAGCATTCCTGCCCATCTTCCTCTCGCCTGACACCACGGGGCTTTACGTGCGCGACCTCTTCATCGTCATGGCGGTGTCGCTGTTGCTCAGCTGGGTGTTGGCATTGGTGCATGTGCCGCTGATGGCTGATCGCCTGCTGCCCCCTGCCAAGCCCGTGGCTGCCGCCGAGGGTGAAGCTGCCGGCTCGCTCTACGACGGGCGGTGGTATCGACTGTTGCGCCGACTGCTCGATTTCGGTCTGAACCATCGCGTCACCGTGGTGGGGCTCACCGTGGCGCTGTTGGCGGTGTGCGCCTTCTGCTACCGCTTCCTGCCGCAGGGCTTCTTCCCCGACATGGAGTACGACCAGCTCTACTTAGAATATAAATTGCCCGAGGGCACCAACTACACGCAGGTGCAACAAGACCTCGACAGCATACAAAACTACCTTGCCGGGCGCAGCGAGGTGACCCACGTCACCGCCTCGACGGGCGGCACTCCGAGCCGTTACAACCTGGTGCGCAGCATCGCCACCCCCTCGCTCTCTTATGGCGAGTTGATTGTGGACTTCACCTCGCCCAAAGCCTTAGTGGCGAACCTCGAAGAGATACAGCGCGACCTTGGCAACATGTTCCCCGACGCATACATCAAGCTGAAGCGCTACAACCTGATGTATAAGAAGTTCCCCATCGAAGCGCAGTTCAGCGGACCCGACCCGGCTGTGCTGCACCAGCTTGCCGACACGGCACGCAGCATCATGGAGCGCAGCGGACAGGTGCGCCTCATCACCACCGACTGGGATCCCCAGGTGCCGGTGTTGGTGGCAGACTACAACCAGCCCGTGGCACGTCGCATTGGTCTGAGCCGCAGCGAGGTGGGCACCTCATTGCTCTCCGCCACCGGCGGCATCCCCGTGGGCTCGTTCTACGACGGCATGCACGAACAGCAAATCAACGTGAAGTGTGTCGATGCCGAGGGCAAGCCGCTCGAGTCGCTCACCGAAGCCACCGTGTTTAACATGCTGCCGCAGCTATCTGCCGTAGTAGGCAGCGACAACCTGCGCCGCCTCATGATGGGCAAACTCGACAAAGACGAGTTGCTCGCCGAGATGCTGCAAACCACCCCGCTGAAACAAGTCAGCGGCGGCATACACGTCGAGTGGGAAGACCCCGTGGTGATACGCTGGAACGGACAGCGCGCCCAGCGCGTGCAGGCATCGCCCATGCCGGGTGTAGGCACCGAGGCGGCGCGACGCGCAGTGGCTGCTGACATCGAAGCCATACCCCTGCCCACGGGCTACAGCCTGCAGTGGATTGGCGAGAAGAATGCCAGCGACCAGTCGATGAAATACCTCTTCAAGAACTTTCCCATGGCTATTGTGCTGATGATAGCCATACTCATCATGCTGTTTGGCGACTACAAGATACCCGTCATCATCTTCTGCTGCATCCCCATGATTTTGATTGGTGTGATACCCGCCGTGCTCATCTCGGGCAAGACCTTCGGCTTTGTTGCCATAGTGGGTGTTTTGGGCTTGATAGGCATGATGATTAAGAACGGCATCGTGCTGATGGACGAGATTAAACTCCAGATTTCGAGCGGTAAAGAGCCGCGCCACGCGCTGATAGAAAGCTCACTGAGTCGTCTGCGCCCTGTGATGATGGCATCGCTGACCACCGTGCTCGGCATGTTGCCGCTGTTGCCCGACGCTATGTTCGGCTCCATGGCAGCCACCATCATGGGCGGGTTGCTGATGGGCACGGTCATCACCCTCATCATCATGCCCGTGCTTTATGCTATGTTCTTTAAGATTAAGTAAATAACCACGGCAGCCGAGCCAAGTCTCCCCCTTCGGGGGACACCTTTTAACCCGGTTGCCACAAGACATAAGTTATGGCTAAAACATCAAGTTATCGGCTGAGATATAGAGACGAACACTTCAGTGCACTACGTGGCAAGGCAACAAGCTTCGGTGCAGCAAGTTTTAGGGCAACAAGCATCGGCGCAATACACTTCCGTGCAACCAGCCACATAAACAAGATGAGCCACACCGTGGTGGCTTGCCTGATGGCGGTGTGCGCCATGTGCGCCGTTCCAGCCGCAGCCCAGACACCGTGGCAGGCTGAGGAGCCCGAACCGTTAGTAGCCCCCGACCCCGGACCGCTTACGCTCAGTGCCTGCCTCGAGCGCGCCTTGGCATACAACAAGACGCTCATCGCCGCACGCAAAAGTGCCGAGCGCTACGGCTATCTAACCAAGTCCTACCGCGCCAACTTCTTCCCCAACTTCAAACTCACCGGGGCGGATGTCTATTCCAACAGCCGCGGCGCGCTGAGCATAGCGGGCGGCTATCTGCCCACCTACACATTCAATGCCACAGCGGGCACATTAGTGCCCAACGTAGTGACTGATGCCACGGGGGCTCCGGTGATGGGTGCCGACGGAGTGCCCGTGTTTAAAGAATATGCCTACTTCCCCGACCAAGACATCACCTACAAGGTGGGCAACATCGTGCAGGCGGGCATCACCGTAGAGCAGCCCATCTATATGGGCGGCAAGGTCACCGCAGCCTATCGCATGGCGCGCATAGGGGCTCAGATGGCAGAGCAAAACACCGAGCTGCAAGAAAGCGAAGTGGTGGTGAAGACCGAGCAAGCCTACATGTTGGTGGTGAAGACCTCCGAACTGCAACGCGTGGCGCAGCGCTACAACACCATGTTGCAAGAGCTGCTCGCCAACGTTCAGAGTGCCTACAAACACGGCATGACCTCCAACAACGACGTGCTGAAAGTGCAGGTGAAGCTGAACGAGAGCGAACTGAAGCTGCGTCAAGCCGAGAATGCCGGGCGGTTGGCGCAGATGAACCTCTGCCACGTCATCGGCTTGCCACTCGACAGCACTGTTGAGGTGCGCAAAGAAGACATCATGGGCATGCCCGAAGTGCCCTCTGCCCGGGCAGACGTGACGAGCCGCCCAGAATATTCCATCTTAGACGGGCAGGTGGCATTGGCGGCGCAGCAGGTGAAGTTAGACCGCAGCGACTACCTGCCCCAGGTGGCTGTGGCTGGAGCCTACAGCTACGTGCATGGCTTTGAGGTGAACGACAAAGACCTCTTCTACAAGCCCTCTTACGGCGTGATGCTGTCAGTGAGCGTGCCGCTGTTCCACTTTGGTGAAGGCATCAACAAGGTGCGTGCCTCACGCAAAGAGCAAGAGCGCATAGCCGCTCAGCGCGACGAGTTGATAGAGCAGATGCAACTCGAATTGGTGCAGGCTGCCAACAACTTAGACGAGGCATTCTTGGAAGTGACGCTCACCGAGAAGTCGATGGAGGCTGCCGACGAGAACCTGCGCACCGGCGCACGCGAATATGAGTTAGGACTGGAGTCGCTCGTGAACTACATGGAGGCGCAGACGATGTGGCAACAAGCCTATGCCGATAAGATTGATGCCCGCTGCCGTCTCTTCTTGGCAGGCACCGCCTACCGCAAGGCTGCCGGCATGAACACCGTTGGTCGATTAAATTCAGCCGTTCATCGGTAATATTTTGACGCTTCCCCATTGGTTGCTATCTTTGCAGTGTTGAATTTGGACCATATAGGTGTTTGCACATTCAATAGAATAGGGAAATATAAAAGGTCGCACAAGTGTCTTGTGCGACCTTTATTTTGTTTGCCCGGCATGTATTCAGTCAATATAGATGCACGAAAAGAGGCGAACACCTCTGATTGGTGTTCGCCTCCCGTTCTTATGAGCATGTTCGACATGCTTATTACATATATTCTCCCTTTCTTATACTGTGTTTACCTATACCGCAGTCGCTGACCCACGCGCAACGTCTGTGTAGAGCGTATTTGGTTGAGCTTACACAGCTTGCCCACGGTGGTGCCGTAGCGCGAAGCAATCTTGCCGAGTGTATCGCCCTTGCGCACCTTGTGGTAGAGCGCGCCGCCGCCACTGCCGGCATATGCCGGAGCTGAACTGCCGCCGCGTTGCATCTGTTGTGCCGGCTTTGCCTTAAACTTATAGATGGCGGTCTTAGGCTCGAATGTACTGAAGTTGATGATGGTTGAAGGGTCGAGCGCGATGCCCATAAAGCGCATCTCGAAGTGGAGGTGCGGACCCGTGGAACGTCCCGTGCTGCCGCCCAAGGCGATAGGGTCGCCCGCCTTCACAAGGTCGTCTTGATTCACGATGAAACGAGACAAGTGACCATAGACGGTCTCCAAACCGTTGCTGTGGCGCAACACCAAATAATAGCCATAACCGCGGCGGTCGAACTTCTTGATGCGCACCCTACCGTTGAAAGCGGCATACACCGTGTCGCCCGTATAGAGCTTAATATCTGTGCCCTTATGCATGCGGCGATGACGCCAACCGTAAGGCGAGGTGATGGCACCCTTGATGGGGGGGAAGAAGTGAGAAACATCAATATCCATCGTGTCGGGAATGTGCACCGTGCCTTTGCCGATCAGGGGGTCAACGTGCGCATCATCCCAAGCCGTATAGAGATCCATGGCGGGGAAGAGTTCAAACACCTCCTCGTTCGTACCACCGAGGTGCGTCAACGAGTCTACCATGGTTTGAAATTGCAGAGATTCTGCCTGTTTCTCACGATACTTGCGGTGTAATTCTCGGTGCACACTGGGCACCACGTCGGCTTTCACTGCTTGCATGCCTGCACAGCAACCCAACAGCACAGCCAACGCATATTTTATTGTTTTTCGTTGTAAAAATTTCATTCGAATCGCTTTTCAGATGTGTGTATTTCGCTCCCGTTTTTGCTAAAATCACAGCAGAAACTCGCTTGGTGTTCCTAAAAATCTCAGCGAAGATACTAATAATATTTGCTTTGTCCAATCGGTTTAACAAAATTAAGTGTATATTTGCGGTTCTACAGCGTTCGGCAAAACGATTTGCACAAAATCGACGAAGCCGACCATGCGCTTGCTGTGGCGCGCACTAACTCTAAATAATTTAATTTATGAAAGAAATTCAATACGCAACGCAGGGCACCTGCTCGCGTCTCATCAAGGTGAAGTTAGACGACAACAACGTCATCACCGATTGTGCTTTTGTGGGCGGTTGCAACGGCAACCTCAAGGGCATCTGTGCCTTGGTGAAAGGCAAGAAGGCTGAAGAGGTGATACCCGCCATAGAGCACATCAGCTGCAACGGCAAGCCCACCTCTTGTCCCGACCAGTTGGCACAAGCTTTAAAGCAAGCCATAGGCTAAAGGCATTCCGTCGGAGTGGGGGTGTGGTTGCGGTCAATCCTGCCCCATCACCCGCAAATGAGCGACTCCCGGCCACGATTAGTGTGAGCACACTGATTGTAGCCGGGAGTCTTTGTATATATGATAATGCTATTGAGAGAAAGTCTTCACTGTGTTTATAGGTGAAACGTCTCACACAAACGGTCGAAGCGCGCCAACGTTTCATCGCCGAACTTAGCCAACGAGTGACGGGCATCTTCAACCGTCAGCTCTTCGGCGGGGCGAGACTTCGAGTAGAACTTATCTGCCAAACAAATCAGCTGTTCCTCATAAGTTTCGGGCAGATAGTCGCGCACCTCTAAGGGCAGGTGTTGCGACACCACATCATACGCCGAGATGCCGGCACCGGTGTGTCGCTCACAGATGCGCGCATAAGGTTCGACGTTGAATTCGGGGTGGAGTGTGGCATATTCGCGCAGCATGCGTGCGCCTACCACGCCGTGTGCCAAATAAGGCTGAGTGCCCGTGCAATAGATGCTCGGCGCGTTACACTCGCGAATGCCGATGTCGTGCAGCATGGCACCGTTAGCTAATATTTCAAGATCAATCTGATATTTCCGGTTCTCGGGCATAGCCGCTATAGTCACGGCTTTGTTGCGCACTTGGCGGCTGTGCATCAGCAATAGGCTCTTGAGTGCGTCATCGTTAGGATAGAAGTGATTAATGATAGAAAGCATAACCAATAAAAATCAAAACATTGCAATTAAAAAACAGCCTCAAAGTTAGTCTGTTTTCTCAGTCGGTGGTGCGTCGGTAGTGGGTTATTTAAGTTATTTTACACCACATGCCGCAGCCGCCCGACGTTAAAGTGTCAAACTGAGTCGGTGATGCTCACTCTTTCATGATGGGCAACTGCCAGTGGAAGCGCACCGCCAAGATGCGAATCACCACCACCGACACGGCGCAAGACATCTGCGAAATCCACACCGGCACGCCGAAGTGCAGGCAGGCAGAATAGATCAGACCGCCCACGCAGCACGCCATGGCATAGATGTCTTTGCGGAAGATGAGCGGCACCTCGTTGATCAGGATGTCGCGAATCACACCTCCGGCGGCACCCGTAAACATGCCCATGATGATGGCCACCCAGTCGGCGAAACCTGCGTCGATGGTTTTTTGGAAACCCACCACCGTGAAGAGTGCCAAGCCGATGGCATCGAACAAGAAGATGGTGCCCGCAATCTTGTTGATGATGCGGTGAAAGCACACCACAAAGAGCAGAGCCAAAGCGGTGATGACGAAGTAGATGTAGGCGGTCATCCAAAAAGGGTTAAGCCCAAGCATCAGGTCGCGCAGCGTGCCGCCGCCCACAGCCGTCACCAAACCCACGATGAAGGCACCAAACCAATCGAACTGTTTGCTGGCTGCCATGCGCACACCACTAATGGCGAAGGCAAAGGTGCCGGCATAATCAATAATGTCTACAAAAGAGATTCCTGACATTTTATAGCTGATAGATAATTATAAATGGTTTTGTCGATAAGAGATTGACGTTGCTGCCGCCGCTCAGGCTTGGGTGAAATAGGCACCCACCAAAGCCTCGGCGCAACGCTCGCCGTCCATAGCCGCCGACACGATGCCGCCGGCAAAACCGGCACCCTCGCCACAAGGGTAGAGACCCTTCACCTGCGGGTGAACAAAAGCCTCACGGTCGCGCGGAATGCGCACCGGCGATGAGGTGCGCGTCTCGGAGGCGAGCATCACCGCCTCGTCGGTCAAGAAGCCGCGAGCCTGTCGCCCAAAGGTGTTGAAGCCCTCGCGCAGACGGTCGGCTATGAAGGGCGGCATCCAGAAATGTAGTGGCGATGCCACGGCTCCCGGCGCATAGCTCACCTCAGGCAGCGAGGCAGAGAGTCGCCCCTTCACGAAGTCCGTCATGCGTTGAGCCGGCACCTGCTGTGTGCGTCCGCCGTTGAGCCACGTCTGTCGCTCTAACGACTCCTGCAGGGCTAAGATGGCGAGTGGCGAGTTGCTCAGTTCGGCATCAATGGGTAGCTGAGCCGACAGCTCTGCCACATCTTCGGGGCGTATCTCGACCACCATGGCGGAGTTTGCCCATCGCGACCCGCGGGTTGATGCTGACATGCCGTTCACCACCACCTGCTCCGGTCCCGTAGCTGAAGGCACCACCACGCCGCCCGGACACATGCAAAACGAGTAGACACCGCGCCCTGCCGCCTGCGTCACGAAGCTATATTCTGCCGCCGGCAGATAGGCACCGCGTCCGGCGGGGCTGTGATATTGTATGCGGTCAATGAGCTTCTGGGGGTGCTCTAAGCGCACACCCATAGCGATGCCTTTGGGTTCGATGGGGATTTGGCGGGCATAGAGCATGCGATACACATCGCGTGCCGAGTGCCCCGTTGCCAAGATGACCGGGCCCTCGAAGGTGCGTCCGTCGCGCGTCACGATGCCACACACTTCACGTTCGCCGGTGGCTGTGGTGCGCAGCAAGAAGTCGCTCATGCACGTCTCGAAATGCACCTCACCGCCACAGTCTAAAATCTGCTGTCGTATGGCGGCAATCACCGCCGGCAACTTGTCGGTGCCGATGTGGGGGTGGGCATCAGAGAGTATGGTGGTGTTGGCACCGAACTGACAGAGTCGCTCCAACACCCCGTGTACGTTGCCGCGCTTCTTCGAGCGGGTGAAGAGTTTGCCGTCAGAGAAAGCTCCCGCGCCGCCCTCGCCGAAACAATAGTTCGACTCGGGGTTCACTGCCTGTTCGCGGGCTATGGCTGCCACGTCGCGACGGCGGTCGGTCACATTGCGACCACGCTCCACCACCACGGGTTTCACCCCCGCCTCAATCAGGCGCAGGGCGGCAAAGAGTCCACCGGGACCTGCTCCCACCACAACGGCCTGAGGCTTGCCGCTCACGTCGCCATAATGCTTCGCCTCGAAGTGGTCTACGGGCGGTTCCTCATTAATATATACCTCCACGTCAAGCTGAATCATCACTTGGCGTTGACGTGCGTCGATGCTGCGGTGCAACGTGCGCACACCGCGTATGGCTTGCCGCTGCAAGGCATTTTGTTCGGCTATAGCTTGTTCTAACTTTTCGGCATCCGCCCAAACCTCGGGGCGCACGCGCATTTTGATATTCTTAATCATAAAAATAATGAATGCTGATAAACACAACCGCAGTGGGTTAACTAAACAACAATCTGAAAGCCTCCTCCACTTTGCTCACGGGGCAGATGCGTATGTGCAGCCGCTGCGCGTCGAAGCTCTTGAGGTTGACGTTGGGGATTAAGATGCGGTTGAAGCCCAACTTTTCTGCCTCCATGATGCGCTGTTCAAGGCGTGCCACGGGGCGTATCTCGCCCGAAAGTCCCACCTCGCCGGTCATGCAAGTCTGCATGTCGATGGCCATATCCATGTTGCTTGAAAGTATGGCTGAAATCACCGCCAAGTCCATGGCGGGGTCGCTGACGCGCAGACCGCCGGCAATGTTCAAGAAGACATCTTTCTGCCCCAACTTAAAGCCCACGCGCTTTTCGAGCACCGCCAAGAGCATGTTCAGACGGCGATTGTCGAAACCCGTAGTGGAACGCATCGGGGTGGCATAAGCTGCCGAGCTGACCAAGGCTTGCGTCTCAATTAAAAACGGACGCACACCCTCGATGGCTGCCGAGATGGCAACCCCGCTCAGCCCCGCATGTTGCGTCGAGAGCAACAGCTCCGACGGGTTAGTCACCTGGCGCAGCCCGTTGGCGAGCATCTCGTAGATGCCCAACTCCGACGTGCTGCCAAAGCGGTTTTTGATGGCGCGGAGTATGCGATACATGTAATGTTGGTCGCCCTCAAATTGCAGCACGGTGTCTACGATGTGTTCTAACACCTTCGGACCCGCCAAGGC
This sequence comes from uncultured Prevotellaceae bacterium, assembly GCA_964495625.1. Lineage (GTDB taxonomy): Bacteria > Bacteroidota > Bacteroidia > Bacteroidales > UBA3663 > Liminaster. The sequence continues at coordinate 15,830 of CAZBWT010000007.1, read as the reverse complement.
ACCCTCTTTGGTGATGTGACCAATCAGAATCACCGGCGTGCCGGACTCTTTGGCAAACTTCAAGATGCGGGCGGCGCACTCACGCACCTGACCCACGCTGCCGGCTGACGACTCCAAGTCGTCGGTGGCGATGGTCTGTATGGAGTCGATGATCACCACGTCGGGTTCCACCTTCTTGATGTGTTCAAATATTTGGTCGAGCGACGTTTCGCACACAATGTAACACTGCTCGTTAAGCTCCGACGAAAGACGCTCGGCACGCATCTTGAGCTGGAAGGCACTCTCTTCGCCCGACACGTAGAGCACTTTGCGGTCGGTGAGTTTCAGCACCGTTTGCAGCACTAAGGTAGACTTGCCGATGCCCGGGTCACCGCCGAGCAGCACCATCGAGCCGGGCACCAAGCCGCCGCCGAGCACGCGGTTTAGTTCCGCGTCGTGCATGTCAATGCGTTCTTCCTCAACGGCTTTAATCTCGCTCAGGCGGCGGGGTGGCTCTTTCTGACCGGGCAACTGCAAACCGCCGTGGCTGCTGTGTGTGCTGCTTGACGATTTCACCGATACCACCTCTTCGACGCACGTGCCCCATTCGCCGCATGCCGGGCAGCGACCGAACCATTTGGGCTGTTCGGCACCGCAAGAGTTACAAAAATAGGCAGTCTTCTGCTTTGCCATAATTGTGGGTGTTGTGTGTGTTGGTTTATTGTATGACGACTTGTTTCACCACCGTCGCGCCCAACTTCTCGTTGAGCACCCGGGCAATGGCGCTGCGGCGCATCAAAAGTTCGGTGCGCAGCGAGGGCGACCGCAAAGCCACAAACAAGGTTCCGCTCTGCAGGTGTATGCGCGCGGTTTCGGCGGTCACCGCCGGTCCCAAAGCCTCTTGCCAGATGGCGGCAATCTTGTCTTCAAAAATGCGATTTTCGAGCTGCGATGACTTCAAGAAGGCATTGAGCACCTCGCCCACGGTTTGTTCGTTGCGTCGTTGCATACCTGTTTGCCTTTATGCTGTTAGTTACTTTGTTGCTGATTTTCGGGTGTTGCCTGCGACACCACCGTGTAACGTCCGCCCTCCACGTTGAAGAGCTTGTAGTCGGTTAGCCCGCTGATGATGCGGTCAAGATACTCGCGGTTGGTGTCGGTGATGAAAATCTGCCCGAAGCGGTTTGATGCTACCAACCGAACAATCTGCTCCACACGGTCGCCGTCCAGGCGGTCGAAGATGTCGTCTAAGAGCAAGATGGGGGTGGTGTGCCCCTTGCGGCGCAAAAAGTCGAACTGTGCCAACTTCAGCGTCACCAAGAAGGTCTTGTTTTGTCCCTGCGAACCTATCTGCTTCATGGGGTAGTCGCCCAACATCATTTGCAGGTCGTCTTTGTGAGCTCCGCGGGTGGTGTATTGCAGCGCCAAGTCGCGGGGACGCACCTCGTCGAGCAGGGGCAACAACGACCCTTTGCTGAAGTGTGAGGTGTAGGTGAGGCTCACCTGCTCGCGGTCGAGCGAGATTTGCTGGTAGAACTCGCGAAACACGGGGGTGAACTCCTCGGTGAACTGCCGGCGCGCCTCGTAAAGCTGCTGTCCGTAGTAGTCCATTTGCTCTTCGAGCAGTTGGTAGAGGGCGCGGTCGGTGGCGGGCGGCTCCTGCTTCAGCAGGCTGTTGCGCTGCGCCAACGCCTCATTGTAGCGTATCAGCGCGTCTAAATATGTCTTGTCGAACTGCGAAATCACCTGGTCCATAAAACGGCGACGCTCCTCGCTGCCGCCCTGTATCAGCACGCTGTCAGCCGGGGTGAGTATCACCAAGGGCAGCAGACCAATGTGGTCCGACAGTCGTTGATAGGTCTTGCCCGAGCGGCGAAAAAGCTTTTTCGAGCCGTTGCGATAGCCGCAATAAACCTCTTCGGGCTTGCCGTTGAGTTCATAATGACCGGTCAGCATGAATAGTTCCTCGCCGTGCAACACACATTGGCTGTCGGTGATGGCACCCATGCTTTTGCAAAACGATAGGCGATAGATGGCATCGAGCAGGTTGGTCTTGCCCATGCCGTTTTTGCCCACAAAGCAATTCACATTGCCCGAGAAGTCAAGTTCTGCCGTCTCTATATTTTTATAATGAAGTATAGACAAATGATCAAGTTTCATATCTTGTGCCGATTCGGGTGGCGCAGGGAGTCGCTCCACTTCTGCATATTTTGCTGCAAATATAGACCATTTGAACGTTCTGTCAAAACACATATAAAAATAAAAAATGTGTGGCTACGCTCGGCGACGGGTAACTCCGTTGTGCTTGCTGCCCGCTTTTGTCTTTGTGCGGGCACCCTCATGGTGCCGGCGGCAACTGCATGCATGCCGCCCGCCAAACACATTATGCGCGCTGCCCGCCGCGCGCTTTGCGCCGACCGGCATCAATGGCTGAGGCACCTGCGTGCCGGGCGGCGCGGCTCCACGCGTGCGCGGCGCGGGGCGGCGACAGCTTTGCTGCGGGTGCAGACGGCAGGGGCGGCGGGGCTGCCAATCCGGGTGCACGCCGCCCACATCGTGAGTGCCGAGGGGCGAACGCCCGGCGGCGGGGTAGGGCGGTGGGGGCGCACCTCGGCGCGTAAAGCCCCGTTTAAGCCGCTACGGCAGCACGCTAAAGTCGCTTATCAAGGCTCGTGAATGACTAAAAACGACAAAATTTTCAAAAAAACGACATGAAAGGTTGCGTTTTAATTTTAATGTCGTAATTTTGCAGCGCAATTTGCTCAAATGATGAGAGTAAATGTAAAATAATGTAATAACATTGTTCAAATTAAATCAACGTAAGTAAAACACAAACCAATCATGGCACAGAATGCAAAAAACAAAGCCGATCAAACAGTGAATGACGTAGATGTGGCAATCTCTAAAACAGAGGCTTTTGTTGAAAATAATAAGAAACGTTTTTTCTGGGGCGCCATCATTATTGTAGCTGTTGTTTTGGTAGTTTCTTTGTGGAACTGGTATAACACAGGACGCAATAGCAAAGCTCAAGACGAAATATACACGGCTCAGTTCTTGTTTGAAGCCGGCAAATATGACGAAGCTCTTGCTTCATTTGAAGAGGTTATTGATAGCTACGGCTCTACAAAGACCGGTAACTTGGCTAAGGCTTACGCAGGTCTCTGCAACAAAGAGTTGAAGAACTACGACGAAGCCATCAACTACCTCAAGCAATTCTCAGGCAGCGACATGATCATCGCTCCCGCCATTGAGGCTGCTTTGGGCGACTGCTATGTTGAAACAGATAACTTTGCAGACGCTGTGAAGTGCTTCGAGAAGGCAGCTGCCGCCACCAACAACGAGGCTTTCTCGCCCCTCTACCTCAAGAAGGCAGGCTTGGCTTACGAAGCCATGGGCGACAAGGCAGGCGCTTTGAAGGCTTACACTGCCATCAAAGAGTCTTGGCTTCAGACTGCCATCGGTCAGGAAATCGATAAGTATATTTACCGCGTGCAGCACTAATTTGCCGAGCGCGCAGCAACTAATAAACTAAATATGTCAAGTGACCCCTACCATCCGGAACAGGAACTGTTAGACGGCATACCGTTGAACTTGAACGCAAGTGTCGGTCTTGTAGTTTCTGAACGTAATCCGGATATCACCGAGCGACTGCTCAACGACGCAGTTGCCACCCTTAAGAAATACGGATTGCAGGATGAGGATATCTTCATCGCCCATGTGCCCGGAGCCACAGAGCTTATTTTTGGCGCGCGCCAAATGGCGCTCATCAAAGAGCCGAGTGCTGTAATTGTGCTCGCCGCCGTCATTCAAGACGAGACGTTGCACTTCGATTACACCTGCCGTGGGGTGATACAAGGTGTCACCGAGTTGAACCTTCACAACGACATCCCGTTTATAGCCGGTGTGCTGATGACCGAGACCTACCAACAGGCTAAAGACCTCACCGCAGGCACTCAGCTCAGCAAGGGCGAAGAGGCAGCCAAGTCTGCCCTCAAGATGGTTAGCATGGTGGCTAAGTTAGTTAATAGCTGAGCGTGCCAATCGTCGGAAACTAAGGGCTGAAAGTCAATAGTTAAAAGAATATTTAGGGTTTGCGATAGTAGCTCAGTCGGTAGAGCATTAGCTTCCCAAGCTGAGGGTCGCGGGTTCGAGCCCCGTCTATCGCTCTCTTCAGAGTCCCGCATTCACACCGGTGTGAATGCGGGACTTTTTCTATCCATATTTGGTCATGTCGCCCTTTTTTGCTATCTTTGCGCCGTAATTGTCAATAACTTATGATCACAGTTTCTAATCTTTGCGTTCAATTCGGCAAGCGAATTCTTTTCCAAGATGTCAATTTGAAGTTCGTGCCGGGTAATTGTTATGGTATCATTGGTGCAAACGGTGCAGGCAAATCAACCTTCTTGCGCGTGTTGAGCGGTCAGCTCGAGGCAACACGTGGCGAAGTGTCGATGGCACCCGGCGAACGTCTTTCGGTGTTGGATCAGAACCACTTTGCCTACGACGAATATACAGTGTTAGACACCGTGTTGCGTGGCAACACCGTGCTCTACGACATCATGGAGGAGAAGAATAAACTCTATGAGAAGACTGAATTCAGCGATGAAGACGGTCTTCGCTTGGCTGAGCTTGAAGAGAAGTTCGCCGAACTTGACGGCTGGAACGCCGAGAGCGATGCCGCCAACTTGCTGAGTGGTTTGGGCATTAAAGAAGATCTGCACGGCATGATGATGAAGGATATCCCCGCCAAGCAGAAGGTGCGTGTGATGTTGGCAAAGGCGCTTTTTGGCAACCCTGACAACTTGCTCCTCGACGAGCCTACCAACGACTTGGACCTCGACACCGTGATGTGGCTCGAGAATTACCTCTCGAACTTTGAGCACACTGTCCTCGTGGTGAGCCACGACCGTCACTTCCTCGATGCCGTCTGCACCCACACTGTCGATATCGACTTCATGAAGTGTTCGCTCTTTGCCGGCAACTACTCGTTCTGGTACGAGTCGAGCCAGTTGGCTTTGCGCCAGCAGCAGATGGCCAACAAGAAGGCTGAAGAGAAGCGCAAGGAACTTCAGGAGTTCATCCGCCGTTTCTCTGCCAACGTGGCTAAGTCTAAACAGACCACCAGCCGCAAGAAGATGCTCGAGAAGCTGAACGTTGAAGAGATTCAGCCCTCGTCTCGCCGCTACCCCGGCATCATCTTTACCCCCGAACGCGAAACGGGTACGAAGATTCTCGAGGTGCATGGTTTGAGCAAGACGGTGGAGGGTACAACCCTCTTCCACGATGTCAACTTCCAGATTGAGAAAGACGACAAGGTGGTCTTCTTGAGTCACGACCCGCGTGCCATGACTGCCTTCTTTGAAATCATCAATGGCAACGACCACGACTTCCAAGGCTCGTTCGACTGGGGTCAGACCATCACTACGGCTTACCTGCCGCTCGATAACTCTGAGTTCTTCAACACCGACCTCAACATGGTTGATTGGTTGATGCAGTTCAGCAACGACACCAGCGAAATCTACATCAAGGGTTTCTTGGGCAGAATGCTCTTCTCAGGCGAAGAGATTTTGAAGAAAGCCAGTGTGTTGTCGGGAGGTGAAAAGATGCGTTGCATGATTGCCCGCATGATGATGAAGAATGCCAATACGCTCATTCTCGACTCACCCACCAACCACCTCGACCTCGAGTCTATTCAGGCTTTCAACAACAACCTGAAGGCATTTAAGGGTGTAATCCTCATGTCGAGCCACGACCACGAGTTCATCCAGACCATCTGTAACCGTGTCATTGAGTTCACTCCGAACGGCATCATCGACAAGCGCATTGAGTATGATGACTACATCACCGACGAGCGCATCATTGCTCAGCGTGAGCGTTTGTATGCCGGCGAGTAAGCCAAGGTTAACTGACTTGAGTCTACTATAACACAATTCCCCCGGCAGCGAGTGTGAACCACTTGCTGCCGGGGGAATTGCTTTTGTGTGGCGGGGTGGAATTTACCCGGCTTCCAAACCGGCGATGTTAATCCATTCCACACCGCTTTTGGGCTGCGGTGTGCCGATGCGGTTACTTCAGATAGTAGTCGATGGTGGTCACTACGCGCACGGTCTTAATCTGCGGGGTGTTGCTGTCTTCGGTGATGGAGAATTGCCCTTGGTTGGCAAAGCGGATGCTGCCCAAGTCGCACTCGGCATCGGCGGCGAACTTCTCTGCCACGGCGCGACCGTTGCGGGTGGCTTCTTCAATCATCGAGGGCTTGAGGTCGTTGAGCGAGGTGTAGAGATATTGCACCGACCATTCGTTGTTTTCTACCGCCACGCCTTGTTTGAGCAGCTCGGCTTGCTGCGTCATGATTGACATGATTTTGTTGACATCGCCCGACGTGACCACAATCTTGCCCGAGGCTTGATAGCGGGTGCGGATGTTGTCGGGCACGTAGCTTTGCGCAAAGCGGTCCACCACTGAGGGCGAGGGGATGAAGATCTCTTCGTCGGTCACACCGTTGCGTTTCAAAAATGCCACAATGGAGTTTTTTTGACGCTCCACACCGTCGTAGAGCGAGGCGAGGTCGTTATCGACGTAGTTGTAGGTCATGGGCCAGATGACTTTGTCTGCCATCACTTCGCGTTCGGCAAGACCTTTCACGCTCACGTAGCGGTCTTTGCTGGCAAATTGGTTCAGTCCACGATAGATGCAGTAGCCGGCGGCTGCTATGCCGAGGCTGACGATGAAGGCGGGTAGGATTGTTTTCATAGTTATGTTGTTTGTTTGAGTGTTGTTAGGTTTATTGCGTTAGCTTGGTGTTAAGTATATTGTGTT
>CAZBWT010000007.1:0-8932 GCA_964495625.1 uncultured Prevotellaceae bacterium | reverse complement strand
AAGTATATTGTGTTAACGCATGTGTCTTGATGATATTATGTGGAAGGATAAAAAAGCAAGCACTGCTTTCACGGACGTACAGTCACGTGAAAGCAGGCTTGTTTGCGTTCGTATTTTACGTAGCAATAACCGGCGGAGTGCAGGTCATAGAGGGCGCGTGCCAAGTCTTCCTTGAGCCGTCCTTCGCGCAACGAGCCTTTACGGTCGAAGCGGTTGTAGGTGATGTCGAAGGTGGTGGCATAGAAGTGGCATGAGTTTTTAGAGGCGTTGCCGTTTTGCCGCTTGAGCTTCTTCACGTCTTCGCGTGTGCGCAGCAGACTGGTGATGATGAAGCGGCATTCGTTGCCGGTGTATTCTTGAAAGCGGCGACCTATCTCGGTGAGTAGGTCGGCAGCTTCGGGCACCAGGTAGGGGATGGAGTGTTGCAGCGGGTCTACCTTATAATATTGGCACGTGCGTATCAGCACGAGTCGGCTTTTGAGGCGTTCGGCATCTTCGCGGTTGGCGATGGGGGTAATGCCAATGCGTGTGGCGGCGGTGAGCTGGGTGTCGTTGATGTCGTTGAAGTCGTGTGTGTAGTTGAAGTGTTTCTTGCCCTGCGCTTGCGCCAATCGGTAGTCGCGCTTGGGCTTGCCCACACAGAAGTCATTGCTGTCGGTCTCGTTGTCTGCTTCGCTGCCGCTCACAAGTTCGGCTATCCAATGCCCCACATAGGCACCGCCGCGATAGAGTCCGTAACCACCCAAGCAGAGCATTGCCACGAAGCAGAGCAGCACACACCAACCCACCACGCGACGGCGGCGACGGGGCAACTGCCAATAACGGGCAAAGGCAGCAGCTGCACCCGCAGCCACCGCCTTGCGAAGAGAGCGGAGCGCACCCATCTTTTGTGATGGGTGCTGCTCCGTGATGTTTTCAGTGTTGTTCATTCCTTATTTACAGCGTATTACGGCAACGGTTTCAGACCTTCCCAGCGCACGTTCCAGGTGCCGTCTTTGGGGAAGCCGGGGTTCTCATCGGTGCATCCGTCCCAGCCGGCGCACATCAATGCCACAGCGGTGAGCAAACCGCCATTGCCGGGCAGGTAGAGGCGCAGGCGTGAGTCTTGGTAGTTGTGTCCGCTGACCAGGTAGGTGTTGGTGCGTTTCGGCACAACCAAGGCATCGACTGCCAACTGAGCTTCGCCTAAGCGGCAGGCGCACATGGAGGTCATCGGGTAGTCCCAGCCCCAGGTCTTGCCCCAGTTCCAGTTGTCCCACACCCAATGGAGGGTGTTGCGCATATAGTCTTCGCGCACTAAGTTGCATTTGGGGAAGATGCCCAACGCACCGAGCACCGCCATGTGGTCTTGTGTGAAGCGAATGTCGCGATAGGTGTCGGTGGCTGTCTCGGCTGCTAAGTAGAGCGGACCGTATTGGGCACTGTAGACGCTGTCGTTGATGTATGCCAAGGGGGAGAGTTTGTCAATCAGCTCTTCCCACTCCATGTTGCGCTGCAAGCCGCGACGTTCGCGCCACTGCTGTGCCACGTCGAGGGCAAAATGCCACTGCGAGAGCTCGAAGGGTGAGTTGACGGTTTCGGCAGCACGCAAGGTCTCTTGGGCGGGAATGGCTCCCTTCAGCACGTAGCGACCTTCGAGGGTGTCGTAGGTGGCAAAGTCTGCCATAAACTCGGCAGTCTCTTGCACGATGTCGTAATACTTGTCGAGCACCTCGGCTGAGGGATTGGCTCTATAGAGCAGTTCGGCTAAGTAGATGGGGTGGGGCTGTTGCCAGATGAGGAAGCTGCCTACCTTTGAGGGGGCTTCGAGTCCGGAGGGGTCGGTCATCTTCATCCAACGCACACCCTTGAAGCCTTGACGCTGAGCAATGAGGCGTGCCACGGGCTCCACTTCTTTATACCAACCCAAGGTGCGGTCGAGGAGTTCGGGGTGACCCCACAAGGCAAACTGCGCCTGGTGCCACCAGATCATCTCCATGTGGAACTTGCCGAACCATGAGTTGTAGGTCAAACCGGTCTCTTGCGGCGGGGTGTTGCCGGCGCAGTTCACAGCCAAGAGGTATTGGCTGAGCACGACGCGGCGCTCTAACTCGGGTGCCAACTCGTTGGTGCACTGCGAGAAGTCTACCACTGCGCCGTTATACCAGTAGTTGTGCCAGTAGTTCTCGGCATCGGCTATCACGTCGGCAGCCGTCTGCTGCGCCGGAGCTGCCTCTACCTGAGGCGCGAACTCGCAGGTGAAGCTGAAGTGTGCGGCTGAGGGGGTGAGCACGAAGGCATTGTCGCCGCGGCGCTCCACGTTCACCGTGACGCTGTCAGCCCACTGCACTGCCACGCGGTAGGTGAAGTCTTTCACCGAGGTGTTGCCAAACTCATCGGGCATCTCTACCGTGGGGAACCAGTGGGTGAGCACCAGGCGGTTGGTGGCTGAGAGTGTGTCGTAGGTGTAGTGAAGTGAGGCATCGTCTTGCCACAAGCAAGCGTCGTCGGCATGACCGCCGGTGGGGTAGGGCATGCGTATCACGATGGCTTGCGGAGCCTCGGCACGGAGGTCGATGGCTATCTCGTCGCGCTGTGGCGAGCAGGCTGTGGTGACCTCCACGGGCTTGCCAAACAGCTTGTAGGTGCTTTCGATGCGCCCTTGCTCTAACTGCAGGGTTTGGTGCACGTCGGTGAAGGCAGTGTAGTCGGTGCCTTCGGGCAGGGCGAGACCTACGCAGCCGAGATGCAGGCGATGGGGATTCTTGCGGAACCAGTCTGCCGCCTCTTTGGCACGACCCGGTTCGTTGAATTGTGTGGCATAAAGCTCTTTATGACCGTGACCGAAGTCATACTCTTTGTATGCCTCGTCAATGCGATAGTTCTCGGGGTTGGGATAGCTGTGCCACCCCCACGAGCTTTGGGTGCCCAACGGCACACCGGCACTGTATCGTTCGGGGAAGGTCTGCAAGCCAGTAGCATCGACGGTGTAGGCAAAGTTGCCGTTGCCCACGGTGAGTGAGGCTAACGAGTCGAAAGCCGTGACTTGCGGGTTGTTGCGGTCGAGTAGGGCATGGCGGTCGATGGGGGTGGTGGCTCCTCCACCACAAGCTGCCATCAGCGGGAGTGTCGCCAAGAGGGCGACTAAGGTGCCTTGTGTTTTCATCAAAATTGTGTTATTATTTTGTTTATGTATTGTCATGTTGGCAAAATTTCTGCCAAATATAGATATTTTCCATCACCTATATCTATAAGCCGTGTCAAAAAGGCAGTGGTGTGACAAAAAGGAGTGCCATAATTTGCAAATTTCGAGAAAAAAGCCGTCTTTTGCGGTCAACCATTCATTTACACCGATGAAAGAACTCGAATTGAAATACGGCTGCAATCCTAATCAGAAGCCGTCACGTATCTTTATGGAAGAGGGCGAGTTGCCTATCGCCGTGCTTAACGGTCGCCCGGGCTACATCAACCTGCTCGATGCTTTCAACTCTTGGCAGCTTGTCAAGGAGCTGAAGGCTGCTACCGGACTGCCGGCAGCCACTTCGTTCAAACATGTCTCACCGGCAGGTGCTGCCGTGGGCTTGCCGCTGAGCGAGACGTTGCGTAAGATCTATTTTACGGACGACTATGAGTTGACCCCCTTGGCAAATGCTTATGTGCGTGCCCGTGGTGCTGACCGTATGTCTTCGTTTGGTGACTTCATAGCTTTGAGCGACACGTGTGACGTGGCTACGGCAAAACTCATCAACCGTGAGGTGTCAGACGGCGTGATTGCACCCGGTTTCGAGCCGGAGGCTTTGGAGATTTTGAAGGTGAAGCGCAAAGGCACTTATTGCGTCATCCAGATCGACCCGAATTATCGCCCCGCTCCCGTTGAGCGTAAGCAGGTGTTTGGCGTGACCTTCGAGCAGGGTCGCAACGAGATAGATCTCAGCGACGATGCTCTCTTTGCCAACATCCCCACCGAAAATAAGGAGATTCCCGCCGAGGCTCGTCGTGACTTGATGATTGCCCTCATCACACTGAAGTACACTCAGTCTAACTCGGTGTGCTATGTGAAAGATGGTCAGGCCATCGGCATTGGTGCCGGTCAGCAGAGCCGCATCCACTGTACGCGCCTCGCCGGCAACAAGGCAGACATCTGGTATCTGCGTCAGCACCCCAAAGTAATGGCATTGCCCTTCAAGCCCGGCATCAAACGTGCCGACCGCGATAATACGATTGATGTCTACATCTCGGAGGAGCACGACGACGTGTTGCGCGAGGGCACGTGGCAGCAGTTCTTCACCGAGAAGCCCGAGGTGTTGACTTTGGCTGAGAAGCAGACTTGGCTCGAGACGTTGAGCGGCGTGTCGCTGGGCTCAGATGCCTTCTTCCCCTTTGGTGACAACATCGAACGTGCCCACAAGAGCGGTGTGCAGTATATTGCCGAGGCTGGCGGTTCCGTGCGTGACGATAATGTTATCGAAACGTGCAACAAGTATGGCATCGCCATGTGCTTCACCGGTGTGCGTTTGTTCCACCATTAATTGCTTAAGTCGTTTTATCGACATACTTCATAGCCCACCCATTGCGGTGGGCTTACTTTTATATTATAGCTTGTATTTACGTTAGGGATGTATTATAGCTTGCATTTACATTGGAATGTACTTTAGCTTGGTATTACATTAAGGATGTATTATAGCTTGCCATTATACTAAGGATGTATATACGTTCCATTGGACTAAGGATGTACTATACTTGCCCTTACATTAAGGATATATTATAACTTGCATTACATTAGGGATATGAAAACATTTGCTTTCAGTCATGTCATGAAGACGCGCGACTATGAGTGTGACGTGCAGGGCGTGGTGAACAACGCCAACTATCAGCATTACCTCGAGGTGACGCGCCACGAATTTATACAAAGCATTGGCGAGAGCTTCAGCCAATGGCACGATCGCGGCATTGACGTGATGGTGTCGAAGATTACCATTCAGTATAAAGCATCGCTGCACGGTGGCGAGGAATTCGTCAGCTCGCTCAACATGAAGCGCACCGGCGCACGCTACATCTTTCTGCAAGAGATACGCCGCAAGAGCGACGACCAGCTCTGCATCGTTGCCGAGGTGCACTGCGTGTGCGTGGTGAACGGGGTGTTGACCCGTGGCGATGAGATTGAAGAGAAATTCCGCCCCTTCTTGCAATGATGGGCGAACTGTGGTCTGAAGATTTGGCTTATCGCATCGCCCTGCAATCCATCTACGGCGTGGGGGCTACGGCGGTGCGTGCTTTAATCTCGCGATATGGGTCGGCCCGACAGGTGTTTGACGCTCCTTTCAACGACCTTTTCTCGATTGTCTCTCCGCGTCATCGCTCGTCGCTGGTCAACGGCTTTCAGCAGCGCCCCAAATTGTTGGAGCGTGCCTATCGTGAGATTGACTTCATGCAGGAGCATCACATACGTCCGCTGCTCTTCGATGAGGCAGACTTCCCGAAACGCCTCAATGAGTGTTGCGATGCCCCGTCGTTGCTCTATCAGATGGGCACGGCAAAGCTCGATGCCCCGCACGTGCTGAGCATTGTGGGCACGCGGCGCTCTACGCAATATGGTCGTGACTGTGTGAACAGCCTCGCGGCAGAGTTGCACGAGATAAGACCCGATGTGCTCATCGTGAGCGGCTTGGCAGTAGGCATAGACGGCATTGCCCACCGTGCCGCCCTCGACCACGGTTTCGACACGGTGGGCGTGTTGGCGCACGGACTCGACACCATGTATCCTGCCGAGCATAGGGCTTTGGCTTGTGAGATGTTGCAGCATGGCGGTCTGTTGACGGAGTATTGCAGCGCAACGCACATAGACCGAGGTAACTTCTTGGCACGCAACCGCATCATTGCCGGTCTGGCAGACGTGACGTTGGTGGCGGAGAGTCGTGAAACCGGCGGCGCGCTGGTCACGGCAAAGATAGCACAGAGCTACAATCGTGAGGTGTGCGCCTTTCCCGGACGCATCAACGACGACCGCTCGAAGGGGTGTAACCGCCTCATCGTGCGGTGTCAGGCAGCCATGATAACCTCCGCTCAAGACTTGTTAGACTTTATGGGCTGGAAAAAAGCAGATGCCAAAGCCACAGCCTCCAAGCAGCGTGAACTGCCATTTGGCGGGGACGGCACCAACGAGGAAGCCGGCGGCAAAGAGCAACAGATTGTGGAATATCTCACCACCCACGGCAGTGCCAACATCATGGATCTCACGTCGCAGTTGGACGTGGAGGCTTCGCAACTGCACGTGTTGCTGTTGCAGTTAGAGATGGCGAACAAGGTGCGTATGGTGGGCGGTCGGTATCAGTTGCGGTAGGTCTGCCGCGTGCATGGGAGCTCCCACCTCGAGGTCGAGAACGGTGTGCCTCTTGGCAAAGACTTCGTGGGGCAAGCGCAGCGAACGGATGCGCCAACCCAATAGTCCCCACAGATAAAAACTTAGCGTATTGCGCCCCTTCAGGTGCACCGGCAAAATGGGTGCATCGAGGTGACGCAACATTTTTATGACCTGGGGTCGCCAGACGATTGTCTCGGGGTGACGCGCTTCGTGCCATGTGGCAACGTGCCCCGAGGGGAACATGCCCAAGATGCCACCGTAGGTGACGTGGCGGAAGGCTTGGTGCAGTGCGCTGAGGTTGTGCGTTCCCGCCGCACCTGCGTGAGTCGGGTCGACTGTGAGCAGGCAAGGTTGCAACGGCTCCACTCGTTGCAAGAGGTTGTTGGCGAGTAGCTTGAAGTCGGGGAAGAGAGGCGTGAGCCACGACAAGAGTGCGATGCCGTCTAATGCCCCGAAGGGGTGGTTCGCCACCACGACAAACGACCGATGTTCCGCGCGAAACTTTCCTAAAGCCACTGCTGCCTCGTCACTGAGCCGGATGCGCAGTCGGATGCCCAAGTAGTCTAACACCGCCGCAGCGAAAGCACCGCTCCGGCATGTGTAGCAACTTGCGTAAAGGGCATTGATGCGCGGCAGGTCGAGGGCGGCGAAGATGCGCCGAGCTAATGCCGCCGCCACGGGGCGGGGCAGCAGCGTGGGCAGGCGGCATTGCAGTTCTTCAACAGAGAGGACTTCGGGTGAATTCATGTAGGGTGTGTCACAGCCTCCGGTGGAGTGCTGATGGAATGTTAAACTTTATTGCTAAGTCGTGCTGACGCACTTAAAACGCGGGTAGGGGTGACGGTGTTCACTCTTTACCCGCGTCGCTTTGCGATTTATTCGCTACATTTGCAGCCGCAAACCGAAAGGCTCGCTCGTATAGATAGGAAAGATTACAAACAGGAAGGAATTCATGCAAGAAATGGTTTAAACAGAATAGGAAGGATTTCCAACAAGAAAAGCTTTAAGCAGAACAAGAAGGAATTCATGCAAGAAATGGTTTAAGCAGAACAGGAAGGAATTCAAAACAAGAAAAGCTTTAAGCAGAATAGGAAGGAATTCCAACAAGAAATGGTTTAAACAGAATAGGAAAGATTTCAAACAGAAAGGAGTTAAACATAAGAATGGAAACAACGGAAATAAAGACCTCTGAACCTTCAATGAAGAAGCAGTTGCTACACCTCACAAGCCCGATATTCTTAGAGATTGCTTTGGTGATGCTGTTGGGAGCGGTAGACACGGTGATGCTTAGCCGCTATTCCGACAACGCAGTGGCTGCCGTGGGCTTAGATAACCAACTCATCTCACTCATCTTCTTGGTCTACCAGTTCATCTCGATGGGTGCAGCCATACTCTGTGCCCAGTATATCGGAGCGGGACTCAAGAAGCGCCTGGTGCAGGTGGTGGGCATAGCGGTGTTGTTTAATGCCTTGATTGGTATCGGGGTTAGTGCTGCCCTCTTCGCCGGGGCTGAGGGCATACTGCACTTCATGGGACTCCGCCCCGAACTCATGGGCGACGGCTTGGTGTATCTGCGCATCACGGGTGCGCTCTCCTTCTTCCAAGCCATCTCGCTCACCTTCTCCGCCTCGCTGCGCAGTGCGGGCAAACCCATCGGACCGATGCTGGTCACGCTGATGGTGAACGTGCTCAACATCGTGGGCAACTATGCCCTCATCTTTGGTCGCTTCGGTTGCCCGGCGTTAGGCGTTGAGGGCGCTGCCATCTCCACTGCCGTCAGTCGTGCCATAGCCACGGTGCTGTTGGTGGTGATACACACCCGCATGCACATCCATCGTTACCCGCTGTCGTGGTTTCGACCCTTCCCGTGGCGAGAGCTGCGCAACCTGCTACACATAGGTCTGCCGGCGGCGGGCGAGGAGATCTCTTACAGCCTCTCGCAGGTCGTCATCACCTACTTCATTAATAAAATCGGCAACGAAGCGTTGGCGGCGCGCACCTATTGCGCCAACATCATCATGTTTGTCTATCTGTTCTGCACCAGCGTTACGCAGGGTGGCGACATCTTGGTGGGGCACCTCATCGGGCGTGGCAAGGTGCGCGCTGCCTACCTGATGGGCAACTACATCTTCCGCCTCTCTATGGTCATCACCTTGGCGGCATCGGCGGTGGTAGCCGTCAGCGGCAAGAGCATCTTGTCGCTCTTGACCGACAATCAAGAGATACTTCGCATGGGCTTCTGGGTGCTGATTATCGACTGGTTCTTAGAGATTGGTCGTGTGGCAAACATCTTTGCTTGTGGCACGTTGCGCAGCACCGGCGACGCAGTTTACCCCGTGGTGGTAGGTGTCATCTTCCAGTGGAGCATTGCTGTGGGACTGAGTTACGTCCTCGGCATCCCGTTGGGCTACGGGCTGATTGGCATGTGGATAGGCTTCGCCCTCGACGAGAATGTGCGTGGCATCGTGTTGATGCGTCGTTGGCACAGCCTTAAATGGGCGGGCAAGGGCTTCGTGAATAAAGGGTAACTTTGCCCTTCTCATCACGTGTCGTCTCTTGCAAGTCCGCTACCGGGCATAGGCTTAGCAGTAA
>CAZBWT010000006.1:28962-32191 GCA_964495625.1 uncultured Prevotellaceae bacterium | reverse complement strand
AAGATCAGCTCCTCGGCATAGCGCATGTTGCAGTCGTGAAACTCACCGCCCTTGCCGTCGTGCAAGATGAGGTCGTAGCGCACACCGCTGCCCACAAACGACTTCTTCACCTCAGGCAGTGCATCGACCGCCTTATAGACCTCGAGCAGCGGACGGTGGTCGGCATTGAGGTTGGGACAGACCACGGGAGCCAAGCACGAGGGCTTCTTGCACTTCTGACACAGCTTGAGGTCTTTGCCGTGCATCTGATACATGTTCGCCGAGGGACCGCCCAGGTCGCTGATGTAGCCCTTGAAGTCGGGCATGCGGGTGACCTGCTTCACCTCGCGCAAGATGGACTCTTTGGAGCGCGAGGCGATGAACTTGCCCTGGTGGGCTGAGATGGTGCAGAAGGCGCAGCCGCCGAAGCAGCCGCGGTGCATGTTGACGGAGTGGCGTATCATTTCATACGCCGGTATGCGCTTGCCGTTGTAGCGGGGATGCGGCAGGCGGGTGTAGGGCAGGTCGAACGAGGCATCGACCTCCGCCGTGGTGAGCGGCGGGTAGGGCGGATTGACGAGCATGGCAACGTCGCCGGTGGCTTGCCAGATGCGCGCAGCGTGCCATTTGTTGCTCTCCTCTTCGATGTGACGGAAGTTAGCCGCCTGCTTTTTCTTGTCTTTGAGGCACTCTTCGTAGCTGTAGAGCACCACGTCGTGGTCGGCCTGCGGGTCGGCAGGGATGGCATCAAGGGGGCGACGCACCACGGTTTGCGGCACGTCGATGAGCGCCTCGACGGGCATGCCGTCTGCCAGGCGGCGCGCCACCTCGAGGGTGACCTTCTCGCCCATGCCATAGGTGATGAGGTCGGCACGACTGTCTGCCAACAGTCCGGGACGGAGCCGGTCTTGCCAGTAGTCGTAGTGCGCCAAGCGACGCAGCGAGGCTTCAATGCCCCCCAACACCACAGGCACGTCGGGCCAAAGGCGTTTCAAGATGTCGCAATAGACCAGGCTGGGCATGTCGGGACGCATGCCGGCACGTCCGTCGGGCGTGTAGGCATCGTCGCTGCGCCGACGACGGGCTGCGGTGTAGTGATTGACCATGGAGTCCATCGCCCCCGGTGAGACCCCGAAGAAGAGGCGCGGACGACCCAACTTCTTGAAGTCGCGCAAATCGTCGCGCCAGTTGGGCTGGGGCACGATGGCTACCCGATAGCCCGCAGCTTCGAGCACGCGACCTATGACGGCAGCGCCAAACGAGGGGTGATCTACATAAGCATCGCCGCTGAAAAGGATGACATCGAGTTCATCCCATCCGCGCAATGCCACTTCTTTGGCAGAGGTTGGCAACCAGTCTTGCAGCATATTGTTGAGTGATGGAAAATATTGTTGTTATTGATCAATGTGCTTATGCTTTTAAAGTGTCTCCGGCTTGGGTGGGTGTTTGGAGCAATGTATGCCCCCCCACAAGGGCGCACCGGTGTCAGAACGTCCAGTGCACGCCCACCTGGAAGTTGAACTTCTGACCCGGAATGCCCAACCACACCTCTTGCTCTTCATTGAGCAGGTTGCGCAGGTCGGCAAGCACCGAGAGGTTGTGGCGGAATGCCCACGAGGCGGAGAAACTGAGGTCGTTGATGTTATCCATCGACTGCTTTTCACACCCATCGGTGGCGGGGTTGAGATACCACGCCGAGCGTTTGTAATGCCCCTCGTATTTGAGCTCCAAGGCGAGCTGACGCACGGGGTGGGATGTGAGTGCTACCTCGGCATCGACGTTGGCGAGCTGGCTACCGGCGCATGCCTCGCTGTGGTGGTAGACGGTGGCGGCAGCTTTGCCCGCAAAGTATTTGTTCAGGGTCCATTCCAATTCGGCTCCCGCCTTGAGACGGAGGTCATCGACGTTGCCTAAGGTGGTGGTGACACCCACGGGTAGGGACTGCTGCCCCACGGTGAGACCGTCGGTGGCATAGGCTACCAAGGCATCGAGGGTGTAGGCGGCACCCACATAGAGCTTGCCGCGCAGATTGCCGCAACGGTTGTTGCTGTAGCCCACGGTGGCATCGGTGACGGTGAAGGGGTTGAGGTGCTCTTCGAGGGGAAGGTAGAAGGGCATCTGACGCATGAGTGTGCGCACCGAGGGAGACTCCACGCCTCCCACCACGTCGGCATAAAGCCACTGCCCGGCAGAGGGGAGCTGATAGGTGGCATGGACGGCGGGAGCGATGCCTAAGTGGTGCTTGGCATCAGACAAGAAGTCGGCACGCGCACCGAGGTCGAGGTGCAGCTCATCGAGGTCCCAGGTGACAAAGGGGGTGAGGCGCACGGCAATGCCGTCTTCGAGCCCCTCGTGCGGCAAGCCGTTCACCAACCAGCTGCTTTTTTGATATTGACGCAGCTCCACCTCGGCTTTCATGCCGGCACGGAGGTCAGCGTCGAGCTCGGTGGCAACGTCGGCGAAGAGGGTTTCCTGCACCTCGCGGTTCTCTTCGGGCAGGTCGTAGGTGAAGATGTAGGCTTCGGCACCCGCCTCAAACTCTATGTCGCGCTCTTGCCGACGGTTGCTGAAGGCGAGGCGGGCATTCCAGTCGGAGGTCTTCTGTCGCAGCTCACTGCCGACGGCGGTGCCCCCGTTGCCGAGGAGGGCATGGGTGTGCAGGTTGTTGCCCGAAAGGGTATGCTCCACGCCGGTGTAGCCCACCTGCAACTGCCAGTCGAGCTTCTTCAGGCGGCGTGTGAGGGCTACCTCGCCCCCACCCGAGAGGTAAGACTGATACCAGTCAGGCAGCGTGCCGCCAAAGGGCAGCGCTTGGCGCGAGGTGGGGATGTCTTGCTCGGTGGCATGCCAGTCGGTGCGCACCGTGAGGCGCGTCGCCTCGTTGTCGATGATGTGGTAGCCCGCCGAGAGGTCGGCGTTCCAGTAGTTGCCCAGGCGGAAGTCGAGCCAGCCGCGGTGGGTGTCGAAGGGGTCGTAGTCGAAGACCTGCCCGGGCTTGAGGCGCGTCACGTCGGTCTGCGTGAGGGTGTAGGGTGTCCACCCCGCAAAGCTGATGAGCTGTCGCTGTGTGAGGGCGGAGTTGTCTGCCGCAGGCTGCGAGGGCAGCTTGTCGGCATCACGCACCACGGGGGTGAAGTCGCGCTCGAGGGTCATGGTCTGTTGCAGCGTTGAGTCCGGCTCGGCGGCTGCGGCTGTGGCTGCACCCGCTGCGGCAAGGAGCGTTATGAAGAGGGTATTATAGGTGGTCATT
>CAZBWT010000006.1:3569-28862 GCA_964495625.1 uncultured Prevotellaceae bacterium | reverse complement strand
CTGCACCCGCTGCGGCAAGGAGCGTTATGAAGAGGGTATTATAGGTGGTCATTGGGGGTTCGTTATCTCAATATATTATATATTAGTTGCATTTGGCGAGCTTATGCGTTATTGCATTTGGCAAGCTTATGCGTTAGTTGCATTTGATTAGTTGCATTTGGCGAGGCGGTCGGCAATCAGCGCGTCGATTTCAGCATCGCCGGTGTAGTTGCTCTGCAAGCTGAGCAGGTATTGCTGCGCCTGGAAGTTGTCGCCGCGGCTGAGCGACACGTCCGCCAAGAGGATGAAGCCGCGCGCCAGCCAGTGTTGGTGGGGTGTGCCGGAGTTGATCAGCTCCATGACGACGGTCTCGGCATCGTCAATCTGCTTGTGGTCGAAGTAGAGCTGCGCCAACAGATATTTCGCCTCGGCACCATACACCGAACGCATGTCGGCAGCTGCCGTCTGAAGGTCGGTGGCAGCCTCGGTGGTGTTGCCCTGATTGAGGTATGCCTTGGCACGCATCAGCAGCGCCTCCTGACGCAAGGCGGTGGGCAGGGTGGCATCGGCACACAGCTCGGTGGCACTGCTCACCACCTGGGCATCGTTGCCAAGGGTGGCGGCGGTGCGGAGGCTCCCCTCCCACGCACGGCGGCGATAGCGGGCATCGTCGGTGCGGGTGGCCAACTCACGGTAGGTGGCGAGGGCTTCAGCCGTCTTGCCCTGCGCCACAAGGCGGGTGGCAGAGACGTAGGTGAGCGAGTCTTGTTCGGCGGCAGAGAGCTGCACCTTGCCGTCTAAGGTGGCGACGTAGGCGGCGTAGTCCGACACCTGACCTTGCTCCACGTAGATGTTCTTGAGGTCTTCGAGGGCAGTGAGCGCCTCAGAGCTGCCGGAGTAGTTTGCCACCACCTCTTTATATGCCTTGATGGCATCGGCGGTGCGACCGGAGTTGTAGTAGACAAGGGCTAACTGGAGACCCGCCTCGGGTGCGCAAGGCTTGGTGGCATAGCCCGTCACCACCTCGCGGAAGGCTTTGATGGCCTCCTCTTTGTCGCCCTGCAGCAGGTAGGTCTTGCCGCGTTCCAACAAGGCATCATCGACCCACTCGGACTGCGGGTAGCGGTTCACCAACTGCTCCAAGCCCTGCAGCTTGGTGGTGTATTTCTTTTGCAGCCCCGCCATGAAGGCTTGCTGAAAGAGGGCATAGTCGGCAGCCGTAGCCTCGGCGCAACCCGTGGCGGCAGCATAGTATTCTTCGGCACGACTGAAGTTGCGGGTGTAGTAGTAGCAGTCGCCCAGGCGCGTCATGGCATCGGCATAGGTGGCGGTGCCGCGCTCTGAGGGACGCGAGGTGTAGTCGGCGAAGGGGGTGATGGCATTTTTATATTTTGCCTGCTTGAAGAGCGCGTAGCCTAAGTTATATTGCCCCGCAGCAAGGTGCGATGCCTCGACCGAGGGCTTCAGCGTGTTGAACTTGCGGTAGTCTGCCTCCGCCTTGGCGTAAGCCCCCTCGGCATAGTAGCACTCGCCGCGCCAGAAGTGCGACTCGGCAAACGACTCGGCGTGGAGCGACCCGAGCGCTATGGCATCGGTGAAGGTCTGCCGGGCATCGGCAAGCGAGCCGTTGACGTAGCGCTGCACGCCCAACTGATAGAGCAACCGCTGACGCGCCACACGCAGCGACGCTGTGGGCTGTTTGATGCGATCCATCGAGGCTAAAGCCGCCTCGTAGTTGCGCGTGGTGAGGTAGATTTCGGTGAGGTATTCGCCCGCCTTGTCGGCATATTGCGACTGCGGGTAGGTGTTGAGGAAGTCTTCGAAGACGGTGATCTCTTCGTCGAAGGGGGAGCACTGCGACTGGTGAACCATGACGGCGTAGTTGTAGGCGGCAGCCTCTTGCGCAGCACTGTCGCCGCCCTGTTTGGCGGCACGCTCAAATGCCATGCGGGCGTTGAGCTCCTGCCCCATGTCGAGGTAGGTCTGCCCAAGCAACAGATAGGCTCGGCAGGCGGTGGCGGGGTCGGTGGTCTGCCCTGCCGAGGCGGCACGACTCAGCGCCTCGACGGCGGCGGTGTTGTTGCCCGCAGCGGCTGCCAACACACCATAGTTGTAGGCACTCGAGGCGATGGGCTGCACCCCCTCGGCAGCCGTCTCGCTGAGGTAGGTGGCGAGGTGGGGCATGGCGGCAGCCGTCTCACCCTGCTGCAAGAGGCATTCGCCGGCAATGCGGCTCAGCTCGGCATGCTGCTCGGTGGTGCACTGCCCC
Source organism: uncultured Prevotellaceae bacterium (assembly GCA_964495625.1). GTDB lineage: Bacteria > Bacteroidota > Bacteroidia > Bacteroidales > UBA3663 > Liminaster. The sequence goes on along the minus strand of CAZBWT010000006.1, from coordinate 26,614 downwards.
GCACCCAACAAGCGCTGCGCCTGGCGTTCGGCATCGGCCCACTTGCCCTGGCGAAAGAGTATCTGCGTGATGTAATAAGGGGTGGTGGCAGCGTATTTCTCGCTGAACGGCAGCGCGGCAAAGCGCGTCAGGGCTTCGTCGTAGTTGCCCTGCTGATAGTCTAAGTAGGCTAAGTAGTATGACACCTCGGTCTGGTAGTCGTCGTCGCCGCTCTGTGCCAAGGCGGTGTAGTAGGGTCGCGCCTCGGCATAGCGTCCGCTTTCGAGCAATGCCTGCCCCTTGCGGAAGAAGAGCAGGTGCTGCATATCAGCGGGCAGCTCGCGTGCATCCATCTGCTCAAACTCGTCGAGCGCAGTGGCGGTCTCGCCGTGCAGCAGGTGGAGCGTGGCAAGCTCCAACCGCGCCTCGGCGACATGGAGCGACGAGGGGTAGGTCTCGATGAAACCCTTCAGCAGCACCTCGCTGCCCGGTTCGTCGCGACGGGCGGCGGCAAGGGCTTGCTGCAAGGCAGCGGTCTCAGCGTCGGCAGCCGACTGCATCAAGGCAGGGGCGGCGGTGTATGTGGAAAAGGCGGGGATTTGTGCCCCTGCGGCTAAAGCAAGGCTCCAGCCAAGCAGGGCGCATGTGCCGCGGCGGCAACTGCCGGGGCGAGTCGTGTTCCTATGATTCAAATTCATTTGCAAATGATTGTCTATTGTATACTATGTTCGAGGCGATTGCGCGCAACCGCTGACCGTGGCATAAGAGGCAACAACTCCGATCGGTGTTCATCTTACCCAAGCCATAACAGCGGCAAAGATACTCATTCTCAATCACCCGAGCAATATTTTTCACTTTAGTGTGTTAATTCTTACCCCACACCGATGCCCCGCGCCGGGCAATGAATTGCCTGCGAAAGCCCCGCTTGACCCGCACTCGACTCTCTCTTGGCTCTCTCTTGATGCACAGTCGGCTCTCTCTTGGCACACGCTTGATACCCTCTTGACACACGCTTGACACTCTCTTACGCTCAAATTGCAATCATTTTGCAACCAAAAAGCAAGCAAAAGTGAAAAATTTAAGACAAAAAACCTTGACCAATAGAATTTATCTTTACCTTTGGCTGCCGAAAATCACACTTCTTAAACAAATTGTCATTATACCATCAAGAAGTAAGTCTTAAATATTAGTAGTCAATCCAACTATTTTGTTATGAATAAAATCATCCGTAAAAAAATGTTCTCTGAGAAGGTAGCCTGCCTCGAGGTGGAAGCTCCTCTCATAGCCCGTAGCCGCAAGGCCGGACATTTTGTGATAGTTCGTCTTGACGAGAAAGGCGAGCGCATCCCGTTGACCATTGCCGATGCCGACGTTGAGCGTGGCACCATCACCCTCGTTGTGCAAGCTGTAGGTAAAAGCTCTTCACGCATCAATGCCCTTAACGAGGGCGATTACTTGCAGGATGTGGTAGGTCCGTTGGGACATAACACCGACATCCGGAAATATGGCACCGTGGTTTGCTGCGGTGGCGGTGTGGGTGTGGCTCCGTTGCTCCCCATCGTTCGCGCCATGCACGAGGCGGGCAACCGCGTCATCGTGGTGTTGGCAGCTCGCACCAAAGACCTCATCATTCTCGAAGATGAGATGCGCGCCGCCTCAGACGAGGTGATCATCATGACCGACGACGGTTCTTACGGTCGCAAGGGTCTCGTCACCGACGGTGTGGAGAGCGTCATTCAGCGCGAACACGTGGACAAGTGCGTCTGCATCGGTCCCGCCATCATGATGAAGTTTGTGAGCAAGCTCACGGCTCGTTACAACCTGCCCACCATCGTCAGCCTCAACACCATCATGGTGGATGGCACCGGCATGTGTGGTGCCTGCCGCGTCACCGTGGGCGGCAAGACGAAGTTCGTCTGCGTAGATGGTCCGGAGTTCGACGCTCATGAGGTGGACTTCGACGAGATGATGATGCGCTTAGGCAGCTACAAGGCTGAAGAACAGGCTGCCATGAACAGCTGATTAGTCAGCGATGAATAACCAATATATCGTAAACCGGCAGCGTTGATTGAACAGCTGCCTCAAGTGAAACAACAATGACCCAAGAAGAAATAAAGGCTTTGCGCAACGAACCTTGGCGCGAAGCACTCCGCAAGAATATCTCGGCAAAAGAGCGCGGTCAGATTGAGCGCGTCAAGATGCCCGAATTGACCCCCGAATATCGCGTCAAGACCTTCACCGAAGAGGTGCAGCAAGGTCTCTCTGCCGAGCAGGCTCGCCGCGAGGCTCAGCGCTGTCTCGACTGCCCCGACCCGCAGTGCATGCAGGGCTGCCCCGTGGGCATCAACATCCCCACGTTTGTGAAACATATCGAGGCGGGCGAATTCCTCGCTGCCGCCCAAACCATCAAGAAGACCAGCTCTCTGCCCGCCGTGTGCGGACGTGTCTGCCCCCAGGAGAAGCAGTGTGAGAGCCGTTGCATTCACCACAAGATGGGTCACCAGCCCGTCGCCATCGGCTATCTGGAACGCTTCGCCGCCGACTACGAGCGCGAGAGCGGTCAGGCTAAGGCTCCCGCCTGCGCCCCCGCCAACGGCAAGAAGGTGGCTGTGGTAGGCTCGGGACCCTCGGGTCTCGCCTTTGCCGGCGACATGGTTAAGTTGGGCTACGACGTGACGGTGTTTGAAGCTCTGCACGAAATTGGCGGTGTGCTGAAGTATGGCATCCCCGAGTTCCGTCTGCCCAACGCTGTGGTCGATGCCGAAATCAACCTGATGCGCGAAATGGGCGTGAAGTTCCAGCCCGACGTTATCGTGGGTAAGACGTTGACCTACGACCAGCTGCACGAGATGGGCTTCAGCGGTGTGTTTGTCGGCTCGGGTGCCGGTCTGCCGCGCTTCATGTCGATACCGGGCGAGAATGCCATCGGCGTGATGTCGAGCAACGAATACCTGACCCGCATCAACCTGATGGGTGCCGGTCGCGAAGGCTTCGCTACCCCCATCTTGCGCGGGCAGAACGTGGCTGTCATCGGTGGTGGCAACACCGCTATGGACTCAGCCCGCACGGCTCGACGCATGGGTGCCGAACACGTGATGTTGGTCTATCGCCGCTCGCTCGACGAGATGCCGGCACGTAAGGAAGAGGTGCACCATGCCATGGAAGAGGGCATCGAGTTCCTGACGCTGCACAACCCCATCGAATATCATGCCGACGAGAAGGGTCGCGTGAAAGAGATGGTGCTGCAAGTGATGGAGCTTGGCGAACCCGACGCTTCGGGTCGTCGCAGCCCCGTGCCCGTCGAGGGCAAGACGGTGACCTTGGCTGCCGACTTGGTGATTGTGGCTGTGGGTGTTTCGCCCAACCCGCTCATTCCGAACTCGGTGCCGGGCATCGAGGTGTCGAAGCGTGGCACCATCGTCATCAACGAAGAGACCATGCAGAGCGCCGTGACCGACCTCTTTGCCGGTGGTGACATTGTGCGCGGTGGCGCTACGGTGATCCTCGCCATGGGCGACGGCCGTCGTGCAGCTGCCCACATGCACGAGTTCTTAAGCAAGTAAGAACAGACTAAGAATTGAATCATATCTAACAAGGGAAAGATGCCCCGACCGCAGAAAGATGGTCGGGGCATCTTTTTTTTGCGTATCTTTGCGCGCGGTTAAGCCCATGCGCACACGACGGGCGAACTTCAAACCTTCGCCCGCACGTTTTGCGCGGTTTAAACCTTCACCCGCCGGGCTGAGATATTTAAACCTTCGCCCGCCGGCGCGGTCTTACCCATAAACAACCAAACACAACACAATTCCCCCCTTATGCCCATGAACTTTGTGCCCATGAACATACTACACCGCCTCACCATAGTTCTGCTCTTCGCCCTTCCCCTCACGCTGCGCGCCTACGACATCGTGGGGCGAGTGGCTTCCGCCACCGACGATCAACCCCTGCCCGGAGCCACTCTGCGCCTATTGGCGCTGCCCGACTCCACCCAAATCGCCGCCATGGCGGCTGATGCCGAGGGGAACTTCAAGCTCAGCACACCGAAGGTGCGGCGCAAGGGAGCTTACGTCATCCTCTTCTCCTACGTCGGTTTCAAACCCGTGGTGCGTGCCTTCACGGCGCGCGACATGACGCACGCGCTCGACCTGCACGACGTATATCTTGCCGAAGACACCAAGCTGCTCGACGAGACGGTGGTCTCTGCCGTGCCGCCCCCGATGGTGGTGCGCGAAGACACGGTGGAGTATTACGCCGCCGGCTACAAGACGCAGGCGGGGGCTTCGGTGGAAGGACTGCTGCAACAGCTGCCCGGCGTGGAGGTGGGCGACGACGGCTCCATCACCGCCCAGGGCAAGAAGGTGGAGCAGGTGTATGTGGACGGCAAAGAGTTCTTCGGCAACAACACGCAGCTCGCCACCAAGAACCTCTCGGCAGACATGGTGGAGAGCGTGCAGGTGGTGGACCTGCAAAACGATGAGTCGCGCCGCACGGGCATCGACGACGGCGAACGCCGCAAGGTCATCAACCTGAAGCTGAAGCCCAAGATGCGCCGCGGCAAGTTCGGCAACGTCAGCGCAGCCTTGGGCGGCGGCAACGACATAGACACCCGCTACGAGACGCAAGGCTTGGCGGGCTACTTCCGCGGCGACCTGCAGAGCGCGCTGCTGCTCGGTGCCAACAACACCAACAACACGGGTTTCGGCGACTTGGGCGACGGCTTGATGAGCGGCTCGCAGATGCGCGGCGACATCAGCAGCGGCGCACGCGGCAACGGCATCAACGAGAGCTGGCAGGCAGGCATCAATGTGAACTACGACGAGGGTAACCGCCTGCGCGACATCAACTCGCCCCTCGCAGCAAGTGTGGATGCCTTCGGCGGTGGCAGCCGCCAGAACGAAGAGAGCACCACCCACAAGCTGAACTACTTGAAAAGTGGCAACACCGAGAGCGACAGCCACACCACCGGCTTTAACCGCAGCCGTAACTTCGGACTCGACCCGACGTATGAGCGCACCTTCGGCGAAGACGGTCGCCACCACATCTCGATACGGCCCTCCTTCTCATATAACGACACTTACACCCGCGAGGGCAACGACGGCGCAACCCACTATGCCGACAGTCTCGCCATGGGCAACGACGGACCCGAGGCGCGCTACATCAGCCAAACCACACGCACCTCTACGCAAGACCAGACGGGCTATCAATATGGGCTGAACCTCTCCTACACCCGCCAGGTGAAGTTGGAACGCGGCCGCCGTCGCAGCTCGGTGTCGCTGTCATTCAGCCACAACCGCAACGAGGGCAACCAATATATCGACTCTTACACCTCCTACGACTCGCTGCTCGTGAGCGACATCCGCAGCCATGCCGACACCACGCTGCAACAGTGGCGCGAAGAAGACTCACGCCGCGACAACTACCGCCTGCGCCTCACCCACGTGGAACCTTTGGCGCAGCGACACTTCTTGGAGCTGAGTGCCTCCACCAGCTATTCGCGCCGCTCGCAGCGCCAGGTCTATCACTTCTGGGACGAGGCTACGCAGACCTATGCCGACAGCATCAACGGTCGCAGCAGCGCCGACTACAACGCACTGACCTACACCACGCAGATCAACAACTCCTTCGGTCTGAGCTACCGCACGGTGCAAGAGCATTACAACCTCAACTTCGGACTGGAGGTGCAGCCACAGAGCCAGCAGTATGAAGACCGCTGGGACCACAGCCGCGACTACAAACGCCACTACATCAACTACTCGCCCCGACTGGAGTATCGCTACCGCTGGAGCAAGGATATGAACCTGCGCATCTCTTATCGCGGTCAGACCTCGCAGCCCTCGATGAACCAGTTGCAGGCGGTGAAGAACCAAACCAGTGCCACCCACGTGCGCTTGGGCAACCCCGACCTCTCGCCCTCATACAGCAACACGCTCGAGATGCGCTGGGTGAACTATCTGCGCGACTCACAACAGTCTTACGAGGCTTCAATCACCGGGCGCTCGTCGTTTAACGGCATGACCTCGCGCCGCTGGTATTCTGACGACCTGCGCACCGACACCACCCAGACGGTGAACCTCTCGGGCTTGGGCGATTGGTCGCTGCGCAGCGAGTTGGCTGCCTCGGTGCCGTGTCTTGACAACCACCTCTTCTTCTCGGCGCGCACTCAGGGCGAATATGCCGAAACGGTGGGCTATGCCAACGTGAAGAACACCGACAGCGAACTGAACCACACGCGCACCTCCACCGTGCAACAAAGCCTCACGGCACGTTATCACAACGACATCCTGACCGTGTCACTCAGCGGCAACTATCGCCAGCAACACACCTCAGCCACCGTCACCACACGCTCCAACTTAGGCACCACACGCAATGCCACCCTGCGCGGAGCGGTGCAATACACCTTCTGCGGCAGCTACAACCTCAGCACCGACATCAACCACACCATCCGTCAGGGCTACAGCAGCGGGTTCCGTCGGCACACCACGTTGTGGAATGCTTCGTTCAGCAAGTCATTCTTTGAAAATAATAATTTGAGTGCTTTTGTGCGCGTCTACGACCTGTTGCGCCAACGCAGCAGCATCACACGCAGCATCACAGCCACCGCCATCACCGATCGTGAAAGCAGTGTGTTAGGTCAATACTTCTTGGTTGGATTATATTACAACTGGGGCAACAACCCGCCCACCCGAGGCAAGAGAAGCGGCGGTCGTCAGGGCGGAGGCGCAGGCGCAGGCGGCAGAGGCGGCGGAAACCGGCCCCGCTGACGTTAGTGTTTTTCTTTTATAGGTTCGATGTGCACATTCACCAAGGTGTTCTCGCCGAACTTGCGACGCAGGGCGCGCTCAACGGCTGTGGCCTTGTCGTGCGCCTCGATGAGCGAGAGGTGACCATCCATGCGGATGTGCATATTTATGGCATAGCAGTTGCCCACCTGACGTGTGCGCAGCTTGTGCAGGTCGCTCACGCCCTCAACCGACTGTGCCGTGCGCACAATCTCAGCCTCGACCGAGGCGGGCAGCGAACATTCCACCAACTCAGAGACACTGCTCTTGATGAGCTTCGCCGCCACGTGCACGATGAGCAAGCTCACCACCACGGCGGCTATGGGGTCGAGGATGCGCCACGACGGACCGAGCCAGATGGCTCCGCCAATGCCCAACGCCGTGCCCACCGACGACAGTGCGTCGCTGCGGTGGTGCCAGGCATTCGCCATCAGCGCCTCGGAGTGAAGGTCGCGACCAAAGCGCACCGTGACCTGATAGATGCCCTCTTTGAGCACAATCGAAGCCAATGCCGCCCAGAATGCCAACATGCCGGGCGACTGCAACTCCACCCCGTGAAACACGTCCCAGATGCTGTGCGCACCGTGCCAGAAGATGCCCGTGGCAACCAACATCAACAAGATGCCCACGATGCTCGTGGCGAGCGTCTCATATTTGCCATGACCGAAGTCGTGGTCTTCGTCGCAAGGCTTGGTGCTGATGCGCATGCACACAATCACCACAAAGTCCGTCAGGAAGTCAGACAACGAGTGTATCGCATCGGCTATCATGGCAGAGCTATGCCCCACAAAACCGGCAATGAACTTAAAGACCAACAGCACAAAATTCACAATGCTGCCGCTCCACGTCAACTTATAGATGCGCTGTGCGCGCTGCTCGGGTGTTAACTGCATAATTAGGGAAGAATGTTGATGCGACGCTTAAACTCAGAAGCAATGATGGCGGTGGCTACGCCCACGTTGAGCGACTCCGAAGCGGGTCCGACGGCGAACGACGGGATGTTCAACCGGCGCGTGATGAGCGGAGCCAACTCGGGGCTGATGCCCTTGCCCTCGTTGCCCATCACGATGAGTCCGGCGGGGGTCAGTGTGCTTTGATAGATGTTTTCACCCTCGAGATATGTGCCATAGACGGGTGTACCCGCCATCGACTCAAGGAAGGGCAGCAGGGGGGTGTAGTGCACCCTGACGCGCGCAATGGCTCCCATCGAAGCCTGCACCACCTTGGGCGCAAAGCAGTCGGCTGTGGCGGGCGAGCACACCACATCGGTGATGCCGAACCAGTCGGCAAGGCGGATGATGGTGCCCACGTTGCCGGGGTCTTGCACGTCGTCGAGCACCAAGGTCAAGCGCTGACGCAAAGCCTGGGGCTGCAGTTCATAGCGCGGGGTGGCAAAGATGCCCATCACCTCCTGCGGCGTGGCGAGCAAGCTGGCGCGCTGCAACTCGTCGGGCGTAACGCAGTGGCACACCTCTGCCCACTGCTCCGCCTCGGGGTGCGCTTGCCACCAAGCCTCCACCGCTATCAGGCGGCGACACTTCATGGAGCTCAGATTATCTTCCACCAACTTATTGCCCTCGGCAATGAAGAGTCCGTCTTGACGGCGAAACTTACGCATCTCCAAACGGCGCACAGTTTGGATGACATTCTTAGAAAGCGGTGTAAACATATAAATAGTTAAAGCACAAAAAAGAATAGCAGATTAAAAGATTTTTGAGGGAGCGAAGATACACTCTTCCACCTACAAATACAAATTTAGCCTGCACAGCTGCGCCAAAAAAGCGATAAACTGCTGATAAATTTGTTTTTCTGTGAAGTTTGCTCTACTTTTGCACGTGCAGGTGTTCCACCCCGGAAACCCGCGCCTAATTACATTATTTGCACCCACATACACATTATGATGATTATCGGAATAGCCGGCGGCACAGGGTCGGGCAAGACCACCGTCGTGCGCAAGATTGTAGAGAGCCTGCCCGAAGGCAGCGTTGCCGTAGTGTCGCAAGACTCCTATTATAAAGACAGCAGCCACATGCCGTGGGAAGAACGTCGCGCTCAGAACTTCGACGAGCCCCGTGCCTTCGACTGGGACTTGCTGCACAGCCACCTCTCGCAGCTCCGCGCGGGTAGCGCCATCGACGAACCCATCTACGACTTCGTGACCTGCAGCCGCATGCCCGACACGGTGCGCATCGAGCCGCATGAGGTCATCATACTCGAAGGCATCATGGCATTGGTGGACCCCGGCATCCGCGACATTCTCGACATGAAGATCTTTGTCGATGCCGACCCCGACGAACGCCTCATACGTGTGCTGCGTCGCGACAGTGTGGAGCGCGGTCGCACCATCGACGACTTGATTGACCGCTATCAGCGCATCATCAAACCCATGCACAACCTCCACATTGAGCCCACCAAGCGTTATGCCGACCTCATCGTGCCCCAGGGGGGCAGCAACAACGTCGCCATTGATGTCTTGACGCAATACATTCACAAGATTGTACATAAGTAAACAACAAACCGACAGGGATGCACCGCCCCCCCGACACACACTCAGGTCCCGGCGCATCCCTGCGCTTATAATAACACATCGGCGCAACTCTGCGCTAACAACAACCGGCGCATCCCCTGCGCTCATAACACACCGGTGTTTTGCCCTTTGTTGCATGTAGGGCTGCGCCATGGGTGAAGCCCCTGCCGACACGAAGAGAGTACACCCCCACCTCACCCACTAACGAACTAATCCCAATGAAAAAGGTTGCACAATACATCCGCATTACGTTTCACCGCCGCCCGAAGCTCTTCTGCCTCTGGCTGTTGGTGCTTGTGGCACCCCTCTTAGCAGGAGCCATAGAAGTGGCACTCTCGCTCGAAGCGGAGACGCAACCCGCCCCCCACACCCGCACGTGGAGCGAAATTCGCAGCAGCGACACGCTGCGCGTCGTCACCGTGGCATCTTCCATCACCGCCTTCGACGACCGCGGACAGTGGCGCGGACATGAGTATGAGATGGTGGCTCAGGTGGCAAAGGCGCTGCAACTGCAACTGCAAGTGATGTTGGCTCCCGACGAACCCGCCATGGTGGACAGTCTGCGCGCCGGACGCGCCGACGTGGCAATCTACCCCATGGCTGCCGCCACCCTTGCCGGCTACGGCGACCTCTTGCCCTGCGGTCAGCGCTACGCTGTGGGGCAGTCGTTGGTGGGCAGAAAGCTGCCCGACTTCTCACGCATCCCGGCGGACTTAGATGCCGACAAACGCCTCACGCTGTGTTTGCTCGAAGGGTCGCCCCAGGCAGCCCTGCTTGCCGACACCGCCTTCGACCGCCTGCTCCCCATTGAGGCTATCAATTTGGTTGTCATAGCCGATAGCGCCGTGCAGACCGAAACGTTGGTAGACTGGGTGGCTGAGGGCATCTACGACCTCACGCTGGTTGAGAGCAACCGCGCACAGCTCTACCACACCTACCACCGCAAGCTGCAGGTGGGTCCCACCTTGGAGGGCAGCGTTGACAGCGTGTCGTGGGCTGTGGCTATCGGCAGCGACACTTTAGCCCTGATGATAGACTCGCTGAGCTGCGACGAACGCTCGGTGCCGCAATACCCCTCGGTGGTGAAACGTTATTACGAGCACGTGCACGACCACTCGGTGGGCATCCACTATGTGTTGGGCGGCGGTCGCCTCTCGGTCTACGACAGTCTGTTTTACAGCAATGCCCCGGTGGTGCCGTGCGACTGGCGCTTCTTGGCAGCCATCTCGTTCGTCGAGTCGCAGTTCGACCCTTATGTGGTGTCAACCAGCGGCGCGCGTGGCTTGATGCAACTCATGCCCGGCACGGCAGCCGCCTTCGGGTGCCCCGCGCCCTTGCTCAACGACCCCATCACCAATGTGGAGGCGGGAGCCCGTTTGCTGCACCACCTGCGCGAGTCGCTCACCGCACGACTGCTGAAAAGCGCCGGCAGCACCGCCAAAGACTACACCAAAGCCGATGCCGAACTGCGAGCCCGCATTGAGCGCGAGTTGGATTGTTTTGTGTTGGCAAGCTTTCACGCCGGTCTCGGGCACGTCTATGATGCCATCAGCATGGCAGACAGCTTGGGCTACGACCCGCTGCTGTGGCACGGCAATGTGGAGCAGTGCCTCATCTTGAAGAGCGACTCGACGTATTTCAACCTCCCCTACGTTCGCTTAGGGCGTTTCTCAGGGCGCGTCACGTCGGAATATGTAGACGAAGTGCTCGAGACCTATAGCGAGTTCTGCGAGTCGGCAAGGTGAAAATAGCATTCTCAGCCTTAATTCTCTCATCACTTCACCCCTGTTGAGGGTGAAGCTGAAACAACTACAAGCGGGCACCTGCAACACCGTAATGGTGCGTGACAGGTGCCCGCTTATTAACTCCCGCAATAAGATTATCTGCTAAAAAGTTCGCGCAGGCGATTGCCGACGCTTAATGTGTTCGTCTCAGAGCCAACGGCTGATGAGACGCACGCTGCTTGTGCGCTGCGCCGAGCCACAGCCGCCCTAACATGTTAATGGGTCACTACCTCGCCGAAGGTCTTGCCGGCACCACAAACAATGGGTGGACCGCCACGAAGCCGACGACGAGGCGGTCAGTCAACATCGGTGCTGCGCGAGCAACCATATCTCACTGAACGTCAACGCATATGCACTCTTTACCACTTCAATGGCAGTGATGAATATTTAGGCTGTGAGTGCATTATAAGTTCTCAATATTAATTCACTAATACATCAACCCCTCAACATAAATAGCTTTGGGGCGGGCAGGGCAATAATACTCGCACGCGCCGCAACCGGTGCAAAGAGCCACGTTGACGCGAGGCACTTGGTGACCGTTTTTCTCAATGAGTGTGATAGCCTTGTTGGGGCAACGACGTGCACACAGACCGCAATCTACATCGTCGGTCTGCGTGACGCAATGCAAGCTGTTGAAGTTGGCCCACCCCATCTTGTCTTTGCGCTTCTGCGCCAAGGGGAGCAACTTAATGGCTCCCGTGGGACACACCTCGGCGCAACGATTGCAGTCGGGGCGACAGAATCCTGCCTCGTAGCTGACTGTGGGTGCCATCACTCCCGCCGCACCATATTCGCGATGAGCGGGCTGCAAGATGTGGTCGGGGCAATGCTCCACGCAAAGCTGACACGACGTGCAGTGCTGCAAGAAACGTTCACGCGACACGGTGGCAGGGGGCATGATTGCCCAAAAGCGCGACACGGCAGGCTTGCCGTCAGGCATGGTGGTGTGTATCTTCTTCTCCCACCGCTCGCCCGTGGTGGTCTCAAACAACACCTGCTGCGCCCGCAGCAGCGGCACCGCCGCCACTGCTGCCACAGAGGTGGCAAGGAAACGACGACGAGAGTCATCTGCCGGGCGGTCGTCAGGCGCTGTCAAGGGGGCAGTAGATTGCGGCTGCACCCTGCCATAGTGAATAGCCTTGCGGGGGCAGCCCTGCAAGCAGTCGAAACAGCCCACGCAGAGCGAACGGTGCACCATAGGTTTCTCGCCGCTGAGGTCTATGCAAGCAGCTTTGCAGCGACGCGCACATTTGCCGCAACGCACGCAACTATCTTCGTCAATATGCACGCGGCAAAGCGAGTGGCGAGCCACGAGAGCTAACAGCGTGCCGACGGGGCACACCGTGTTGCAATAGAGTCTGCCGCCCACCCAGGCACAAAGGGCAACGACCACCACAGTGACTAAGGTTACCCACACTATGGGGTGTGACATCCCAACGGCAGGGGCTGACTCACCCCCCACCCACTGAGCCACATGCCCCCAAAGCTGCGTCACCATGCGGGCATAAGCGCTATAAGGGTCGAGGTAGACAGCGAGCCGCCCCACCCCCGCCACGGCACTCGCCACGGTGAGGAGGAACACCACGCCGCGCACCACCGCCTGCACGCGGCGACGCGGGTGCCACATGGCTGCGGGCGCGTTCTTGCCTCGCACCGTGCGAGAAAGCCGCGTCACCACGTCTTGAAAGAAGCCTAAGGGGCAGATCACCGAGCAATAGGTGCGCCCCGTGAGCCACGTCCACACCAACAGCCCCACCACCGTCACCACCGCCACCGAGAGTAGGGCGGGGAGCAGTTGCAAGCGCAAGGGGAGCATTATGGTGCGCACACCCACCAAAGTGAGCGTGAGGAGAGAGACAAAAACGATGGAGAGTATGATGCGGAAAATGCGTAGCATGTTTGTGTGGCAAATTTAAGATGAATGAACCCGAAGTCCCTCAGCCAAATCGGCTAACTGCTGCATGTGCAGGGGGATGTCTAAATGCTTGGGGCAATGCGCCTTGCACAGCCCGCAACCAATGCAGTGGTCGGCACGTTCCAGGTGGTCTAACTGCTTGTGATAGTTGTCTAAGAACTGTTTGCGCAAGGCTTTGTAGCCGCGCAGTGAGGAGCGACGCGGGTCGGGCAACGCGCCTCGGCGCACCGCGTCGTTATAGACGCTGAAGTTGCCGGGGATGTTGATGCCATAGGGGCACGGCATGCACAGCTTGCACCCCACACAGTCTATGGGGCGAGCGGTGGCATCTGCCCCCGGCTGCGGGGTTATGGAGTCTGAAGCATCCGCCCCGGAAGTGTCTCGCCCCGACGTGCAAGCCGCCAAGAGCCAATGTGCCCCCGCCACGGTGACTGCCCCCGCCATGAGTCGGCGCAAGGCTTCGCGACGCGTTATCTTATTTTCATCTGTGTTATTCATCACGATTTTCTTCTGTATATCTGCTGCATACGCATCTGCTGTATAAGCATGAAATATCTGCTGCACACCCATGAAATACTCGCTGCATACGTATGATTGTGCGCTGTTTATCGTAAAATCGGGGCAAAAATATCGTTTTTCGGACGAATATACAACGCAGCCCCCGCTTTTTTCCTATTTTTGCACGACAGCTGCGGACTTAGCTTCCGCACCAACCTTTCCAAAATAATTCTTCACTTATCTATGAAACATCTCTTCACCATGAGCCTCAGCCACCCTAAAGGCACACTCTGTGCCGCCTTGGGCAGCCTCGCACTGCTTTGCGCCGCCCCATGTGCCACAGCGTTGGCTCAACCTGCATACAACTATAAGAAGCTGCAACTCGAGTCGCTGAACCGCGGCATTGTGGCTATACGCACCGGCGCAGACAGCGTGATGGTGTCGTGGCGCTATCTGCGCGAAGACCCCTCCGACGTGCGCTTCACCCTCTATCGCGACGACACCCCGATACTCACCAACAGTGCCGCCACCAATTTTGTGGACGCGCTGCCCGCCGGCACCGGAGCTACCTACCGCATCACCGCCTCTGCCGCCAAGGGTAAGGTGGTGAAACGCCTGCGCGAAGGCTCCTGGACACTCGCTGCCGACGCTCCGGTGGGCTATATCGAGATTCCGCTGGACCCGCCCGCCGGAGGCAAGACCCCGGTGGTGAACCGCAACTTCGACAAGAAGAACCCCGACCGCTGGCCCAACCGCCCCGCCCCTACGGCTCAAGACTCCGCCTTTGCCTTCGCCCCGCCGCAGCCACCCGAAGGGTTCCCGCAAAACATGGGTGCTGCGCCTGAGATGCAACGCCCCGAAGGCTCTCCCCAAGACAGCACTCAGCGCCCTGAAGGGGTGATGCCCCGCCGACGCGGACCGCGCAACAGCCCCTGGATGAACACCTCAAACACCTACACCTATAGCGTGGGCGACGGCAGCATGGGCGACGTGGATGGCGACGGCGAGTATGAGTATATCGTGAAGTGGGATCCCTCGAATGCCCACGACAACTCGCACTTCGGCTACACGGGCAACGTCTTTATGGACTGCTATAAATTAGACGGTCGGCGCTTGTGGCGCATAGACCTTGGACGGAACATCCGCGCCGGTGCTCACTACACGCAGTTTATGGTCTATGACCTGGACGGCGACGGTCGCGCCGAAGTGGTGATGAAGACCGCCGACGGCACCATTGACGGTCGAGGCACCGTGATTGGCGACAGCACTGCCGACTATCGCAACAGCGCCGGATATGTGCTCGACGGTCCCGAGTTCCTCACCGTGTTTAGCGGCGAGACGGGTGCCGCCCTCTACACCACCAACTATCTGCCCGAACGCGGCAGCGTGGAGGCTTGGGGCGACAAATATGGCAACCGCTGCGACCGTTTCCTTGCCGCCGTGGCTTATTTAGACGGCAAACACCCGAGCGTGGTGATGTGCCGTGGCTATTACACCCGCACCGTGTTGGTGGCTTGGGATTGGGATGGGCACCGACTGCGCCACCGCTGGACGTTCGACACCGACACCCCTCGATGGAACGACTACCGCGGGCAGGGCAACCACAACCTGCGCGTGGCGGATGTGGACGGCGACGGCAAGGATGAGATCATCTATGGAGCCATGGCTGTAGATCACGACGGCAACGGTCTGTACACCACAGGCATGGGACACGGCGACGCTTTGCACCTCACCGCCTTTAGCCCCTATACACCCGAGCTGCAGGTGTGGGATTGCCACGAAAATCACCGCGACGGGTCGTCGCTGCGCGATGCCCGCACGGGCAAGATTATCTTTCAGCAGCCCAGCCCCGACGACGTGGGACGCTGCATGGCTGCCGACATAGACCCCACCAGCCCCGGTGTGGAGATGTGGTCGCTCGACTCACACGGCGTGCGCAACTATCGTGGCGACAGTCTCTATGAGTGCCCGCGCGGCTTGAGCTATAATATGGCTGTGTGGTGGGATGGCGACCTGCTGCGCGAACTGCTCGACGGTAACCGCGTGAGCAAGTTCGACTGGAAGCAGCGGTGTGTGAACACTCTGACGACGTTCGAGGGATGCCGCGCCATCAACGGCACGAAGAATACCCCGGTGTTGCAAGGCGACATGATTGGCGACTGGCGCGAGGAGGTGCTGATGCGCACCGCCGACAACCGCGCCCTGCGTCTCTACGTCACGCCCTACCCCACCACTTATCGGTTCTGGAGCTTTGTGCAAGACCCTGTGTACCGCATCAGCATCGCCACACAAAACGTGGCATACAACCAGCCCACACAACCGGGATTTTATTTCGGTCCGGACCTGAAGAGCGGTGCCTCGTGCATGGGCACGGTGATGCCCTGAGAGGCTCAAGGAAGCAACCGGGCTATGCGCAAGAAGAACTTAAAATAATGCGTGAGAAGAACTTAAAATAAGACTTCACATACTTACCACACAACATCACTATGAAACGTCATCACACCTTCGTTGCCGCCATGTGCGGCTTGATGCTGACGGCATGCCAACCCACCGCCCCGGCGGACAGCGGTTCCGCCGACCAAGTCATCAATGACAACAACACACCGCTGCACTTGTTGCAGCCTGCCTACGACACCCCCTATGGCATTCCCGACACCACTGAGGTGCGCGCCGCCATGGACCGCGTGTTGCACTACCTGGAGCGTGCCACTCCCGCCCGCGTGGTGAATGGCAGCACGGGCGACACACTGACCGACCTGGACAACCTGCCCGACAGTGCCCGCTTGGCTCAGGGCGACTTCCGACTGACGAGTTATGAGTGGGGCGTGACCTATGCCGCCATGGTGACCGCCGCCGAAGTGACGGGCAACAAGGAGTATGCCGACTATATGCTTGAGCGCCTGAACCTGATAGCCCGCGTGGCTCCCCATTTCGCCACGGTGCTGAGCGCCGACCCCGGCATCGACCCGCAGATGCGGCGCGTGGTGCGTCCCACAGCGCTCGACGACGCGGGTGCCGTCTGCACTGCCATGATACGTCTGAACCTGTCAGACCACCGCAGCGATGCGCTCGACCCGCTGATTGAGCGTTACATCGACTACATCATGAACCACGAGTATCGCCTCGCCGACGGCATCTTTGCCCGCAACCGTCCGCACCACAACACGGTGTGGCTCGACGACATGTATATGGGTGTGCCCGCCGTGGCATGGTATGGCAAGTACACGGGCGACACGCGTTATTATGATGAGGCGCTGCGCCAGGTGGCTGCCTTTAAGAGCCGTATGTGGGTGCCCGAAAAACAACTCTTCCGCCACGGATGGGTTGAGAGCATGCCGCAGCACCCCGCCTTCCACTGGGCGCGTGCCAACGGTTGGGCGGTGCTGACGCTGTGTGAGGTGCTCGATGCGCTGCCCGAGGGTTACGCCGGACGCGACGAGGTGTTGAGCTTGCTGCAACAGCACGTGGCGGGTCTCGCCGCCCTGCAGAGTCCGCAAGGCTTCTGGCACCAGTTGCTCGACCGCAACGAGAGTTATCTTGAGACTTCGGCAACTGCCATCTATACGTATTGCATCGCTCATGCCATTAACCGCGGTTGGATTGACGCACAAGCCTACGGTCCCATCGCCCTGCAGGGTTGGAATGCCGTGAGCACACAGATCAACGACCGGGGCGGCGTGGAAGGCACGTGCGTTGGCACCGGCATGGGCTTCGATGCCGCCTATTATTGCTACCGCCCTGTGCACGTGATGGCGGCTCACGGCTACGGTCCTGCGCTGTGGGCGGGTGCAGAGGTGATACGCCTCATCAAGAATCAACACCCCAAGATGAACGATAGTGCCGTGCAGTTTTATCAGCAGGAACAGCACACCTCCGAACCGATTTTTAGCGAAGGTGTGACCGAGGGGGAATTGTTCTAATAAATATAAGAGCCGGGAAATAACAGAAGCGTTGGTGCGCTCAATAATCATTGGCATGCTTGATTAAAGGTGATGGTGCCGATGGTTCGTTCGAGCTGAAAGCACAGCGTTTAATAAGATAAGGGGAGGAAGTTGCAAGTTTTGTTTGCGACTTCTTCCCCTTTAACTTGTTTGCCGGCATTAATGCGCCTCTAACCAGTTGGCACCGGTGCCGCAATCGGCAATGAGCGGCACACGCAGGGCACAGGCTCCTTGCATCTCCTCAATGACGAGGGTGCGCAAGCGGTCTAACTCATCAGCAGGCACCGAGAAGTTGAGTTCATCGTGCACCTGCACGAGCAAGCGGGCGCGAAGGTGCTCTGCCTTCATGCGCGCGGCGATGCGCACCATGGCAATCTTGATGATGTCGGCTGCCGTGCCTTGTATGGGGGCATTGATGGCATTACGCTCGGCATATCCACGCACTGTGGCATTGGCTGAATGGATGTCGGGCAACATGCGTCGGCGACCAAAGAGGGTCTCGACGTAGCCCTGACGGCGCGCACGTTCTATGCTCTCCTCCATGAAGGCATGGACGCGCGGGTAGGTGGCGAAATATCCGTCAATCAACTCCTTGGCTTCGGCACGCGGTATGTTGAGGCGCGACGAGAGACCGAAGATGCTGATGCCGTAGATGATGCCGAAGTTGGCGGTCTTCGCCTTGGTGCGCTGCTGCTTGGTGACCTGCTCGGGGTCTACGTGGTAGATCTTGGCTGCCGTGGCGGTGTGGATGTCGCCACCGTGACGGAAGGCTTCAATCATGGCAGGGTCTTCGCTGAGGTGCGCCATGAGGCGAAGCTCAATTTGGCTGTAGTCGGCGCTGAAGAAGATGCATCCGTCGTCGGGCACAAAGGCTTTGCGCAACTCGCGACCCATCTCGTCGCGGATGGGGATGTTCTGCAAGTTTGGGTTCGACGACGAGAGTCGACCGGTGACGGCTACCGTCTGGTTGAACGAGGCATGGATGCGCCCCGTGGCAGGGTTGATGAGCGCGGGCAGAGCATCGACGTAGGTGCTGAGCAGCTTTTTGATGCCGCGGTAGGTCAAGATTTGGTCTATGATGGGCGACTTATCACGCAACTTGAGCAAGACCTCTTCTGAGGTGACGTATTGCCCGGTGCGCGTCTTCTTAGCCTTCGCGTCGAGCTTGAGCTCGTCGAAGAGAACCTCACCCACCGCCTTGGGCGACTGTGGGTTGAAGCTGTGCCCCACGGTGGCATACATCTGCTGCTCCACCTCGGCAGCCTGCTTGATGAGCTGCTCGCGCGACTCGGTGAGGGCGGCTGTGTCGATGCGTACACCGGTGAGCTCCATGTCGGCAAGGACGATGGCAAGGGGCATCTCTACATCGCGGAAGAGCTGCTCCTGAGCACGTTTGTGGAGCTCTGTGCTCAAACCTTCGGCAAGGGTGAGTGCCACGTCGGCGGCTTCGCAAGCGCAACGCAGCGTGTCGTCGGCAGCGGGCTGCAAACGGTAGTGCAGGCGCGTCTCGGCAAGGGTGGCGAGGTCGTGTCGCTGCTCAGACTGCAACAGATAGTGGGCAATCATGGGGTCGAACAGCGGCACCGAGGGGGTGATGTCGTGGCGACGCAAGACGATGTAGTCGAACTTCACGTCGTGTGCCACCTTCTCAGCACCTTCTTGCTCGAAGATGGTTCTGAGGTCGGCAAGAGCCGCCTCGCTCATGGGCACGTAGTAGGCGCGGTGATGGTCCAGGGCGAAGGCTATGCCCTGCAGCGTGGCGGTCATAGCCTCGGTGCCTTCAGTCTGCACCTTGAAGCCCCAACGCGAACTGAAGAAGAGTTGCTGCATGAGGTCGGCGCGGGCTTCGGCAGTGTCGCACAAGCGGTAGTCGGTGGTAAGGTCGTCAAGCGTGCTGAGCGACGAGACGACCTCGGGGACAGCGGTTTCACTTGCCACCTCCTCTTCCGGCTGGTCGAAGAGCGACCCCATACCATCGTCGGCGGCGGCAGCCTTGGCAGCTTTGCGCGAGGTCTTGGCGCTGCCGCTCTGCTTTGCGGCAGAGGTGGCTGCCGAAGCTATGGCTGCATTCGAGGCTGCTGCCGAGGGGTCGGCGGCGCGCCACTGCGCCAGCAACTTTTCGGCGGTGCGGCGGAACTCTAACTCCTCAAACAGCGTGAGCAGCGCCTGGTAGTCCGGCTCGCGGCGACGCAACAGCTCTTCGTCAAACTCCACCGGCACGGTGCGGCATATCTCCGCCAAGAAGCGCGACTGCCGAATTAAGTCGGCACCCGCAACGACGCGGCGCTGCACGGCACCCTTCAGCTGGTCGGTATGCTCCAACATATTCTCCACCGTGCCGAATTGCGCCAACAGTTTCTGCGCCGTCTTCTCACCTACACCCGGGCAACCGGGTATGTTATCCGCCGTGTCGCCCATCAGCCCCAAGAGGTCGATGACTTGACGCACGTCGGTGAGTTGGTATTTTGCCAACACCTCGGGCACCCCGAGCACTTCATAGCCCGGTCCGAACGACTTGGGGCGGTACATGAAGGTGTGGGCGGCTACGAGCTGAGCGTAGTCTTTGTCGGGGGTGAGCATGTAGGTGTCGAAGTCGCCCCGCTCTTCGGCTTGGCGGGCTATGGTGCCCACCACATCGTCTGCCTCATAGCCCGGCACCTCGATGACGGGGATGCGGTATGCCTCAATGAGCCGCTTCACATAGGGCACGGCAGCTGTGATGTCTTCGGGCTGCGCTTCGCGCTGCGCCTTGTAGTCGGGGTATGCCTCGTGGCGGAAGGTGCCACCCTTGGGGTCGAAACACACGGCGAGGTGCGTGGGGGCTTCTTTGGCAATGACATCTTGCAACGTGGTGAGGAAGCCGAAGATGGCAGAGGTGTTGAGCCCCGCACTGGTGACACGCGGATTATTTATGAATGCATAATACGACCTGTAGATGATGGCGTAGGCATCGATGAGGAAGAGTTTATTCATTGCTTTGGGTAGAGGTGATGCGGCAGGTGTGCCGGGGTTATTGTGAGGAGGTTTAGCGGGGATATGAATTAGGGACGCACGTCGTTGAGCCGAGCACGTCCCTAATAGTATTTTTGCACTTCTCTGTGGCAGAGGCTTAGAAGAAGTAGGCTACACCAATCTTGTGGGTAGACATCTTGGCGTTGTCGCTGAGGTTCGAGAGGTTGCTATACCATGAGTCAGAGAGCGGCAGTGAGTAGGCATAAGAGACCTGCAAGTGGTTTGCCAAAAGCACACCCACACCGATGTTGCCCTTCCACACACCGTCTTTGAGTTTATAGGACTGTTCATCACCGTTCTCGTCAGTGTATTTCAACTTCGCGTTGTTGACGTTCCAATCATACTGCGGACCCGCAAAGATGTAGGGTGCCACCACGCTCGACAAGATGGGGAGCTGGAAGTCGTAGCGCAGGTTGACGGGGATGGAGATGAACTGTGCATCTTCGTCATTGCCCATGATGCCCGCCTTCTCAGACGAATAGAGCACCGAGCCATCGAGCCCGAAGTTGAGAATCGGGATAGTGACCTTGCCCGTCAAACCGGCATACCAGCCGCTGTTGTTTTTAGCGTTGTCTAAGTCGAGTTTCGACACGTTGAGACCACCGGTAACACCGAAGCCAAAGGTGCGTGCCGAGAGGGGCATCGCTGCCGTGGCAGCCAAAGCTACACACACGGTTAGGATTTGTTTTTTCATTTCTTTAATTAGGTATTATCAGGATTATTCACCCTTGAGGTTGAGTGCTAACTGAAGCTCGTCGAGCTGAGCCTGGTCGATGGCTGTGGGGGCATCCATCATGGTGTCGCGTCCGGCATTGTTCTTGGGGAAGGCAATGCAGTCGCGAATGCTATCCAACTCAGCAAACATGCTCACTACGCGATCCAAGCCGAAGGCAAGACCGGCGTGGGGCGGTGCACCGAAGCGGAAGGCATTGATGAGGCAACCGAACTGAGCCATAGCCTTCTCGGGCGTGAAGCCGAGGAGCTCGAACATGCGCTCTTGGAGTTTGCTGTCGTGGATACGCACCGAACCGCCGCCCAGCTCTACGCCGTTAACGACGCAGTCGTATGCCCAGGCACGCACCTTGCCCGGATCAGTGTCGAGCAACGGGATGTCATCAGGATTGGGCATCGTGAAGGGGTGATGGGTGGCATAGAAACGCTGCGTCTCGTCGTCCCACTCGAAGAGGGGGAAGTCGATGACCCAAAGGGGCACGAAGCGCGACTTATCCATCAAACCGAGGCGCTGACCCATCTCGAGGCGAAGGGCACAGAGCTGCTTCTGCGTGCGACGCATCTCACCGCAGAGGATGAGCATCAGGTCGCCCGGCTTGGCACCAAAGCGGTCAGCCCACACAGCGAGGGTCTCGGGGCTGTAGAACTTATCTACCGACGACTTGAGCGCACCGCTCTCGTCTACGCGCACCCAAATCAAGCCCTTGGCACCCACCTGCGAGCGCTTCACGAAGTCAGTGAGCTGGTCAATCTGTTTGCGGGTGTATGAGGCGCAACCCTCGGCGCAAATACCTGCCACGTAGGGGGCATCGTCGAACACCGAGAACTGACCTGCCGGAATCACATCTTTCAGCTCAACGAACTTCATGCCGAAGCGGAGGTCGGGTTTATCCGAACCGTAGCCGTTCATGGCATCCTC
Organism: uncultured Prevotellaceae bacterium; assembly: GCA_964495625.1. GTDB lineage: Bacteria > Bacteroidota > Bacteroidia > Bacteroidales > UBA3663 > Liminaster. Next base: position 4,528 of record CAZBWT010000006.1, on the reverse strand, counting down.
CCACGTCATGCGACGGAAGGGCTCATTGAACTCTATGCCTTTGAGTTTCTTGAAGAGGTGCTTCATCAAGCCTTCAAACATCTGGATGACATCTTCCTGCTCGACGAACGACATCTCGCAGTCAATCTGCGTGAACTCGGGCTGACGGTCGGCGCGGAGGTCTTCGTCGCGGAAGCACTTAACGATTTGGAAGTAGCGGTCGAAGCCTGCCACCATGAGCAGCTGCTTGAACTGCTGGGGGCTCTGAGGCAGGGCATAGAATTGACCGGGGTTCATGCGCGAAGGCACCACGAAGTCGCGGGCACCCTCGGGGGTAGACTTAATAAGGAAGGGGGTCTCTACCTCGAGGAAGTTCTGTGCATCAAGATAGCGACGCACCTCGAAGGCGAGTTTGTGACGAAGCTCGAGGTTGCTGCGCACGCAGTTGCGACGCAGGTCGAGGTAACGATATTGCATGCGCAAGTCATCGCCGCCGTCAGAGTGGTCTTCGATGGTGAAGGGGGGAACGTCGGAGGTGTTGAGCACCGTCAACTTGCCGACCAATATCTCAATCTCACCCGTGGGGAGGTTGGCATTCTTGTTCTCACGTTCTGACACCTTGCCCTCAACCTGAATGACGTACTCACGACCCAAGTGATTGGCCTGCTCGCAGAGTGCTGCGTCACTCTCTTGGTTGAAGACTAACTGCGTGATACCATATCTATCGCGCAGATCTACGAAGGTCATACCGCCCATCTTGCGGGTGCGCTGCACCCAACCCGCCAAGGTGACACTCTCGCCGGCATTTTCGATGCGAAGCTCACCACACGTTTTAGATCTGAACATTATTTATATATGTGTTAGATTATATTTTTGTATCTGCTTAAGTTTTGACTGCGTGAAAGTTTCAACGGCGCACAAGGTCGCTATCCTGCATTAAAATCAGTGCTCTCCAGCATTAAAATTAGATGCTGTCCTGC
>CAZBWT010000006.1:1557-3469 GCA_964495625.1 uncultured Prevotellaceae bacterium | reverse complement strand
TGCTGTCCTGCATTAATTATAACAAAACAACGGTTTTAACCATGCGTCTGTATCCTATTTTCTCGCTTAAAACGATGCAAAAGTAAGTGTTTTCTACTAAAAAATAAGAATGTCGGCTGCGAAAACAAGCAAAAAACAACAAAATGTATAACTTTGGCACGTTGAATATATGGTTACGCAAGGTTTGGCGATTGCTTCAGAGCCCCTCACCCATGCGCCATATAGCTTTTAACTAAAAGACAGACATGACCCCTTCTCTCAACGACTTCTTAGTGAACTCCGTGCGCGAGCACTGGAGCCTGCCCGCCTTTACCGACTACCAAGGCGAGACGTTTACCTATGCCGATGTGGCGACACGCATTGAGCGCGTGCACCTCTTTTTCGAGCAGGCAGGCATCCGCCCGGGCGATAAGGTGGCACTGTGCGGACGCAACAGCTCGCGGTGGGCTATCGCCTTCCTCGCCATCATCACCTACGGCACCGTGGCGGTGCCGCTGCTCCACGAATTCACCCCCGACAATATACACCGACTGGTGAGCCATGCCGAGTGCCGCCTGCTGTTTGTCACCGACGCTATCTTCGCGAAGCTCGATGCCGCACAGATGCCCGCCCTCGAGGGCAGCATCAGCATCGACAGCTTCGACCTCATCGCCACAAGCCACTCCGAATGGCAGACCCTTCACGACGGCATGGAGGCGCTGTTCGCCCAACGTCACCCCGCGGGCTACACCCCCAAAGACATCAACTACTACCGCTACACCCCCGACGAATTGCTACTCATCAACTACACCAGCGGCACCACAGCCGCCTCAAAAGGGGTGATGTTGACAGAGCGTGCCGTGTGGTCTAACATGGCGTTTGCCGAAGAGGCGCTGCCCATGATGAAGGCGGGCATGCAGGTGGTGAGTCTGTTGCCCTTGGCGCACATGTACGGCATGGCGTTCGAGCTGCTCTATGAGTTCTGCATCGGCATCCACATCTTCTTCCTGACGCGCCAGCTCAGCCCGCGCACCATACTCAAAGCCTTTGCCGAGATACGCCCGGTAATCATCATCGTGGTGCCGCTCATCATCGAGAAGATTGTGCGCAAAGGGGTCTTCCCCACGCTGCACAAGCCCTTGATGCGCTTGCTGCTGCGCCTGCCCGGAGTGGGCGGCTACATCTACCGCCGCGCGGGACAGAAGCTGCGCGAGTCGCTCGGAGGCAACTTCTATGAAATCATCGTGGGCGGAGCCGCTCTGAGCCACGACGTGGAGCACTTCTTGTCGCGTGCCGGAGTTGCCTACACCGTAGGCTACGGCATGACGGAGTGTGCCCCCTTGATTGGCTACCGCGACTGGCACACCTTCGTGCCCGAATCATGCGGACAGCCCGCGCCGCGCATGGAGGTGCGCATCTTGAGCGACGACCCGCAACACACCCCCGGCGAAATCGTGGTGCGCGGCGACAACGTGATGTTGGGCTATTATAAGAATGAGGAAGCCACCCGCCTCGCCATCGACAGCGACGGTTGGCTACACACCGGCGACATGGGCATTGTCGATGCCGAACAAAACATCTTCATCAAAGGGCGTTGCAAGAACATGCTGTTGGGACCCTCGGGGCAAAACATCTACCCCGAAGAGATAGAAGACGAAGTGCTGTCGTTGCCCTATGTGGTGGAAAGCCTCGTGGTGCAACGTGCCGGCAAACTCTTCGCCTTAATCTACCCGGACCATGAGGCGGCACGTCACGACGGACACACCACCCCCGAGAGCATACAAGCCGTGTGGGAGTCGCACCGCAAGTCGCTCAATGCCAAGCTCCCCCCCTACGCTCAGCTCAGTGGCTTCGAGCTGCAAGAACTCGAGTTTGAAAAGACCCCCAAGAAGAGCATCAAGAGATTCCTATATAAATAAGGGGCTTAGCGGAG
>CAZBWT010000006.1:0-1457 GCA_964495625.1 uncultured Prevotellaceae bacterium | reverse complement strand
GTAAACAGCACACAGCAGAGCGCACGCTCATCCCCCCACCATTGTTCCGGAGCACTTGCCCATGCGCATCTGTTCCGGAACAATGGTTTTCTGCGCACTTATTTCACGCACACTACATCCGCCGCACCTATTCCGCCACACATGTTTCACATTCTTTTTCGCGCCACGGCAGGCATAGAACAAACTTTAACGAGAGAAGTTCATTTTTGTCGCAGCAAAAGCATCAAAAACGGGGTCTAAAAGCACTTTTTAATCAAAAAATTATGTCAAAGAGCAAAAAAAGAGCGAAAAAAGTTGCAAACAACATTATTGTGTGTATATTTGCCTTGATTTTCAACCGCAAGCAGAGCCACAAGGGCGACACTCGAGCGGCAAGGCGGGGGTTGGAAATCACGGATATGTGCAACCTTAAACAGTGAACCGATGGCACTACAGCCTACGTTAATACATAAAAACGTCAGCCTCGCAGAGGTTTCCCTACGTGATTTTGTGGCAACAGTGAGTTGCGCCCCTACGCGTGTAGAGGTGCGCGTGGCGGTGTGTCAGCCGGTTGACATATAGGCTCTAAAGCCTCATTGCAGCGCGGAGCACGCTACTACCTTAAAGCAAGATGGTGTATATCTCACGTGCCAACCAACTGCAGAGGCTTTGATTCAATAACTTTCCCGAGGGGTGATTTCGCCCTCGCCGGGTGGACTGATGCAAAGACCCACGCACAGTCGCACTCCTCGGGAGAACTTTTTCGAGAATCACTGAGCCGGGTCGGGCGACAAGCGTGCCGCTTAGACCTTAAAAAGATGAATGAGAGATTGGATATGTGTAAAGTAAGTGAGTGCTTGTAATTTGCTTCCTGCTACGAGCCTTCCCCGCGTTGAGGAAGACGGCTTTCCCCCTAAGGAAGGGAAAGCACGAAATGCTTCTGTAAGTAATAACTCCCCTTTCCGACTACTTTACTCTAACAAACAAGAAACGGCTTCCGGCTTCATCACCGGGGCGAATTTCGGTGCGTATCTACCGGCTCCCTTGGGGCGCGGTGCGTCGCACAGGGATGTGCTATACCTCCGGCGACTGCTGTGTGCGTAGGTTTCAGGTGTTTGTTCTAATTGGTAACTCCCGTCCTATGCAGTCGTCGGCTTTTTATAGTTCGGCAACGAATATGATCTTTGACATCATGCTCTATTAAAATCTCAATGGTTGGTAGATATTTCCCGGGGAAAAGCGGGTAAAACGTTCGTCGCTGCTTCTCCCCTGCCAATATTGTTACTGCCAAAGGAGCCAATCATTGAGATTTTTTCTTCTACGCAACAAGGCATCGTGGCGCAGAACAAAAGTAGTCTTTTCCATTCCTTTTGACTTTCTATGTTGGTTTCGTTCTGCGCTACGTTGTCTCTTTGCCTCATCAAACCCTCAGTGGTCGGGAGAATGTTTTTGCTTTATGGGTATATGAAAATGGGTTT
>CAZBWT010000005.1:30727-35928 GCA_964495625.1 uncultured Prevotellaceae bacterium | reverse complement strand
ATGTTTGAGACGATTCCGATGTCGTCGTTGCCAACGATGCGCAGGGTGATGCTGTATTGTGAACCGCTCTTACCCGCCCAACGGGCACGTATGATGCGGTAGGGGTAGCGCTCTTGCAAGTTGCAAACGTTGGTGCAATCGCGACGGTGTATTTTGATGCCGCCGGCTATGCTGACGAAGCCGACTACGTCGTCGCCATAGATGGGGTTGCAGCAGCGTGCTAATTTATAGTCCAAGCCTTTGAGGTTTTTGTCAATGACCAAAACGTCGTCGCGACGATCGTTGTTGCGCTGCTCTGAACCCGGGGCTATCTGGATGTTGAAGTTGTCGGCACTAAGCGTCTCGGTGGCGGCAGGAGCGGGGCGGAGCAATTCTTCGTAGCAGTCTACCACGCGGTTTACATCAAGCTCGGAGGTGGCTAAGGCATGAAAGAACTGCGTCTGCGTTTTGAAGCCCATCTTGACGATGACTTTGGCGGTGATGCCTTCGTCGAGGTCTATCTTGCGGTTTTTGAAGCGACGCTGCAGCAACTCTTTGCCCATCTCAGATTCGCGCATCTCTATTTCTTTAATGCCTTGCTTGATGCGTATGCGCGCCTTGGTGGTGCAGACGATGTTCAGCCAATCGGCTTTAGGGGTCTGTTGCGGCGAGGTGAGCACTTCGACTGTGTCGCCGCTATGCAGCGGGTAATTGATCTTGACGTTGCGACCGCCCACACGTGCTCCGACACATGACATGCCGAGTTTGGTGTGTATCTGGAAGGCAAAGTCGAGCACAGTGGCTCCTTTCGGCAACTTGTAAACGTCACCGCCCGGGGTGAAGACGAAGATTTCCTCTTGGTAAAGCCCCATTGAGAAGTCTTTCATCAGTTCGTCGGGCGACGTATTGTTTTCGAGTGTCTCGCGAATGGATGCCATCACTTGATCGGCGGCACCTTCGCTCTTGATGCCCTTATACTTCCAGTGGGCAGCCAACCCTCGTTCTGCAATTTCGTCCATACGTTTTGAACGAATCTGCACCTCCACCCAACGCTGTCCGGGTCCGTAGACCGTGATGTGGAGACTTTCGTAACCGTTGCTTTTGGGTATGGAGAGCCAGTCTTTGAGTCGTTTGGGGTTGGGTGTGTACATATCGGTGACGATGCTATATGCCTGCCAGCAAAGTGCTTTCTCTTTTTCGAGCGGGGCATCTATGATGATGCGTATGGCAAAGAGGTCGTAAATCTTGTCGAGCGTGGTGTTTTGCACCTTCAGCTTGTGCCAGATGCTTGAGATACTCTTGGTGCGCCCCTTGATGCTGAACTTCATGCCGGTCTCTTCAAGCCGTTTCTGTATGGGGGCAATGAACTGTGCGATGTATTCTTCACGTTCACGCTTGGTTTCGTTGAGTTCGTGGGCAATCTTGTCGAAGACATCGCGATGCTCATACTTCACCGCCATATCTTCTAATTCGCTTTTAATGGCATACAGTCCTAAGCGATGCGCCATGGGGGTGTAGAGGTATTGACACTCTTGTGTGACGTGGTGGCGATATTCGTGGTCGGGATGATGGTTGAGGGTCTTCATCAGCACATAGCGGTCGGCGATAAGACCAATCACCACGCGAATGTCTTCCGCAAAGGAGAGCAACAGCTTGCGGAAGTTCTCGTTTTCTATGGCATCGTGTGCGTATAGGCTTTTTACTTTAGACATGCCGTCGATGAGACGTGAGATTTCTTGTCCGTGATGACGCTCTATCTCGTCGAGGGTGATGACTCCATGTTCCACCAATGGGTAGAGCATCACCATGAGGAGCGACGGTTGCTTGAGACCGATTTCATCGACCAACACCAACGAGGTCTTGAGGTTCATCAATAGGAGATTAATACCATGGGCATCGCGAGGATAAGCCCCACTGTCAACTCCGCGCACAATTAAGTGGCGCAACTCGCGCCAGTCTGAAGTGGAGAAGAATGGACGTGCCGTGGGAATGAGGCGACGGTAGGTGGATAGAAAATCGGTCAGCTCACCGGGAGTGAAAAATGATGTATGCAGCGTTTTCATATGGATAACATTAGGATATAATATTGTGGAAGCGCGGCGCACGACAAAGGCGCGAACGTGATTGTTGCGCCCAAAGATAGCGCATTATTACCCACTCGAGCCTGCAAAAAGCGGTCTTTTTTAATTGAAAACGAAAAAATAAAGAGAAATAAATGCATTTGTTAAAATTAATCGCTACATTTGACCGTCGAATTTGAAGCTATCTATTGTTTCAATATATAAAATACACACAATATGTTTACGCAACAAGACCTTGAAGTTTTATCAAAGAAAGGCATTTCCGAGGAGAAAGTTCAGGCACAATTATCTGCTTTTGCCACAGGTTTTCCCTATTTGACGCTAAAGAGCGCCGCTTCGTTAGATTATGGTATTGTGTCGATTGACGACGATGCCGCAGTTTATTACCAAGACTTGTGGAATAAATATCTGGCTGCCAACAAGCAGATATTGAAGTTTGTGCCCGCCTCCGGTGCTGCAAGCCGCATGTTTAAGAACCTGTTTGAGTTCTTGAACGCTTCGTATGCCGAACCTACTACTGATTTTGAAAAAAAGTTCTTCGCAGAGATTGAGAAGTTCGCCTTTTATAAGGCTCTCGATGCTGCCTGCGTGAAGAATGAAGGTAAGGGAATTGCAGATTTAGTGGCTGCTGGTAGCTATAAGGCTGTGGTAGAAAATCTGCTTAAGGAGAAAGGTCTGAACTACGGTAATTTGCCTAAGGGTTTGTTGCTTTTCCACAGCTATCCCGAAGCTGCCCGCACGGCGCTCGAGGAACATTTGGTGGAGGGCGCACTTTATGCCACCAACGGCGAAGGTAAGGTGAACTTGCACTTCACTGTGTCGCCCGAACATGTTGAGTTGTTTAAATCGCTGGTTGAACAGTGCAAGGGTGCTTATGAGAAGCGCTTCGCTGTGAAGTATGAGATTTCGTTCTCTGTGCAGAAGGCTTCGACCGACACGATTGCTGCGGCTATGGATAACACTCCGTTCCGCGATGCTTCGGGCAAGTTGTTGTTCCGTCCGGGCGGTCATGGCGCTTTGATTGAGAACCTCAATGAACAAGATGCCGATGTAATCTTTATCAAGAATATTGACAATGTGGTGCCCGACCGTATGAAGTCTGCTACGGTGAAGTATAAGCAGATTATAGGCGGTGTGTTGGTGTCGCTGCAGCAGAAGGTGTTTAGCTATTTGCAGATGCTCGAGAATGGTCATTATACCCACGAGCAGTTGATGGAGATGCTTTACTTTTTGCAATCTAAACTCTTTATAAAGAATCCTGAGACCAAGTTGCTTGAAGACAGTGAGTTGGCTCTCTATATTAAGGCTAAGCTGAACCGCCCTATTCGCGTGTGCGGCATGGTGAAGAATGTGGGCGAGCCCGGTGGCGGTCCTTTCATCACGAAGAACAGCGACGGCACTTATTCGTCACAGATTCTCGAAAGCTCACAGATCAATATGAACGACCCGGCTTCGAAGGAGATCTTCAGCAGTGCTACCCACTTCAATCCGGTTGACTTGGTTTGCGCTGTGCGCGACAAGAACGGTAAGCCGTTTAACCTCTTGAAGTATGTAGACCCGCAGACGGGATTCATCTCGTTCAAGTCGAAGGACGGTCGCGAGTTGAAGGCATTGGAGTTGCCCGGACTTTGGAACGGCGCAATGTCCGATTGGAATACGGTGTTTGTGGAAGTGCCGATTGAGACGTTCAATCCCGTTAAGACGGTGAACGACTTGTTGCGTCCGCAGCATCAAGGATAATTTAGATACACGCCACCTCGCACCAGCGGGGTGGCGGCGGTGTTTTGCCCCTTTAGCCCCGTCGGTTTTAACCACTTTGATTAGAAATTTGTTTATCATTTTATAAATCTAACTTGTTCTTATATGAATATGAAGCTTCGCCTCATTATTATGAACTTCCTGCAGTTTGCTGTGTGGGGAGCTTATTTGACCTCGATGGGTGGATACTTAGCGAGCGTCGGAATCGGAAACAATATTGGGTGGTTCTACTCCGTCCAGGGTTTTGTTTCTATTTTTATGCCCGCCTTGATAGGTATCGTGGCCGACCGTTGGATTCAGGCGCAGCGTCTATTGTCATATTGCCACTTATTGGCTGCTGCCGGTATGTTGGTTGTGGGTTACACGGGGTTAACGATGGGTCAAGACGTTACATTTGCACAAATCTTCCCTTGGTACACGTTTAGTGTGGCATTCTATATGCCTACTTTGGCGCTCTCTAACTCGGTTTCGTATAATGCCCTGGAGCGCGCCGGCTTAGACACGGTGGCAGCTTTCCCGCCTATCCGCATCTTTGGCACGATTGGCTTTATCATCTCAATGTGGTTGGTAGACCTGATGGGCATGCAGCATACTTACAGCCAGTTCTTCGTCTCTGCCGCTTGGGGCATCTTGTTGGCTATCTATGCCTTCACGTTGCCGGCATGTCCTACTCACACTGCCGGTCAGAAGAAAGGGCTGGTAGAGGCTTTGGGCTTGAATGCCTTTACGTTATTTAAGCAGCGCAAAATGGCATTGTTCTTTATCTTTTCAATGCTTTTGGGCGTAAGCTTGCAGATTACTAACGGGTATGCAAATCCGTTTATCAGTAGTTTCGCTGCAGATTCAGCCTTTGCCGGAGTCTATTTCGTAAGCCATGCCAACTTGCTCATCTCGCTGTCACAGTGTTCTGAGACGTTGTGCATCCTTTTGATTCCGTTCTTTTTGAAGCGCTTTGGCATTAAATCGGTGATGATGATTGCTATGTTGGCTTGGGTGCTCCGATTTGGTTTCTTTGCTATAGGTGCGCCGTCATTCCCCGGCGTGATCTGGTTCATTCTCTCGATGATTGTCTATGGTGTTGCCTTCGACTTTTTCAACATCTCCGGTTCCCTCTTTGTTGATAAGGAGACGGATAGCTCAATGCGCTCGAGTGCACAGGGCTTGTTTATGTTGATGACAAACGGTGTGGGTGCTTCGTTGGGTATGATTGCGGCTCAGGCTGTGGTCAATGCATTTACGGGTCCGACAGAAGTGGATGGCGCTATCTACACCACGGGAGATTGGAGCAGCGTTTGGTTTATCTTTGCTGCCTATTCACTGGTTGTGGCTATCTTGTTTGCCTTGATATTCCGCTATAAACATACTTCGGAGTTGAAACAATAA
>CAZBWT010000005.1:0-30627 GCA_964495625.1 uncultured Prevotellaceae bacterium | reverse complement strand
GAATTTATAAAACAGTACATAATAAGTAGATATGAATTTGTTTTACGCACCGAATATCACTACAGACCTTTCTCTGCCTGAAGAGGAATCGGGGCACGCAGTGCGCGTGCTCCGCATGAGGGAGGGTGAGGAACTTACCATCGTTGACGGTCAGGGGCATTTCTATCGCTCTGAAATCACCTCGGCACATTCCAAGCACTGCTCGGTGCAGGTGTTGGAGGTTACGGATGAGCCTTTGCGCCCTTACAGAGTGGAGATAGCCGTGGCACCAACCAAGAACCTCGACCGAATGGAGTGGCTTATGGAGAAGTGTGTCGAAATGGGATTAGATCGTTTCATTCCGCTCAAGTGTCGCTTCTCGGAGCGCAAAGAGTTGAAGTTGGAACGCATGGAACGCATCGCGGTGTCGGCAATGAAGCAGAGCCTAAAGGCAACCCTGCCGGAATTGAGTCCAATGACGGATATCGTGCCATTTTTAAAGGAGCCGTTTGAAGGTCAGAAGTTCATTGCGCACTGCTATAAAGACTCTGAACGGTTGCTGCTCAGCCGCGAAGTGAAAGCCCATCAAGCAGTGAGAGTTTTGATTGGACCGGAGGGAGATTTCTCACCCGAGGAAGTGGAGGCTGCGTTGAAGGCTGGTTATCAGCCCATATCGCTTGGCAACTGCAGACTTCGCACTGAAACGGCAGCCTTATGCGCTTGCCACACCGTGCACGTAATCAACGAGCAGATTTGAACACAATAACTAAATATTTGTTTAATATTAGTTTATCAATAGTATTAATAAATGATCAATATTGATTATCTAAAATCTTCGCCTACGAAGAACTTTTTCCTCTTGGCAGGACCATGTGTCATAGAAGGAGAGGAGATGGCGTTGCAAACGGCAGAGCACTTAGTGAAAGTGACTGATCCGTTACACATCCCATTGGTGTTTAAAGGCTCATATCGCAAGGCAAATCGTTCACGATTAGATTCATTCACCGGCATCGGGGATGAGAAGGCGTTGAAGATATTGCGAAAAGTGTCGGAGACATTCAACATCCCGGTAGTCACAGACATCCATGAAGCAGCCGAAGCTGACATGGCAGCCGAGTATGTAGATGTGCTACAGATTCCGGCTTTCTTGTGTCGCCAAACCGACTTGCTGTTGGCCGCAGCCCGCACAGGGCGCATCGTCAACATCAAGAAGGGACAGTTTTTGGCTCCCGGTGCGATGGAATTTGCGGTGCAGAAAGTGCGCGATGGCGGCAACGACCAAGTGATGGTGACCGATCGCGGCACAATGTTTGGCTACCAGGACTTGATTATCGACTACCGAGGCATCCCAACGATGCAAGAGAAGACCGCTTGTCCGGTGATATTAGACATCACCCATTCTCTGCAGCAACCCAATCAGAGCGGGGGCGTGACCGGAGGTTTGCCCAACTTGATTGAGACTGTAGCTCGCGCCGGAGTGGCTGTGGGCGTAGATGGTCTCTTTATGGAGACACACCCCAATCCGTCAGTGGCGAAAAGCGATGGTGCCAATATGTTACCCTTGGAGCGTGTGGAGCAGTTACTAAAGAATCTGACTGCCATACGTCAAACCGTGATTAACTTGAAATAAGTGAGAATATTCAATCAAAATAACGAGAAATAGAGAATTACCAACTTGCTTGAGAATTGATCTGAGAGAACTTAATCTGAGAAAATTACTGCTGAATGCCTTGAATACACAGACTGAACACAGGGCAGTGATAGAACGTAAGAGAGATGGATCAGAGCACAAATTGTTCGAGCGAAAATAGATACGAATTTTTAAAGGATTTATTATTATGCGTTTTAAAATTATTCTTGATGTCCAGCCTGAAGTATTTGGTTCAGTGTTGCCGATTAGTTACCAGTTTGAACTGGCTGCTTGTGTTAACCGCTTATTGACTACCAACAAGGAACGCTACGAAGCGTGGCTCACCGCCAACGGATTAACACCTGAAGACAACTTACATCAAAAGTTGTATTCAATTTCTAATCTCTACATTCCGAAGATTCGTGTGGAGAACGACCGTTTGGAAATTGCTGTGCCTCGTGTGCAGTTTTGGATTTCATTCTACCACAGCAATGGAACCGAAGAGTTTGTAAGAAGCTGTTTCGAAGGCTGTGAAGTGGTATTGGGCGACCGCGTGTCACGTGTGAAGTTCTCGGTGAACAATGTTGTGCCAATCACACCCATTGAATACACCGAAGAGATGCAATACATGACCTTGGCACCGATTGTAGTAATTGGCATCCGCCCGGATAACACAGTGGAGTATCTGAACCCGGAGAATATGTACTTCGGTCAATTTATCGTAGATGAATTGGCTGCCCGCTACGAACGCTTAAATCGTCGCCCTTACAACGGCTCACGCGAATTCGAGATGACACTGCTTTCGCCCGTAAAACGAAAAGGTGTATGCCTTCGCTATTCGTCAAACAAAGAGACGAAAATCATCGGTTACATGTTCCGCTTTAAGCTGAAGATGGATGCTGAATTGCAGCGACTTGGCTATGAGACGGGCATGGGAGACAAAATAAACTTCGGCTTTGGATACGTGGAATTGATCAATAAGGTGTCTAAATAACCGAAAATGAGCGTTTTTTCGCTGAAAACAATTCAGTTTGAAAAAATTATACCTATTTTTGCCCAAAGTTTATCCGCGTGGATAGACTGCACAAAAATAGCCTGAGAAGATATAAACCCGGATCGATTACGATCTACAAATCTATATGTTATGAATGAAAACCTTGACCCGGTTCAGAACGAACCTAAAGTAGAACCGGTAGCAGATACGGCTCCGACCAACGAAGTTGTCGAGTCATCAGAGCTTTCTGCCGAAGTCCTTGTTAATGAGGAGGCAGAAGTGGAAAGCGAGGGTGAAGCTGTAGAACGCAAGTCTTATGCTTCGCGCGAGGAAGTACTCCAGCGCTTAGAAGAAATTGTGTCAGAGTCAGCCGATGACACAAAGGGCGAAGTGTCGTATCTGAAGATGATGTATTATAAGCTGAGACAGCAGGAAACTGATGCCGCCGTTAACGCAGCCTTGGAGCAAGACACCGTAGACCTAACTGCGCTTGAATCTAAGCCGGACGAACTCGAAGCTCGTCTCAAGGAGCTTTTAGAGAAATATCGCGAGCAGCGAGCAGCTATTGTTGAAAGCCGCAATCGTGAGATGGCTGAGAATGCCGAGCGCAAAAAAGCCCTGCTTGATGCCATGGAGGCAATCGCTCAGAATGCCAATGATGTCAATGTGCACTACAATCAGTTTATGGAGCTTCAGAAGCAGTTTAAGGATATTCATAACGTCGATCCCGCTATCGTGTCAGACTTGTGGAAGCGTTATAGCTCTATCTCTGAGACCTTCTACGACCTGCTGAAAATCAATAAAGAACTCCGCGACTACGACTTCAAGAAAAACCTCGAGAAGAAAGAGGAACTTTGTCAAGAGGCCGAGCGCCTTGGCACTATGGGTGATGTGATTGCCGCCTTCCGCCGCTTGCAAGAGTTGCACGAAGAGTGGAAGGGCGTAGGACCTGTGTCTCCCACCGTGCGCGAAGAGATTTGGGCTCGCTTCAAAGCGGCTTCTACCATCGTCAACAAGCGTCATCAAGACCACTTCGAGCAGATTAAGCAGAAAGAGACGGCAAACGAAGTCGGCAAGAAAGCTCTTTGCGAAAAGATTGAGACCATCGACTTCAGCCAAAATGCATCTATCAAAGATTGGGAAGCTCAGACTAACCTAATCTTAGAGCTGCAGAAAGAGTGGCGCACGTTGGGCTATGCCTCACGCAAGGTGAATACACAGTTGTTTGAGCGTTTCCGTCGTTCATGCGATGCATTCTTTGCTGCAAAAGCAAAGTTCTACAAAGAGGTGAAAGATGCACAAGGTGACAACTTGGCTAAGAAGATTAAACTCTGCGAGAAAGCTGAGGCACTGAAGGATAGCACCGAATGGCGCAAGACGACCGATCAGTTCATCTCCTTGCAGCGTGAGTGGAAGAACATCGGAGCTGTGCCGCGCAAGAATAGCACTGCCGTATGGAAGCGCTTTGTCACAGCTTGCGATGCATTCTTCGAGGCAAAAGAGAAGGCTGTAGGCTCTGAGAAGAACGAAGAGAAGGTCAACTTAGAGAAGAAACAGTCTGTCATTGCCCGCTTGAAAGAGTTGCAAAGCAACATTGAGACAGTTCAACCCTCCGCCGTGCGCGAGTTGATGGCAGAATGGAATGCCATCGGTCATGTGCCGTTTAAGGAGAAAGACAAGGTCTACAACGCATATCAAGAAGCCTTGGAAGTCTTCTTCGAGAAGTTGGATATGAAGGGCGCACGCGCACGCATGGAATCTTTCTCAGAGAACATCTCTAAGATTGCTTCCGGCAGCAATCCCCAGTCATCTTTGCTTCGCGAACGAGAGCGACTGATGCGCACCTATGAGCGCATGAATGCAGACTTAAAGAACTACGAGAACAACCTCGGGTTCTTAACCATCTCATCAAAGTCGGGCAGCAGCCCCATCATTCGTGAGATTGAGAAGAAGAAAGAGGCATTGAAGGCTGAAATCAAGTCTGTAGTTGAGAAGATTGAATTGATCGATAAGCAGTTAGAGTAACCCCAAAAAGTCATTGATGTCGGTCGGCAGATGATCGACATCAATGATTATCAGAATGTGATAATCGTTTAATTATTTGTTTATTTTAATAATATGGAATTAGCTTCCAAGTACAACCCGGCGGATGTCGAGGATAAGTGGTATGAGTATTGGACCAATATTAAGGCGTTTTCATCAAAACCGGATAGCCGCGAGGCTTACACGGTGGTAATTCCCCCGCCGAATGTTACAGGTGTGTTGCACATGGGGCATGTGTTGAATGAAACCATTCAAGACATCTTGGTGCGTCATGCCCGCATGGAGGGCAAAAACGCTTGCTGGGTACCCGGCACAGATCATGCATCTATTGCTACCGAAGCTAAGGTGGTGGGTCGCTTGGCGACACAAGGCATTCGCAAAACAGACTTGACGCGCGACGAGTTCTTGAAGCATGCATGGGCATGGACAGAAGAACACGGCGGCATCATTTTGAAGCAGCTGCGCAAGTTAGGCTGCTCATGCGACTGGGATCGCACAGCATTCACCATGGATGAACAGCGGTCAGCTGCCGTAATCCACGTCTTTTGCGACTTATATGAGAAGGGCTTGATTTATCGCGGTGTGCGCATGGTCAACTGGGATCCTAAAGCATTGACTGCACTTTCAGACGAAGAGGTAATCTACCACGACGAGCACTCCAAGCTCTATTACATGAAATATTACGTAGCCGAAGAGACCGCTGAAGAAGCTGCTGCAGAGGCTAAAGAGGGCGAGGTCATACACCGCGACGCGCAAGGTCGCCGTTATGCAGTGGTTGCCACCACTCGCCCCGAGACCATCATGGGGGACGTGGCAATGTGCATCAACCCCGCCGACCCGAAGAATACGTGGCTGAAAGGCAAAAAGGTAATCGTGCCGCTCGTAGGTCGCGTTATCCCCGTCATTGAAGACAGTTATGTAGACATTGAGTTTGGTACGGGTTGCTTGAAAGTAACCCCCGCACACGATGTCAACGACTATATGCTTGGTGAGAAGTATAACCTCCCCGTCATCGACGTATTCAACCCGGACGGCACGCTCAGCGAAGCTGCCGGCATGTATGTAGGTCAAGATCGCTTCGACGTGCGTAAGCAAATCGCCATCGACTTGACAGCTGCCGGATTGATGGAGCGTGAAGAAGACTACAACAACAAAGTCGGCTTCTCAGAGCGCACCAACGTGCCGATTGAGCCGAGACTCTCCATGCAGTGGTTCTTAAAGATGGAACATCTTGCCAAACCTGCCCTCGAGGTAGTGATGGACGATGAGATTAAGTTCTATCCGCCCAAATACAAGAACACCTATCGCCATTGGATGGAAAACATCAAAGACTGGTGCATCTCGCGTCAGCTTTGGTGGGGTCATCGCATCCCGGCATACTACTTGCCCGAAGGTGGCTTCGTAGTAGCTGAAACGGCAGAAGAAGCCTTGCAGAAGGCTATAGCCAAGACCGGCAACAAGAACTTGACCGTGGCAGACCTTCGCCAAGACTCTGACTGCTTGGATACGTGGTTCAGCAGCTGGTTGTGGCCCATCTCGCTCTTCGACGGCATCAAGAACCCCGAAGGTGAAGAAATCAAATATTACTATCCCACAGCCGACTTGGTAACCGGTCCGGATATCATCTTCTTCTGGGTAGCCCGCATGATTATGGCAGGTTGCGAATACATGAAAGATGTACCCTTCCGCAACGTATACTTCACGGGCATCGTGCGCGACAAATTAGGTCGTAAGATGTCGAAGTCGTTGGGCAATAGTCCTGACCCGTTGGATCTTATCGCCCGATACGGTGCCGACGGTGTACGCATGGGCATGATGTTGTCAGCACCCGCCGGCAACGACATCCTCTTCGACGACAGCCTTTGCGAACAGGGTCGCAACTTCAACAATAAGATTTGGAATGCCTTCCGTCTTGTGCAGGGTTGGCAAGTAGCCGACAACATCGAGCAGCCCGAAGCCGCGCGTGAGGCTTGTGCATGGTTTGAGGCTTTATTAAGCCACACCGGCAGCGAACTTCACGACCTCTTTGGCAAGTATCGTTTGAGCGAAGCCCTCATGTTGGTCTACAAACTCTTCTGGGACGAGTTCTCAAGCTGGTACCTCGAATGGATCAAGCCCGCCTACGGTGCTCCTATTGACGCAGTCACCTATCAGAAGACCCTTGGCTACTTCGAGACGTTGTTGAAGATGTTGCACCCCTTCATGCCCTTCATCACCGAAGAACTCTGGCAGCACTTGACCGACCGTAAAGAAGGTGAGAGCATCATGTTTGAAACGCTGCCCCAGTTCCCGGCAGAAGACTCTGACGAATACAAGCAGCACGTCGCTACCATTGCCCGCATCGAAATTGTCAAAGAAGTTATCACCAACATCCGTGCCGTGCGCAGCCAGAAGGGCATTTCGCCCAAGCAGGCAGTAGAACTGCAATATGTAGGCACCGAGAATCCCTTGGCAGGCTTGGAGGCATTGATTTTGAAGTCGGCAGGTGTAAGTGCCATCAACAACATCTCTGAGAAGAACGGCGCATCATCGAGCTTCTTGGTTGGCACCACCGAATTTGCCATTCCGCTCGAAGGCAACGTCAACGTCCAAGAAGAGTTGAAAAAACTCGAGGCAGAACGCACCTACTTAGAAGGCTTCAAAGCTTCAGTAATGAAGAAACTCGGCAACGAGAAGTTTGTCAACGGAGCTCCCGCAGCCGTAGTAGAAGTTGAGCGCAAGAAGTTGGCAGACACAGAGTCTAAGCTCAAGAGCATTGAAGAAAGCATTGCAGCCTACAAGGCATTGTAATCTACTTCACAACCCATACTCCGAAAAAGGATGTGCCCCTCACGGCGGCACATCCTTTTTCGATTCATTTACACGGCATCCGGCTTTATCAAATAACCGTGTCGTGCTTTATTATATAAGTATCCCAAGCATACTAATTATGTACCACCTCAGCAGCTTGAATCAAAATCGTTCGCATTACAGCTCCGATTAATTATCACGTTGATACAAAGCATCTTACAGCGTTAAAAAAATAAAACACGCTATCTAATCTCCCATTCCGCATCATTACATCGCAAAGAATTTCTACATTTGCGGTGTAAACATTTACATAAACACAGACCTTTAAATTCTATGATATGAAACAAGCCTTAGTTCTACTCATGTGTCTTTGCGCATGCCTATGCTGTGATGCACAAAATGTACTCACCGGCGGTGGCATTGAGATACAGCTCAATGCCGACAAATATAAAGTGGTGGGTCCCCATGCACAAAAAGAGGTACATCGCAAGCGTTTAAAATACAACGAAACGTTGGGAATAGCCACACCGTCCACCTTTCCCGGTGGGGATGAGGCTTTCAAAACCTATTTACGCGCCTATTTCCCATTAGACAGATCCTACTTCTATCGCAAGAGTCCGCAATCAAGACAAGCACTCGTGCTCCGATTTTCCATGTTGGTGCACCGTGATGGCAGCATCAGCGACCCAATCATCATTCGAGGTGTCACATTCGCAGGACAAAAGAAATACCGTCAGTTCAAAAACTTCTTCAAGCACATGCCCAACTGGATTCCTGCTACCAATCAAGTCGGCGAAGCTGTAGACGCTTTCGTCACCTTCACCGTCGATGCTTCCGTATTCTTCGACAGCTCCATCGACTATATGTATGGCGGGCAACTCGTTCATGCAGAGCTTTGAAAACCGAACAGACACGCAAATCGGCACAATCATACACCGAAACTCATTCATATCTACTCAAACTGACAACAATGAAAACCATCGTCGCACTACTTCTAACAGCGTGCATTGGGTGTGAGTTAAATGCACAAGACCACATTTCCACCCTTTATTCAATCGACGAAGCCGGGCAGCTACAAGTCCCTGACACCCATATCGCCGAAAATACCACCGGACTAAACAATGCGAAGCTAACGATTCTCCCTGTCGACACCTTCTACGTGCAAAATGGGGCTGAACGATATCAAGTTGTAATCAAACTCTACTGTGGTTATGGGTGGAACCGCCCCACCGACGATCATCTGTTTAACGAATTCTCAATCTACAACAACGACGGACAAGAATTGCTAACCTTTCGCAACGTTGATGCGTGGGAGCACACCGGCGACAATTACAAAGCCGTTACACCCAACACCAATCGCTATGCCCAAATATTCCCGATGGAAAACGGCAGCACCCTCTTATACTTTACAGGTTGGCACTACGACGTTACGCTACCTTACGTCACCATGGTTGTGTTGTATGATAACCAAGCCAAAGTGGTGTATAATGAACCTGAAAAGTTAGAACAATACGGACCGGTAAGAGTTGCCGACGGCGGATATTTCAACATATCATTCTTAGACAAGCAGATATTTATTCCAACTCCGCCAAACTTTAAAGCGCAGCGCTTCAACATTACGTCCGATAGGAAAGGGGTTTACCTCTCAGCCAATGGCACATACTCTTATGCCCGCGATGGTGAAATATAACCCCACACAGCCCCAAACATTGCACAATCTGACGATTATGAGGCAAAACCGGAGCTTAAACTGAGTCATTTGCCCACTTCGTTTGGCAAACATGCACGAAAACCCGCTAATTTAGAGGCAATTAATGCTTTTCCTGCTTAAAACTATTGCGCAACCGATAAACCACCGTATCTTTGCATCGGTAAAAGAAACCAAAGCTTTCTCAATCGGAATTATTTAAGGTATCAAAAAATCAAACAGTTATGGAAGCAATTTTTAGAAGCAAACGTCTTCAGGTTGTTGCAATCGCTGCCTATGTTCTTACAATGGCTTACATTGCTTGGGAAATGGTAAAATAAACCAAATCCCTTTTATTTGAAATTAAGTGACTCTTTATAGCGAACGACTTAAGCACACTGCTTGAATCGTTCGTTTCTTTTTTTCCTCACCATTGAGCCTTTGCACAAACCTCACCTTATCACAACTCAGCCCACCCACACACCCGGTGAAACCGCCCGGTGGAGATAGGATAGACAATAAAAAACATCCGCAAATGTCACTACGAACACTTGCGGATGTTTTCCGAAACAGAATAGCTTACTCCACCGTGAATGGCAGCAGCTGCACTGAGCTATTCAAGCCGCAGGGCATCACGTCCCAATCGCCATAATAGCTGACGCGACCGCCCTTGAGGTTAGCGATATTAGCATCCTTAAACTTACGCCAAACGATGCCTTGACGATCCATCTCGGCAACATAATTAGCCGCCAAACCGGTAACGTCGATATCTAACTTATTCACACCGGACTTCAAATAATCCGTCACATCAATGCGATAGGGCACGGCGAACAGCGTACCCACCTCATTGCCATTCACAAAGACGCGGGCACTTTCGCGCACATCGCCCAAGTCGAGCATCCAACGCCCCTGCTTCAGCTGCTTCTTACTCATCTTTACGGTGGTAGAATAGCGCGCCGTGCCCTTGCTCTTGGTGGCATTAGGCACATTGCTCAGCAGCGTCCAGGCGCAAACCGAGTCTAAGGCATACGAGCCCTCTATGGCAGGTTCTGTGGCGGGGAACGTCAGCGTCCAGCCCGACTTCAACGTGATGGGGGAGGCAACGGTTGAAGCTGAGAGATAAGTCCAATCTCCGAGCGGATTGCCATCGCTTGTCACCAACTCATCGGCAGTGACATCGGCAAACGTCTGCAAGATGCAGCTCTCGCCCGAGGCTAACTGCAAATAAGCCTCCGTAGCGCCGTTCTCCTGACGGAGGCGTGCGCGACCCATGCGACCGGTCATCGGGTCGAAAATAACGGCAGACTTAGCATCGACCGCCAACTTCACCCAACCGTCCACACCGGCATGTTGCAGTGAAGAGATGAAATAATGATGCCCCGTGGCATTGCTGCGACGAATGCACGACACACCAGCCTCGCTCTTCATCACCTCCGGACGTATGCCGCGTGCCGAATGGCAAAGCTCCGTGGCTGTGCGATAGTCGGGCGCAGTGATGACGAAGCCTTTGCCCTGTGCCGAAACCTGTCCGGCAGCGAACGTTGTGGCCGGAAGCGATGAAACATACTCCTGCAACGTCTGCGTGCGCTCGGCTGCAGCATTCAGTCCGGGCACGTCGGTCGGATAATTACCCACAAACACAATCGTAGCGCCCTCGTTCGCCAACTGAAGCAAGTGCTGCAACGTGGCGGGCTGCATAATGTGAGCAGCGGGCAAAATCAGAGCCTTATAACGCGTGCCGCCCTCAGTGATTAGGTCGCCATCGACACACACCGTGCGGTCTAACATAGCGTCAGAAATATAGTCCATATCATAGCCGGCGCGATAAATATCCGTCACAGCTTCGATAAACTTCGGAGCCTTCTTCGCCATGCTGTGAATGTCAAACTGCAACAAACGTCCCGGATAATCATGCCAGATGTCGTAGACGGGCAGATAAACCAAGAAATCATTATCCGGCTTACCCCACTGCAAGAAACTCTGGCAGCGAGCTATATACGAGAAGAAAGCGGGAGCATCGCGCCAGATGGTGTTGATGGGCGACATCTCCATAGCGGCATAAAAGAGGTATCCGGGCCAAGCTGCCTCGGCGGGCGAATACGTAGTGCCATGAAAGAAACAGTGGTTCACACCGCTCACAAACATCAAATCCATGTCGGGCTTACACTGGCTCAGCGACGTGCGGAAGTGCTCCGTCAGCCACGTAAACGTCTCAGACGAAGTGTAGGGCTTATCCGTGATGTGAGCAGCCGAAGCAGCGTACTTCAGCATCGAAAGATCCGAGTCATTCTTCTTCGTCAACGAGTCGCGGCGCAAACCGTCGATGTCGAAATCCGAAAGGCCGAATCCCTCAATCTCGGGGATATCCACCGCTGCATACACGTCCAAAAGATTTGCCGGTGAACCGTGCGCCTGGTTGCGCGTAATGGCGTGGTGAGCATGCGCCCAGTCGGTCCAGGTGTGTGTAAACGTTTCGAGCAGCAAATCCGAAAGCGTCTCGCGATAATCACTAATCAACCGGGCGTGGTCGGGTAGCGAATCGTCTAAGAAAGCGGGGAAATAATCCTCCAAACTATAGCCGCGGCGAGCCTTAAACTCGGCGAGTAGGGCAGGAGTCCAGTCAGCGCCATACACCTCATACGAATCATTAAAGAAGGTATGCGGGTAAGGGGTAGCCGTGCGATTAAATGCCACCTCGAACTTATTCAAATAATTATTTACCGCCTGCTCAGCAAAGTGATCCATCACATAGCCGGCACCGCCGGGAGCGGCACGCTTCACGGCTTGAAGTGTCTTGCCGTTCCAAAGAGCCACCACGCGGTAGGTCTCGCCCGGTGTCAGCTCCACCGTAAGCATGCCGTCGGCAGTCACCTTGTCGGTCACGTTCAGCACGTCGCCTTGCTCGCCATAAACCCACACGCCGCACAGCGTAGCCGTGTTGAGCGCCTTTAAATCCTTGGCATCAGTGGGCAATATCGAAACCGCATAAGAGCTCTTCTGCTTCTTGTTTTTTGCTGTCGGGGCGGTGTACTGCCACGTGTTAAACACGGCACGTGTAGCTGCCTCTTCCAAGGTCACCTCCGGACCGCCGAAGGGCCAGCCTGTGCCGGTGTTCATATCCACCTCTATGCCTAAGCGAGCGCCCTCGTGCTCCGTGTGACGCAACATCTCCATCCACTTGTCGGTCAGGAAGTTGATGTCGTTAGCCTCATTATTTTGCACCCCATAAATCGGGGTAATCTCCACCGCACCGACACCTGCGGCGGCATACGTCTCTAAGTTGCGCGTCAAGTTGGCGGTGTCTACGGCGCTGCCCAACCACCACCAGCGTGTGCCGGGCTTTGACTCGGTGGTCACCTCGCGCCACTGCACCGTGGTTTGGGCATCTGCAAAACCGGGTGCGGTCGCCAGCAAACTGACGACCGTTAAAGGGTAAAACCAATATTTACTAATGACACTCATATTTGTTGTGTATCTGTGTTTTTATGTAACCCGTGTTACTGAACTGTGTCTATTGTATATCTGTGTCTATAAAATATGTGTTTCGGAGGTATGATAAGCGTGTCACTCACTTCTTAGCCTCTACCTCTTTCTCAACCGGAGCAATCTTATAGACCTCCGTACCTGCCAAGAGGAAGCAGCCGATGCCGTAATCCTCAAAGTCGGGGGCATTGGTGTAAGTGGTGGGCTGACCGTCTTTAGGTTCCTTGCCCGTGCCCTGCACGAAGCCGAGGAAACCATCTTCATGCACAGCCTCGCGCGCCATAGCGTTCCATGCCTTAGTCACCACGGGCAGATATTCATCGCTGCTCAGATAACCCATGCGGATGCCCCACGCCATGCCATACACAAAGAGGGCAGTGCCCGAAGTCTCCTTGCCGCCGAAGTTGCTCTCGTCGTGGAGCGAGCAGTTCCAGAAGCCGTCGCTGCGCTGGCAAGCCTTCAAAGCCTTACACATAGCCACGAAATCTTTCTTATATTGCTTGTAGTGAGCCTCCGAGGTGGGTATCTCGTTCATCACGCGCACCAAGGCAGCCACCACCCAACCGTTGCCACGGCTCCAA
This sequence comes from uncultured Prevotellaceae bacterium, assembly GCA_964495625.1. Lineage (GTDB taxonomy): Bacteria > Bacteroidota > Bacteroidia > Bacteroidales > UBA3663 > Liminaster. Next base: position 17,440 of record CAZBWT010000005.1, on the reverse strand, counting down.
TAGCAGTCTTCGCCGTTCGGTTCGGTGTAGGGCGGCTCAAAGTTACGATCGCGCCACCACAGACCGTCCTTGGCATTCCACATGCCCTTGGTGCCCTGCTGATTGCGCGTGTACTCATACATCAGCCACATCTTATCCCAATAGCGAGTGTCGCCGGTGGTCTTGCCGAGCTTAGCCAAATAAGGCATACCCATCTGAATGGCATCAATCCACCACCAATCGTCGTTAGCGGGGATGTTGACCAACATCTCGGCATTCGCCAACACATGCTTCAATTTAAACGACTCCGGTTCGAGGCGATACATATCAATATAGGTCTGACCGCAGCAGTAGTCGTCGGCATCGCGCGTAACGTCGCCGTGACGCGGCTGCCACTTGTGGAAGTCGCACCAACGATACGTGTAGTCATAATACTCATCACGAGGCGAGATGCTGTAGAGTGCCATCAGTCCTTCGTAATAGACGGCACGCGTCCACAAACTGCTGGGGCGCACTTTGCCGCGCACGTTGGTCGGTTCGGTGGGGTCGGCATACTTCTGCATAAACCATTGGTTCACAGACTCTGTGGTCTGAAGGATTGCCTGCCGTGTGGGCAACTGCTCTGCGTCGGTTTGATTGGACTTTGCCATCGTCGGGCACCACAGTGCAGATGACAAGAGTAAAGCTCCGATTGTCTTACTTAGCATGAAGTCTTTCATAGGTCGGAAATGTTATTGAGTTATTGTTTTTAAAGAATAAATTGTGTCAAGCGTATCATGTAAACCAATGCGTGAAGCATAGGAATACCCATCTAAACGTGATGCATGAAACATCAGCATTCAATGCCTTTTCACCAAAAAGCATCTAAAATTTGTGACAAATATAGCAGTTATTTGACTTTAGACCAAATTCGGCGTGCCTTGAAGTTAAAATTGTCTGTGGGAGAGGTGCTTTTTGGTCGGCTTTAGCCCGGTTTTGTAGGCTCCAGGTGAGTAACCGCCGTCAAAGTTTGCCCATAATGTGGTGACAAATCACAAATTAAATCATAAAATTGTGTAAAAATAAAAAGAATGCTATCTTTGCCGCAGATATCGTCATTGCCGCCACGGCTGCAAGACACCCCGAGCGGGTCATCAGCGGATGCATGTAGACACATCACTATCCGGCATTAGTACTTAAAAATTATATACTGCTATGAAAGTCGTTAATTTTTCTGAGTCCGATTCTATTGTCAGCAAGTTCATTGCCGAGTTACGAGACGTAAACATCCAGAATGACAGAATGCGCTTTCGCCGCAACGTGGAGCGCATTGGTGAAATGATGGCGTATGAAGTAAGCAAGACGCTCCACTACGAAGGAGCATCCGTCACCACCCCCTTTGGCATCTCGGAAGTGAGTCTGCCCGCCGACCAAATTGTGGCAGGCACCATACTCCGTGCCGGTTTGCCGCTTCACAGCGGTGTGCTCAAGGTGTTCGACGACGCAGAAAATGCCTTTGTCTCAGCCTACCGAAAATATGACGATGACATCAACTTCGATATACACATTGAATATATAGCTTCACCGGCGTTAGACGGCAAGGTGCTGCTGCTCTGCGACCCGATGTTAGCCACCGGCGGTTCGATGGAGTTGGCTTACGAAGCCCTTCTGACCAAAGGAACACCTGAGAAGGTGCACATCTTGTCCGTCATAGCCAGCCGCGAGGCTGTAGACTACGTAGCCGAGCACTTCCCCGAAGACACCACCTTGTGGGTAGGTGCCATCGACGAGTTCTTAGACCCGCACAAATACATCTTGCCGGGTTTAGGCGATGCCGGCGATTTGAGCTTCGGCGAGAAGGAATGATGGCATTAAGCATTTATTTAAGGCAAAAATATAGTGTATCATCAATAAAGGGGTGAAGTCAGCGTGCGCAGAACGTACACCACGCCGCGGCACTTCACCCCGGTCAGCACTTAATTTATTCCATGAAAGGCAAACATTACGAATTCAAACAAGTAACTCAATAGGTAACGCACATCAACCGGAAACAATTAGTCACACATCAATAGGTAACTCAACAAATAACTTAATTAATAATCATTTACGAATCAGAGGTATGAGATTTTTGGATTTTCATCCGCGACTGTTTTCATGTTTGCGAGACTACAATGCAGCCAAGTTTGGTCAAGATGCATTGGCAGGTCTCATCGTAGGCGTAGTGGCGCTACCGTTGGCCATCGCCTTTGGTATTGCGTCAGGTGTTTCGCCTGAGAAAGGTATTATCACTGCCATCGTTGCCGGCTTCATTATTTCGCTGTTAGGAGGTACGAAGGTGCAGATTGGCGGTCCCACAGGGGCATTCATCGTCATCATCTACGGCATCGTCACCAACCCGCAATACGGCATCAGCGGACTCACCGTTGCCACCTTGTTGGCGGGTGTGCTGTTGGTCTTGATGGGTGTCTTTAAGTTAGGCACGGTCATCAAGTTCATTCCTTACCCCATCATCATCGGCTTCACCGCGGGCATTGCCGTCACCATTTTCACCACGCAAATCGGTGACGTGTTAGGCTTGAAGCAAGAGGCTGTTGACGCAGCCGGAGCCGTCATCTACGACAGCGCCACGGGCGAACCCCTCATGGCTCCGCTCAAGACTCCGGGCGACTTCATCGGCAAGTGGGGTGTCTACTTCCAGCACATCGGCACGTTCAACCTGTGGAACTTCATCATGGCGATGCTCAGCATCCTCATCATCATCTTTTCGCCCAAATGGTTCCGCCGCATACCCGGCATGAACAAGATACCCGGCTCACTCTATGCCATTATCTTCGTGACAATCATCGTGTTGGTGCTTAAAAACGTGTTAGGCATCACCGGCATCGACACCATTGGCGACCGCTTCCATATTCAGGCACAAATGCCGTCAATGGAGGTGCCCACCATCTCGTGGGCCATGGTGCAGAACCTGATGCCCATCGCCTTCACCATTGCCATTTTGGGTGCCATCGAGTCTTTGCTCTCGGCAGCTGTGGCTGACGGTGTTATCGGCGATCGTCACAACTCCAACACCGAGCTCATCGCACAGGGCGTTGCCAACATGGTGACACCCCTCTTCGGCGGCATTCCCGCCACCGGTGCCATTGCCCGCACCATGACCAACATCAACAACGGCGGTCGCACTCCGGTGGCAGGCATCGTGCATGCGGTGGTGCTGTTGCTCATCTTGCTCGTCTTGATGCCCTATGCCGAATACATCCCCATGGCATGTCTGGCGGGTGTGTTGGTCATCGTCTCATACAATATGTCCGGTTGGCGCACATTCAAGACCCTGCTCAAGAACCCCAAGAGCGATGTTTCCGTTTTGTTGGTAACCTTCTTCCTCACCATCATCTTCGACCTGACCGTAGCCATCGAGTTCGGTTTGATCTTGGCATGTATGTTGTTGTTCCGTCGTGTGGCAAGCACGGCACACGTATCGCTGTTGCGTGACGAAATCGACGTTCGTGCCGACTCAGATGTCAATGTTTCCGACAATGAGAAGTTAGTCATTCCTGAAGGTGTGCAGATCTACGAAATTGACGGTCCCTTCTTCTTCGGCATCGCAAACCGTTTTGAAGAAATCTCCGCGCAGCTCAACGAAACGCCCATCTGCCGCATCATACGCATGCGCAAAGTGCCTTTTGTCGATGCCACGGGTTTGCATAACTTAGAGGTCTTCATAGACAAGAGCCACCAAGACGGCATCCACGTCATACTCTCGGGTGTACGTCCCGAGGTGATGAAGGTCATCAGCCGCACACACCTCTACGGCAAGATTGGTGCCCAAAACATCTTCGACCACATCAACGGTGCCTTAGGTCGCGCCCGCGAGGTGGTGGAACATGACACTCACTTGCAAGAGAAGTAATCGGGGGGTCGCTACACGTGTAGACCTATGATGCGGTCTACACTCACCCAAAACGGCAGCATAAGTGTTTATTGAGAAAATAAAATGCCTATGCTGCCGTTATTCTATTATTATTTACACACTCAATTACCTACCCAAGGTTCTGGAACACACATGATACATATATCAGAGATAAAAGGTCGGAGCGCCCTGCGCCGCTTTGTGCGCTTTGCCATCGACCTCTATAGGGGCAACGACTGCTACGTGCCGCCCATCATCGACTCTGAGATTGACAACTTAGATGCCGACACCAACCCGGCACTCGACTTCTGCACCACGGTCTATTACATAGCCACCGACGACGCTCACCGCATTGTGGGGCGCATAGCCGGCATCATCAACCGCCGCTTCAACGAGAAGTTCGGGTGCCGCCAATGCCGCTTTTGTTACGTTGACTTCATCGACGACCTGCAGGTGAGCTCGGCACTGCTCGATGCCGTGGGTCAATGGGGCAGGAGCTTGGGCATGACCGAATTGGTGGGTCCGTTGGGATTCACAGACTTAGACTACGAGGGATGTCTCATTGACGGCTACGACCGCCTCAGCACCTCTTCCACCATCTACAACTACCCCTACTATCGTCAGCACTTCGAGCACTACGGCTTGACGCAAGATGCCGTTTGGAACGAATACCTGATGCGACTGCCCGATGCCGTGCCCGAAAAGCATCTTCGTGTGGCAGAAATGGTTGCCAAACGTTACGACCTCACCGTCATCAAACCCACCAACCGCATCAAACTTGTGCGTCGCTACGGGCGCAAGATTTTCGAGCTGCTCAATGAAGCCTACGAACCGCTCTACGGCTTTTGTCGCCTCACCGATGCTCAGATCAAATATTACATCAAACTCTACCTGCCCTTCATCCGCTTAGACTGCGTGCGCATCGTAGTGGATCGCTCAGACCAGGTCATAGCCTTTGGCATCACGTGCCCATCGCTCTCGCGGGCGCAACAGAAAGCCCGCGGCAAGCTTTTGCCCTTCGGGTTTTGGCACCTGCTCAAAGCCCTCTTCTTTGGCGGCACCGACATTTGGGATCTCTATCTGGTTGGTGTTCGTCCTGACTATCAAGGCAAGGGGGTCAACGCGCTACTCTTCACCGACCTCATTCCGCAAGCCATAGCCAACGGCTATAAGTGGGTGGAAAGCAATCCCGAACTCGCCACCAATCACAAGGTGCAAGAGCAGTGGCAATACTTCAACCCCGTGCGACACAAACAGCGCTGCACGTTCAAGAAAACACTTTCATAAGGCGACCATCGCCCATAAATCCGTAACTAAAATATGAATATCATAGAAGTTCACGATGTCGTGAAGCAATACGACGGTCATTTAGCCCTCAACCACGTCAACCTCGACGTACCCCAAGGCATGATCTACGGTCTGTTAGGGCCCAACGGGGCAGGCAAGACCTCACTGATACGCATCTTAAACCGCATCACGCGCCCCGACTCGGGCACGGTGCTCTTCAACGGGCAGCCGCTGCGCGACGATTTGGTGACGCAGATTGGCTATATGCCCGAAGAACGCGGACTCTATAAAAAGATGAAGGTGGGCGAGCAGATACTCTACTTGGCGCAGCTCAAGGGACTTTCGCGCCGCGATGCCGAACAGCGCATGGGGCAGTGGTTGGAGCGTTTTGAGCTCACCGAGTGGAAAGACAAGAGGTTGGAAGCCTTGTCGAAAGGCATGGCACAGAAGGTGCAGTTCATCGCCACGGTGCTCCACCGCCCGCCGTTGCTCATCTTCGACGAACCCTTCTCGGGTTTCGACCCCGTCAATGCCGAACTGCTGAAACGCGAGATACTCCGGCTGCGCGACGAGGGTGCCACCGTGCTCTTCTCAACCCACAACATGGCATCGGTCGAGGAAATCTGCGAACAAATCTCGCTCATCAATCATGCCGAAGTTGTGCTGCAAGGCGAGGTCGGCTCCATTCGCCACCGATTCAAAAAGAACCTGATGCAGTTCAGCTACACCAATCGTCCGGCTGCAGCAGCACCGAAAGGAGAGGAGCCGAGTCTATTCGACACGGTGCAAACCACCACCGAGCCGGGCGGCAACACCACCGTCACCATCAAGCTGCACCCCGGGGTGACTCCGCACGACGTGATAGCTTGGCTCAACAATCGCTACGATCTTTATGCCTTCCACGAGATTTTGCCCTCAATGCAAGAGGTCTTTATCGACACCGTGCAGGCTCATCAATAACAACATCATCACCTTCATTCACAACGCTATGTCTATTCATCGCTTAATGCTTATCATACGGCGCGAATATCTTCAAACCGTAGGCAAACGCTCCTTCATACTCCTCACCGTTTTGATGCCCGTCTTGATTATAGCCCTCTGCACGTTGCCCGCACTTTTGGCTGAGATTAAAACCGACCGGGTGAAGAATGTGGCTGTCATTGATGCCACCGGGCACTACGGCTCCATCTTGCACGACACAGACGAATATCACTTCTACACACTCTCTCAAGCCGACCCCGGCAGTGCCTACGAGTGCTATGAGCAAGAGGCGGAACACGAGGTCTATGCCATCGTCACCATTCCGGCGACGATCGACTCTGTGCCTGCACTTTCCATCTATTCTTCAAAAAGCATTCCCGAGGGGCTGAGCCTCTGCCTCAGCACGCAACTCGAGCCCGTGATACACGATGCTCGCGTTGCCTCGTATGGCATCGACGGACTCAGTGACATCATTGCCAACTGCAACGTCTCGATTGACGTGCAGAGCATTAAATGGGACGAGAGCGGCACCGAGAAACTCTCTGCCGCCTTCCTGTCGCAAATCTTAGGTCTGATATTGTCGATGCTCACCTATATGTTCGTCTTGAGTTATGGCTCCATGATTATGAATGGAGTGATTGAGGAAAAGACCAACCGCATCGTGGAGGTCATCGTGTCGAGCTGTCGCCCCATGGAATTGATGTTAGGCAAGATTATCGGTGTGGCATTTGTCGGACTGACGCAGATTGCCATCTGGGGCATCTTGTTGGGCATTGGTGCCACGGCAATCGGGGTTGAGCACCTGTCGAGCGCCTCGCCCGAAGCCATGCTCATGCAGCAGACCATGGGCAGTGGAGCCACACCCGAAGCCATGGCGCTGACTGCACCCGCCGACAAGCTCACCGAGGTGCTGCAACTCGTCGCCGATGTCAACTGGGGGCAGATGGTGGGTTGCTTCTTGCTCTACTTCATCGGCGGTTATCTGCTCTATGCAGCCTTGTTCGCCGCCTTCGGTTCGGCGGTGGACCAACCCAGCGATGCGTCGCAGTTCACGCTGCCCATCATTATGATACTCCTTTTTGCCCTCTATGCGGGCATTTACAGCATCAACAACCCCGACGGTCCCTTGGCTTGGTGGTGCAGCATCATCCCCTTCACGTCGCCCATCGTCATGATGATCAGACTGCCCTACGACGTGCCGACCTACGAGGTGGCACTCAGCATCATTTTGCTCTTTGCCACGGCTTTAGGCATCACCTATCTTGCCGGACGCATCTACCGCACCGGCATCTTGATGTATGGCAAGAAAATCAGCCTTATGGAATTGTTACGCTGGGTGCGTCGTTCTTAAAATGAGTGACGTGGATGAGCTGCCCCGTGCGTGGGTGGCGGAACTTCAAGCTGCAAGCGTGCAAGCACAATGCCCCCCGGAGGTGAGCCCCGGGGGTGCCATATAGTCTGTCGCCCACAATGGGGGCATTTAGCCCTTCGGCAGTGGCGGCATGCACGCGCAGCTGATGGGTGCGCCCCGTGAGGGGCATAAAACGCACCAAAGTGTCACAATCAGTGCGCTCCAACACCTCAAAATAGGTCACGGCGCACTTTCCGGCAGCTTTATCCACCCGTTGTTTCGGGCGGTGATAAGGGTCGGGCGAAAGCGGCAGGTTGATGAGTCCGCAATGTGCAGTCACGCGTCCGCTTAGGCGGGCGCGATATTCTTTTTCTACGGCTCTCTGCATAAACAGCTGCTGCAAGTGGCGGTGTGCCCAAGTGTTTTTAGCCAACAACAGCAGTCCGGAGGTATCCATATCGAGGCGGTGAACCGGCAGGTAATGAGCCGCATCGGGGTGCGTAGCTGCCAAATAGTGCAACACATTGGCGCGTGTACCCTTGCCGGGCACCGAGAGCACACCGCCCGGCTTATCTACAATCAGCAAATCATCGTCTTCATAGAGCACGTCAATCGGCTCCACACTCGCTTCGGGTGTGGGGTCGGAGAGCGGCTCCACGGGCAGTCCCTGCAGCATGAACGATAGGATAGGGGCGCACTTATCTTGACAGGCAGGGTAGCAGCACCCATGCTTCCGTTGACTCTCCACCGTGGGTTTGCCATACCAAAACTCTGCCATTGCCACCGGTTGCAGCTCATGGCGGTAGGCATATTCCAAAAGTTTGGGTCCGGCGCATTCGCCCGTGCCCGAAGGTGGAACAGCTTCGCGACCGTGTTCGGCAAAAATCTCCACCAACGTCTTTTCAGCCCCCCGGGCATTGTGAAACCTGAAGTGGCTAAAGATTTCGCGCTGCAGTGCCACCGAGCGTTCCTTGCGCTCTTGTTTCAGCTTTTCCACCGCCGTTTGTCGAGCGGTTATTTCAGCCTCAATGGCTTGTATATCATGTTGAAACGCATTCTTTTTGCGTCTGAGTTCCGCCTTTTGAAACTGACTCTCGGCAATGAGTCGCCTCAGCACCTCGGGAGCCACATCGCCACGACTTCGCAGCTCGTCGCGCTCCGTTTTAGCTTTTTGCATCTGTTGCTTATATGCCGCAATCTCAGCCTCAGCCTGCTGCTTTTTTCGGGCAAGAACTTTACATAACTCCGACAATTCCGCATCAGACTCTAAGTGGGAGATCTGTTGGTTCAGCGCCATAATGATGCGGTCTTCGTTGTCGTAGAAGTCGTGTCGCTCGGTGAGGTCGAACACCGGGGGCACGAAGTAAGACTCCGTGCCCGGCTCGAAGCGTCCGGAGTAGGCAGCTAAAAAGCCGACACCGTTGGCACTACGCACCACCAACACGCCCAACATCTTGCCTTGGCGAAACCATTCGTGCAAAGCGGCGTGCGCAGCCACGTGCTGCATCACTTCGGCAATGGCGGCGCTACACAGCGGATGGGGCGAATAGTGGAAGGGATTGTTGAAGTGGCGTGGCAAGCGAGCCTCCGCCAAGACTTGAGGCGAAAGGGTGTGTAGGAGAGTCTGATTCATATAATCGGGAACAGCAACTTTACATAATTCTAATTATAGACATTTTATAATGCCGGAAATAGAGGTGCAGCGAGAGGTGCATCTATGAATAAAAAACAGTTATTTCCTCATTAGTAGTAGATAATGAAAGAAATAACTGTCTTTATAATTTTCTATCCCACTCGACTGTGTTCGTCAAGCGGCACCCATCAAATCAACTGACGCAAGATGTTTTGAATCTGCTCGAACGTTGTGATGCGTGTCGGCACGAGCGGCAAGCGCAATACATTCTCGCAGAAGCCCATGGCGTTGAGCATGGCTTTCACACCCGCCGGGTTGCCATCAACGAAGAGCAAGCTGAAAAGCTCTGTGAAGCGATGGTGTATGGTGCGAGCACTTTCGTAATCGCCCGTCATGGCAAGACGCACCATGCGGCTAAACTCCTTCGGGAAGGCGTTGCCAATCACCGAGATGACACCCACCGCACCCAAAGTGATGAGCGGGAAAGTAATGCCGTCGTCGCCGGAGATTACAGAGAAGCGTTCGGGCTTGTTTTTGATGATCTCATCCATCTGGGCGAAGTTGCCTGATGCCTCTTTGATGGCGATGATGTTCTCAAAATCTTTAGCCAGACGCAGCGTGGTGGCTGCCGTCATGTTCACGCCCGTTCTGCCCGGCACGTTATAGAGAATGACGGGCACGGGGCTCGCCGTTGCTATGGCTTTATAATGCTGATAGATACCCTCTTGCGAAGGTTTATTGTAATAAGGCACAACTGATAAGATGGCATCAATGCCCTTAAAGTCGCCGTTCTTAAGTTCGGCCACAATGGCAGCCGTGTTATTGCCACCACAACCCAAGACGATCGGCACTCTGCCGTTCACCTCGTCAATGATAAACTGCTTTAAAGTTAGTTTTTCGTCGGCAGTCAATGTCGGGGTTTCTGCCGTTGTTCCCAAGGCTACAATAAAATCTGCGCCGCTGGAAATCTGATGATTAATTAGTCGTTTAAGAGCCGGATAATCTATTGACAAATCTTGCTTGTATGGAGTTATCAACGCAACGCCCATACCCTGTATTTTTCCCATATCCTATATATATTTTTGGCAAATATACTACTAATTTCACGTTCGCACCAAATTTTGCTCAAATTTTGTGGCGAGTTGGTGCGAACGTGATTTATAGAGTGTCGAAATTAGACCTTCAACGCTCCTATTATTTCAGTAACAGAGCTACATCCGTGGCGATTCAGATAGTCGTCGATGCCGTCGATAACCTTCATGGTGATGGTCGGGTCGATAAAATTGGCGGTGCCCACTTCAATGGCTGTGGCACCGCAGAGCATAAACTCCACAGCGTCGGTGGCATTCATGATGCCGCCCAAACCTACAATAGGAATCTTCACGGCGTTGTAGGTCTGCCAAACGCAGCGCAGGGCTATCGGCTTGACGGCAGCACCGCTCAAACCACCGGTGACGGTTGAGAGCAACGGACGCTGACGCTCGGCATCGACCGCCATTGCCAACACGGTGTTAATCATCGACACGGCATCGGCTCCGGCAGCCTCGACGGCTTTGGCAATCTCGGCAATGCTCGTCACGTTGGGTGTCAACTTCACGATGAGCGTCTTGCCATACACCTTACGCACGGCTGCCACCACACTTTCGGCCAAGTCACACTTGGTGCCGAAGCCCATGCCGCCGGCTTTCACGTTGGGGCAAGAGATGTTCAGCTCCACAGCTTGAATGCCGTCGAGGGTGTTGAGCTTCTCGGCTGCCTCCACATAGTCTTCGACGCACGAGCCGGAAAGGTTCACAATGGGGCGGCTGGTGTAGCGGGTCAACTTCGGGTAGATGTTTTGGCAAAAATAATCTACACCCTTGTTTTGCAAGCCCACGGCATTAATCATGCCCGAGGGGGTTTCGGCGAGGCGCGGATATGCATTGCCCTCTCGAGCCTTCAGGGTGGTGCCCTTCACGATGAAGCCGCCCAAGCGGTTCAGGTCGATGAAGTCTTCAAATTCCACACCATAGCCAAACGTTCCGGAGGCGGTGAGCACCGGATTTTGGAGGGTCAACCCTCCTATCTTCACATTAAGATTTGCCATAATCGTTTTACTCCCAATTTAAGTCATTAACATCAAACACGGGTCCCTCGGAGCACACGCACTTGTGTCCTGCCTTGGTGTTCTCAACGCAGCAAAGACACACGCCCAAGCCGCAAGCCATCTTGTTTTCGAGCGACACTTCGCAATAGTGCGATGTGTCAACCCCGGTTTGTTTGGTGTAGCGAGCCACAGCCATCATCATCGGTTTAGGTCCGCACACGCTGATGCGGTCAAAGCGGGTGCGCTGCAGCAAGCTGTGATTGGTCACAAAGCCCTTTTCGCAGTCGATGTCGTCGATGGTCGAGCCGTCTTCGGTGGTGACGTAGACCGTGCCGTATTTGCGGAACTCATCGAGTTGCACTAAGTCGGAAGCCTTACGTCCGCCCAAGAGGAAGGTCACGGTGTGACCGCCGCGTTGCAACTCTGCGCCCCACTGCAACAAGGGGGCAATGCCGACACCGCCGCCCACGAGCAGATAGCTCTGCGCTGCTGCCGCCGGAGCCGAGAAGCCGTTGCCCAAGGGGTAGACCAAATTGAGGCGATCGCCCTCGGTCAGCGCTGCCATGCGGCGCGTGGACTCACCCACTACCTGCACCAACAGCCACAAGGCATTGTTCGCCTTGTCTACATAGTGAATGGAAATGGGGCGACGCAAGAATACCGCAGGGGCATCGTCAATGCGCACTTCGACAAACTGACCCGGGCGCATCTCCACCATCGGCTTGCCGTCAGCAGGCGTGAGCTTGATGAGCACTATTCGGTCATTCAGCTTCTGACATGAAACCACCGAAAAATCTGTTACCGTCTTCATAGAGATAGAGTGTTTCTATTTGTTTTATTTAGAATGTTATTGATGAACTGTCTGCTTGATTGGAGCAAAACGACTCAAGGCTGCGCCATGAAGCCTAAGGCAACTTGCCAAGTTCAGCCGCCTCTTCACTCCGGGGGTAATAATTACTATACGTGTTGTCAGTATAATATATTGTGATGTGATGCACTTTTTTTACTTCAGCCGGAGGCACCTGCGCTTCGGGCAACGTCTCGCCGCGCAGCATGGCTCCGGTGCCCGACAGCAGCCAATCTGGCGACACTTGGCGAAAGGTGCTAAGTATGCGCGTGGCTACCTCTAAGCTCACTTTGTTACGTCCGTTGATGATGTGGTTTACCACAGTGCGGTTCACGCCAATTTGGTCGGCAAACTGCATTTGTGAGAAACCTAACGTTTCGATCAACTGTTTAATGCGTTCTGTCATGTCGAAATTTTTGTTTACAAATGTAACACATCGCCACGGTGTTACATTTGTAACTATTGGATTTTCTTTGGTGAATATATTCATTACCGGTTAATGACAGACCGGTTTACATTTGGCACATCATCACTTAGTTTAGACTGTATGGAAAATATAGAAACGGCATTTAAATAACTCATTATTAGTACTATACAATAACTGCATTAAGCTATTTAAGCTAAACCGGAGTTAAAACCCGCTCCACTCCTACTTAAAATATCCATTTACAAATCATAGAACTGCTGAATATCAATGTTTTATATCATTGTAATATATCTGTGAACGAGGTTGGATAGCGGCAGTTGCATATATTCATGCATCAACACCTCTCCTATCGTCATGATTGCTACAAAACGTAGCAGTTGGCGGGTTACATTTGTAGAAGAAACAACTCCTGAAACACCCACTTTCAGCGACCCTCGCCAAGCGAGCATCAAGCACCTAATTTGTGGTGCTCGCCGACTTCAAGCCGACTCCTCCCCTCGCAATTCATGTAAAAATCCGAGGGCTCGGCTGCCACTACACTCGTGTGACTACCGCCAAAAAGAGCGCGGCGGACTCCTCCGGTTTTACCCGAGTGGTTCGCCGCGCTCGCTGTCTGTATCACCCACGACAGTGTCAATGATTGCCTTGCGAATTTCAACAATCACCCCAATCGGTCTCGAAGCTCGCTTATCCACAGCCGACCATCACTCCCACCGTGTCAGCGGGAATAAAGCAGTGGCGAGGTGCGCACACAACATGGGTGGTGGATGACGGGGTTTAGGGGGCGTATTTTCTGTTTGGGGTGCAGTATTTAGGTTTCAAGGCGGGTTATGGCAAGGTTGTTATGGGGACTGAAATTTGTCAGTTCGTATCTATGCGTTTAATATTCAGCAATATAAAATAAAAATAATCGATTCAAACGCTGATTTTTTAGCATTTAAATCGATTATTCGAACGGATGTACGTAAAAAAGCCTCAAATTTCGAGGGTTTGTGAGCTTCGTCAGCCCTTGTGGGCGCTATTCGCCCGCCATCTCCTTGACGCGGCGAAGCACCCGGGCGAGTTGCACCATTCCTTCGGGCAGCACGATGTCTGCGCCTTCACAAGCCAACTCCTCGTCTTTCAGCGGACCTGTATTGACCGCTATGGTGAAGATGCCGGCAGCGTGTGCGGCGCGCACTCCTAAGGGGGCATTCTCTACCACCACGGCTTGATTGGGGCTGAGGTTGCCCGCCTTTTGCAAGCCTTTCAGATAAGGGTCCGGCATCGGCTTACCTCTGCCCGCCGGTGTATCTTTGGCGCTCACTACGCGCTCGGCTGTGAAGATGCCGGGGAAGTTTGCCTCGAGGCGATCGAGCAAAGTGGCTTGCCCCGAACCGGTCACAACCACACGGTTCCACCCCATTTGGCGCACGCAGTCGAGCACGTCGGCAGCCCCTGCCATGATGGCGGCACCACCAAGCGACTCGAAGTGGCGGCACTTGGTTTGGTAGACCTCTTTGACCTTTTCATCGCTGACCGTATGACCGAAATCACGCATAAAAAGGTCGTTGATGGTCTGTGCTCCGGTCTGCCCTTCAAAGCGATAGAAATCGTCGCGAGTGGCTGTGAGGTGGTAGTCGGCAGAGGTGCGCATCCATGCCTCTGCATGGTTTTTCATCGAGTCGTAGAGCACGCCGTCCATGTCGAAGAGGAAGGCGCGAATTTCGCTCCGCTTGGCGCACAACCATGAGGCTAACTCATCAATATTCATATTTCATTTTCTTTACGGTTAATATAATGTGCAGACGCAATGTCTACCCTCGTGTCATAAACGAACTGCGACAGTTCGCGCCCCGAGGGGCTATCGAACTGTCGCAGCAGATATGGGGTTATAGTTTTGTCATCAAACGTTTGCCGATGAAGCTATTAAATCAGGAACTGTGATGAGATGGGTTCGTTGTTCATCACGCGGCGGATGGTCTCGGCAAACATGTCGGCAATGGTCAAGACGTGAATCTTGGTGCAGCTGCCGCGATAAGGAATACTGTCGGTGAAGACAATCTCCTTGAGGGCGGATGCCTCGATGCGTTCTGAAGCCGGACCGCTCATGACGCAGTGTGAAGCGATGGCGCGCACGCTGCGTGCACCCTTCTCAATCATCAAATCGGCGGCCTTGGTGATGGTGCCGGCTGTGTCGACCATGTCGTCAACAAGCACAACATCTTTGCCTTCTACGTCGCCAATCAAGATCATGCTTTCAACCACATTGGCTTTGGCGCGGTGCTTAGAGCACATAACGAGCGGCACACCAAAATACTTGGCATAAGCGTGAGCACGCTTTGAACCTCCCACGTCGGGAGAAGCCATCACGAGGTTCTCAAGACCAATTTCCTTCTCAATGTAGGGAGCGAAAACGCTCGAAGCATAGAGGTGATCGACCGGTACGTCGAAGAAGCCTTGAATCTGATCGGCATGCAAGTCCATCGTAATCACACGATCAATGCCTGCCTTGCTGAGCATGTCGGCAACCAACTTGGCACCGATAGCAACACGCGGCTTGTCTTTGCGGTCCTGACGAGCCCATCCGAAGTATGGAATTACAGCAATAATCTGGGCTGCAGATGCACGCTTGGCGGCATCAATCATGAGCAACAGCTCCATCAAATTGTCAGCATTGGGGAAGGTGCTTTGAACCAGGAAGACATGTTTACCGCGAATTGTCTCTTCAAATGAGACTCCGAATTCTCCGTCTGCAAATGTCTGGATAATCATATTACCCAACGGACACTGCAAACTGTCGCAAATCTTTTCAGCGAGATAACGTGATGCTCGACCTGAAAACACTAAATAGTTACTATTCATCGTTTTATAAAGGAAGGTGATATTTCCGACCGCAAATATACGCAATGTAGTTGATTAAACAACAAAACAATAAAACAAAAATGCAAAAAGCACCGTGACTCGCTCGGTTTGAGATGGCCACGGTGCTTTTATATATTGGTTTGTATTCCAAGCGTTTATCGGCTTGACCTGTAGGCTGAGAAGCGCAATACGGCGGCTCCGTAGGCGGGCAAGTCCACTTCCATGGGCTTAGTCACGTCGTGATAGAAGTAGTCCCACTTGCCGGAAATCAGGTCGTCAACGTGGCGTTTGCGGCTCACTAAGCGAACAAAGGCGCAGGCTTCGGGCGGGATGTTGACACCCACGTGACGGGGTTCGCCGTCGAAGTTGACCACCACGAGCAATATCTCGTTTTGGAAGTTGCGCAAGAAGGCAAACTGACGCTTCGTGTCGAACTGCGGGTTGTTGTAGTTGGCATAGGTGAGGTCGTAGAACCGTCCGCGTGTAATGGCGGGGCTGGTGTTGGCGAGCTGAAGCACGGTGGTGTAATATTCGCGCAGGGTTCGCTGCACCACCGGCAAGTGGAAGCGACGCCAGTGTTTATCCTTACCCTGCCAGCCTACCATGGAGCTCAAGCCCCAGTAGTCGAAGATGGTGGTGCGACCGTCGCGCCCGCTGAAGCCCTCGGCATCCATGCCTCGTTCGCCAAGTTCCTGACCGAAGTAGAGCATGAAGGGGTTGGTGCGCATCAGTGCGGAGACGACCAATGCGGGGAGCGCCTTCCGTGGGTCGCCGGCGAAGAAGTCGCTGGCAATGCGCTGTTCGTCGTGGTTCTCGAGGAAGTTGAGCATGTGGGTGTTGATGTCGTCAACCGCCTGCCACTGACGAGTGATGGCATCGGCGGGAATGCGCCCTTCAATCACACCGCGCAGGGTGTCGTAGAGTCCCACTTTATCGTAAAGGTAGTCGAAGCCGTTTTCTATATATGAGCGATAGAGGTTCGGATCGTAGATTTCGGCGACGAAAATCGTGCCGGGATAGGCTGCCTTAACCTTTGCTATCGCCCACGACCAAAATTCCACCGGCACCATGTGTGCCATGTCGCAACGGAATCCGTCAACGCCTAAACCGCACCAATAGAGCAAGATGTGTAACATTTTATGCCAGGTGGATGGTATGGGGTCGAAGTGTTTGGCTCCGCCGCCGCAGTAGTCCACACCGTAGTTCAGCTTCACGGTCTCATACCAGTCGTTGGCGGTGGGATACGGGTGGAAGCAGTCGTTGCCCGTGGCGCGTGCGGGGAACTCGCGATATTGCTCGTCACCGCTGCCTAAGTCAATCTGCGGTGCGAAGCCCTGCCCCGGCATATAATAGAAGTTGTTCTGAGGGTCGAATGCGCGCGTTGTGTCGTCGTCTGCGCCGAAGTCGCGTTCGCCGTTTGGAGCCATCGACGAATGATAGCCTCGAGCCACATGGTTTGGCACGAAGTCCATCATGACTTTAAGCCCCACCTTATGTGTGCGGTTCACGAGCTGCTCGAACTCCTCCATGCGGTGTTCGGGGCGGTCGGCATAGTCGGGGCAAACCGAGTAGTAGTCGGCTATGGCATAGGGCGACCCCGCCTGTCCCTTCACAACATACGGATTTTGGCGAGGCACACCGCACGACGACCAATCGGTCTTCGAAGCTTGTTGCAGCAGCCCGGTGTACCAAATCCAAGTGCACCCTATGCGCTTGATGGAGCGAAGGGCAAATTCATTAATATCACTCATCTTGCCACAGCCATTTTCTTCTAATGTGCCGTTGGGACGACAAGTTAAGTTCGTATTGCCAAACAGGCGCACAAGCACCTGATAGATGATTATTTTTGGGGTAGCTTCCATGAAAAAGAAATAGTTATATCACGACCGCAAAGTTACACCATTTCCACAAGCAGCAAATTTTTTAACAAGAAAACGATAAAAATATGCTATAAAATGTTGTTTTTACATCATAAAGCCCTATATTTGCACCCGCAAACAAGCAAGAAACGAAAATTTCAGCTTTGTCTACAGGCTGCCCGAATGGTGGAATGGTAGACACGAAGGACTTAAAATCCTTTGGCCATCGCGGCTGTGCGGGTTCGAGTCCCGCTTCG
>CAZBWT010000004.1:0-36733 GCA_964495625.1 uncultured Prevotellaceae bacterium | reverse complement strand
TTCCTCACCCCCGCCACGTTAAAACGAACAGAGCTCTGCAGCACAAACGTGCTGCAGAGCTCTGAAAGATAAGTGTGCAATGAAACAACTTATTCGATGGTGATGGTTTGCGCCAACTTAGCCTGCTCTTCGGGCATGACCTTCGGCAGGACGATGGTCAAGATGCCGTTGTCCACCTTGGCTGAGATGCGGTCGCGATGGATGTTATCCGGCAACGAGATGACCTCCTTGAAGTGGGCACGGTGGAAGTCGTGGCGCAAGAAGTGATACTCCTCCTTCGCCTCGGTCTTCACAGCGGGGGTATCTCCGGCATTGTCGGCAGCCTGCTGGTTGTCAGCGGCAGCCTTCTGAGCCTCGGTGTGACGCTCCATGGCGATGACCAAGTTGTTGTCGGTGTCGATGGTTAGGCTGAGATCTTCCTTGTTGCGACCGGGCACACAAATCTCAATCTTATAATCTTTGTTACCCTCCAAGATGTTGATCTGCGGATCACGGGCGGTGTTCTTGTTCCAACCGTCGTTGACATTATTAAACACCTCGTTAAATAACATCGGGAATAGATCATTTGAACGTAGTAACATAGTTGTAACCTCCTATAATTTAATTAGTTGTTTTTATCTGTTGTTCTGACCGCCCTGCGGCGATCGTCGCTTTTGAGACTGACAACATGCGTGCCAAACCGCCCACGGTGTGCCACCGACAGGTGTGCCGTGCCGTTATGGCAGGTCATTGTGTCACCCCTCGTGCCAAAACGTCGCGCATCAGCCTCACACCCACGGCTTGAAGCCTCTGTTTGCGCGCCAACCTCCACCCATGCCCCCCGGGTGGCTCCACTTTGTCTCGGTGTGAGGGCGGTCCATGTGGGCAGTGCCCCATGCCGTCAAGCCGAGGGGGAGGCACATTGCGGGTGGTCGCCTCCGGGCGGATGTCGAGCCCCGACCACACCGTGCGTGCCACCCGACCACAGTCCGGCGACATACACTTATTGTATATGCACTATTTATGATTGCCCGCCATGCAGATATTGTGCTATTGGAGCTGCCCGCCGAACGCCCGGCGAGGCAAAAGTCGAAGTGGGTGATGAAATCGGCGCGCGCGGCGAGGTGGTAAGTTCACGTGTCTGTTCTGTGCTGTTCACGAAAGAAGGTGCATCCACAAAAACAGGGCAGGCTTGTTTCACAACAAGCCTGCCCCTTTCTCTCATTTTATGAAGTTTTGTGGAATTACTCACATTGCAAATTTAGATTGTATTTGATTATACAACAAATCTTTCTATAAAATTCCTCGTATTTTCGGTGTGATTTAACACTTTTAATACTAAAAATAACATTTTGGAGGCTCCTTTTGTCAACGAAGGACGCAAAAATGTCATCTAAGACATCGGGGGGGGGTAAAAATCCTCACCAATTATAGCTAATTCCGAAGCTCAAAAGTTCGCTAAATTGGAAGTAATTCCACCCTGCTCCCTTGTTCTCCGGACCCACGCTGTCGTCAAAGCGAAGGCAGGTGTAGATCTTGGTCGAGAAGAACTTGTTGAGGGGCATGTCGAAGGTGTTCTCCCACTGTATTTCGGTGTATCCGTCGGCATTGTCTTTGCCGATATTGTACTGAGGCGAGAAGTAGGTGGCAGCCGACTCCCACTTCAGATATTTGCACACGTTCCACACCGTGTTGAGCTTGGCGCTGGTACCAAAGTCATAAGTATTATATTCACCCAAGCGCAAACCGAACTGAGTGCCGTCAATCTTGCCTCGGTGATAGGTCATGGTGCCGTCGGCATCATACTGACAAGAGCGGATAGGGTCGGCAACGAACTTCAGGTTGTAGGCGAAGGGAGAGATGAAGCAGGTCATCTTAAACTTGGCGGTCTCGAGCTTGTAGTCCATACCGAGGGCTAAGTTGGCATAGGCAGGGGCGAAGAACTTCGACTTCTCGTCGGGGTCGTTGGCGACGAAGCCGGTGCAGAACTGGGTCTGTCCGGTGCCCTGCAGGGTGTAATACCAGTGCTTGGTAGCCTCCCAACCGAGCTTCGAGGTCCACTTGATGAGGTCGTTGTTGGTCATGTAGTTGTGATAGAGGTCAGAGCGCGTGGTGACAAAGCCGAGTTTCGCCTCGATTTTATTGTCCCAGGCCAAGTGCCCGTTTTTGTAGTTGGCATCGAGCTGCGCACTTCCCAACAGAGCCATGTTGCTCTCGCCGCCCTTGTACCAGTTTTTCGACACGTAGCCTTGGGTGAATTGCAGCGAGGCATTGCCGTTGACGGTCCATTTGCTGCTCGCCTCGGTGTCGTCGGCATAGAGTGAACCGACGGTGGCGCTGCATAGCAGCGCGGTTGTTAATAACTTGTTCATAAGTAGTTTTGGTGTATTTAATGGATGTTTATGATGTGTCTGTTTATGAGGGGGTTGCTTTTGTTGTAGCGGTGTTAGGCATTGCTGTGTGTAGGTGGCTGGGTGAGGGGGTGAAACCGGTTAGGGCTTTAGGCGCACATATTTGATGCGTTGGCGGCGCCAGGTGTAGGCAATGTGCACCGTGCCGTCGCTGCCGACAATGGCGCAGGGGTAGGAATATTGGCTGATGGGCGAAGCCTCGAGCGTGGCGCGGTGTTGCCAATGCACACCGTCGCGACTGGTGGCTACACACAGTGGGTTGCGCAGGGGTTTGTCCGGACCCTCTACGGTTGAGAAGTCGTTATAGACCAACATAAAGGTGCCGTTGGGCAGGGTCACGGCATCAATGCCCGAGTTGTTGTTGGGCAGGTCGCGGAGCAGTTCCAAGTGGCTCCACGTCTCGCCATTATCACGGCTCCACGAAGTGCCGGTGCATCCGCTGCGGGTGCGGCACAGCATCTGCAGCCGTCCGTCTTTATGGCGCAACAAGGTGGGCTGTATGGCGCGCACATCGGCATCTTGGGGAATGGGACCCGCCAATCGCCAGTGGGCACCGTCGTCGTCAGAAAGCTCCATATAGCAACGCCATCCGCCAGCCTCCTTGCTTGAGGGGGCTATGATGCGCCCCTGCACGCGCTCGGGCTTATTTTTGATGGCACCGAGCAGCGAGTCGACGGGCAGGTCGGCTGCGGCGGGGGCGAGTCGCTCGCGCTGCGACCAGGTGCGACCGCCGTCGCCGCTGCGCATCACGTAGCCGGTCCAGTCTTGCACGTTGCGTCCCACCTTAAAAAAGAGCAAAAGGTCGCCCCCGGGCACCTGATAGAGCACCGGGTTGTAGCAAGCCTTGCGTGTGGGGTCGTGTCCGTCGGAGGCTTGGCAGGTGGGGGTGTGGAGCGAGTCGGAGATGAGACCGTCTTGCACCAACGTGGGGGTGCTCCACCCTTCTTGCCACGAGCCGTCGGCAAGGAGGCGTTTGCGACACGTCCAGAGGCACACATCGGGGTGCCCCTCGCGGGTGCCGCCAAAGAAGGCGCAGAGCAGGTCGCCGCCGGTCACCTCAGCCAACGTGGCTGCGTGGCACGAGGGGAAAGGGGCTGAGGTGTAGAGAAACTCGTCTGCCTCGATGCCGCGGCGCTCCGAGGCTTCAATGCCTGCCACCGTCCCCTCGGGGCGCAGCGGCACGCTGAGGTGGTAGGTGCCCGAGCCTACGGTCACGCTGTATGCCGCTTTCTTGCCGCCCTTCTTGCGGGCTGAGGCGGGGAGTCCTTGCACCTGATTGATAATCGCATTGGTGGGGAAGAGCAGTTGTGCCGTGGTGTTGCCGGGCACCACAACCTCCCACTCCAAGCGCGCATCCGTGCGCCGCCAGTTGCTCACGATGAGCCCGTAGGGCGACTCATAGCTCACCTTTGCCTCGGGCAGTTCGGTGAGACCAAAGTCGGGCGCGAGTTGCAGGCGGCTGTAGCCCGGCTCGAGGGCTTTGATGCCCCCCACATGTTCAAAGCACCAGGGCAGCAGGTCGCCGAGCAACATCACGTGGTTGCCGCTGTTCATGCGGGGCGAGGCGGTGTCGCCGTTCCATAGCTCCCAAATGGTGGTGGCACCTTGCTGCACCATGTAGCCCCACGAGGGGTAGGTGGTTTGGGTGGCTAAGAGGTAAGCCACATCGGTGCGCCCCATGCGGCTCAGCTCGCGCATCAGCCACTGTATGCCAATCACGCCGCACGACAGATGCCCCTCGTTGGGCTTCAGCAGCAGGGTGTGGAGCACCTGACGGTTCACCGCGTCGCGATATTCGTCGGGCACCAAGTCGAAGGCTAAGGGCAGCAGGTTGGCGGTGAGGGAGTTGTTGGCATAGTAGATGCTGTCAGGATAAAGCAGGTGGCGCGGCGCGGGCGAGGTGCCCTTTGCCACGTGCAGGTAGGTGCGGTTGAAGGCATCGCGCAGCTGTTGCCGGCGCGTTGCCCACTGCGCCCGGTCGGCGCGATAGGCTGCCGCCTCGGAGGGGGAGGCTTGGGCTGCCAAACGCTCGGCAAAGGTGCTCATGAGCTGCGTCAGGTGGTAGTAATAGGCTGAGGCGATGAGGGTGCCGTCGGTGGTGCGTGTGGGGTCTTGGCTGTGTATCAGTTGCAGCTCTTCAGGCGGCACACACCAGTCGCCATACTTATCGGCGGTGATGAGTCCGTCGCGGTTCTGCTTCTCGGCATCGAAGTGGTCCAACCACCGCTTCATGGCGGCATAGTGCCGCTCGATGGGGCGCAGGTCGCCGTGTTGCTGATAGAGCATCTCGGCGGCAAAGATGAAGACCGAGGGCCAGCTCACGTTGTCGCTATAATAGTTCCAAAAGGCGGGGGCTACGTCGGGTATCACGCCGTCAGAGCGTTGCGCCTGCTCAATGTCGTCGAGCCACTTGGCATAGAGCGCGTGGTTGTCCATCAGATAACTTTCGCCGAGGCAGCCTGTGGCGCGGTCGCCCAACCACGGCATGCGCTCGTTGCGCTGCGGGCAGTCGACGGGCATGCCCTTATAGTTCGAGAGGATGCCCCACCGGGCATTGCGCACCACGGCGTTGAGCACGGTGTCGGCACACGTAAAGGTGCCCAAGGGGCGCATGGGGTCGCTCACCACCTCGCCGATGAAGTCGGCGGTGGTGGCATTGGGGTAGTTGGTGACCTCGGCATAGCGGAAGCCGTGCGTGACGAAGCTCGGCACCCAGGTGCCCGTGTCGCTGCCGCTGCAGATGTAATAGTCGGTGGCTTCGGCATCGCGCAGGTTGTCGGTGTAGAGGTGCCCGTCAGGTGTGAGCCGTTCGGCAAAGCGCAGGCGCAGGGTGTCGCCTCGCTGCCCCTTGCCCGCCACGCGCATGCGCACGCGTCCGGCAAAGTTCTGTCCGAAGTCGATGAGGTAGCGCCCACGTCCGGTGGGGGTGAGGTCGGCATCGTCGGCTGTGGTGGGGGCGACGGTGCGCGCCGGGAGCCTGTCGACCACCTGCATTGAGGGGGTGAGGTTGCCCACCAAGTCGCCCTGCGGGGCGGCGACGCGCTCGGCATCTTGCCAATAGTCGTCAACGTAGTCGGGCAGCATCCAGCCCGCCATGAGGGCTTCGCGGGTGGCATCGTAGGTCTCGCCGTCATATTCGTTGTTGCTGCGTATGGGGCCGGCAGTGGTGAGCTTCCACGAGCCATCGGTGACGATGGTTTCGCGGCTGCCGTCGGTGTATTCAATGATGAGGTTGGCGCGCAACTTGGGGTAGCCGAACTGTGTGATTTTGTAGGGCTTGTAGTGTTGGCGCATGGTGTAGAAGCGTCCGTTGCCGAGCGTCACGGCAAGGCAGACGCGTGTGGCGGCAGGTTCTTGCACCGTGGCGGTGCGCTGCCGTGGCGGGAAGGGGGTGTCAGGTTGCTCCACGACCCGGGCGGGCAGCAGTGCGGTGACATCGTAGGTGTTGTAGATGACGCTGCGCCGATAGTCGGTGGGGGCGGGGGCAAGCACCTGAGTGCCGATGCGTTGACCGTTGAGGTAGGCTTCGTAAAGCCCGAGCCCGGCTATGTGGAGGGTGGCGCGCCGCACGGTGTGGCGCAGCGCGAAGGTCTTGCGCAGGTAGCGCGCGCTGAGGCGGCTGTGCAGCGTCTCGTCGTCCCAGGCAAAGGCTCGGTCGCAGCCAATCCACTGTCCGCGCCAATGGCTTTCGCCCAAGAGTCCGACGCTCCACTGTGCGGGGGCGCTCCAAGGGGTGGTGCCGTGGTTGGTGACGACGCGCACCTGCCAGTAGCAGTGCTGGTTGGGTTGGAGGCGTTTGCCGCCGTAGGGCACCCATTGCGATTGGGCGGAATGCACGGCTCCGCTGTCCCACAAGTCGCCGCGCCCGGCACGCAGGGTGTCGGGGTGTGAGGCTACGAGTATGCGGTAGCCCGTCTGCCTGAGGTCGGTGCCGTTGTCGGCTATCTGCCACCCCAAGCGGGGTGCGGTTTCATCGAGCCCGAGGGGGGCTTCTTGCCCCTCGACGGTGAGGCGCAACACTTGCGGGGCGGCGGCTGATGCCGACACCGAAGTCTCGCCGCGCACGGAGGGCTCTTTTCGGCGCTCAGCGCCGGGCAGCAGGGTGGGGAGGGCAAACAGCAGGGTGACGAACGCGAGGTGGATGTAACGATGCATCGGTGAGGATTTAAGATGGAGCATGGTGGGGTTACGTAGCATGGGGCAGCAGGCTTTGAGATGAGCCGTTTGTGCCCCTTAGAAACAGTGAGGAGCGGCACGCGCGCCGGTTGGGGGTGAGTGCCGCTCCCCAAAGAGTGGGGGGATGGGTTATAAGGGTTGCTGGTCGGCGGGGGCATCGTGCTCTTCGCCAAAGGCGTTCCAACCTTGGGCTTTGAGCGAGATTTCAGCCCCGTCGCGTGTGATGAGCGCCGTGCCGAGCTTCTCATCGGTGGTGTGACCGATGATGCGGATGGACTGCATCTGTGCCAACGCCTCTTGCTGTGTGAGCGGCGCGGTGAAGAGCAACTCATAGTCTTCGCCGCCGTTCATAGCCACGGTGGTGAGGTTGAGGCTGAATTCTTCGGCTTGCGCTGCCGTCTGGTAGTCGATGGGGAGGCGCTCTTCATAGACGCGGCATCCCACATGGCTCTGCTTGCAAATGTGCAGCAGCTCGCTGCTCAAACCGTCGCTGACATCCATCATGGCGGTGGGGGTGATGCCTCGTTGGCGCAGTTCTGCCACGATGTCTTTGCGGGCTTCGGGCTTGAGCTGGCGCTCCAACAGATACTCCCTGCCTTCAAACTTGGGCTTGAAGTCGCCGCGGTCTTCGCCGGGGGTGGTGTTGAACATAGCCTTTTCGCGCTCGAGCAGCTGCAAACCCATATAGGCGGCACCTAAGTCGCCGCTGACGCAGATGAGCTGGTTCACACCGGCACCGCTGCGCAACACGGGCTTGTCGGTGGTGCCGATGCAGGTGATGCTGATGGTGAGCCCCGTCATCGAGGCAGAGGTGTCGCCGCCCACGAGGTCTACGTTATAGATTTCGCAGGCGAGGCGCATGCCGGCATAGAGTTCCTCGAGGTCTTCCACCTTGAAGCGTTTGCTGATGCCGAGCGAGACGGTGATCTGTCGCGGTGTGCCCATCATGGCATAGACATCGCTGAAGTTGACGATGCACGCCTTGTAGCCTAAGTGGCGCAGGGGGCAGTAGGTGAGGTCGAAGTGGATGCCTTCAAGCAAGAGGTCGGTGGTGACCAACGTCTTGCCTTCGGCAGGTGCGTCGATGACGGCACAGTCGTCTCCCACACCACACAGCGAACTCGGCTGGCGCAGCGGGAAGTCTTGGGTGAGGTGGCGGATGAGTCCGAACTCGCCGTAGTGACTGATCTCCATTGGGTTAGCTGCGTTTGATGATTTCTGCCATAATCATGGTCATGATGGGCTGTGCGGCGTTGGCGGCCTCTTGCACCTCTTCATGACTCACCTTGACCGGCACACCAAAGCCGCCGAGGTCGGTGATGACGCTGACACCAAACACGCGGATGCCGCTGTGACGTGCCACGATGACCTCAGGCACCGTGCTCATGCCCACAGCGTCGCCGCCGATGACGCGGAAGTAGCGATATTCTGCCGGAGTCTCGAAGGTGGGACCCTGTGTGCCCACATAGACACCTTTCTGCAGGTGCACGCCTTTCTCTTTGGCAATCTGCTCTGCCAAGGCAATGAGCCGGTGGTCGTAAGGCTCACTCATCTCGGGGAAGCGGGGACCCAATTCGTTGTAGTTCTTGCCGCGCAAGGGGTTCTCGGGGAAGGTGTTGATGTGGTCTTCAATGATCATCAAGTCGCCCACACGGAACGAGGGGTTCATGCCTCCGGCTGCGTTGCTGACGAAGAGGGTCTGGATGCCGCATGCCTTCATGACGCGCACGGGGAAGGTGACCTCCTTCATGCTGTAGCCTTCATAGAAGTGGAAGCGTCCCTGCATGGCCATGATTTCTTTGCCGCCGAGCTTGCCGAAGATGAGCTTGCCGCTGTGACCTTCGACGGTGCTGACCGGCATGTTGGGGATTTCGGTGTAGGGTATCTCTTCTTTCTCTTCAATATGGTCCACCAACTGACCGAGACCGGTGCCAAGAATGATGGCTGTGGCGGGACGACGTGTGGTTTTGCTCAAAATGTATTGAGCCGTTTCGTTAATCTTGTTGAGCATAGGGATGTAGTTTTAGTGATGAGGCAGCCTTGTTGCAGACTGCCCGGTTAAAAAAATATTTTTGCGGGCTTTCGCCGTTAATGATGCTGTTGGCGCACGAAGTCGAGCACCAGACGGTCGAAGGCGGGCGGGTCTTCGCGGTCCAGGAAGTGGACTTCGGTGGGGAGGTAGTAGATGCGCTGCTTCAGAGCGTCGTCCACCGCGGGGTGGTTGAGCAGGCGCACGGCATCTTTCTCGGTGGTGATGATGACGGGGCGGCGCGTGCAGTTGTTGGTGCAGTTGCCGTCGCTGTTCACCGCGTCAAGCCGGGCGCGGATGTTGGCAACGTCGGCGTTGCTGAAGTGGTGGTGGTCGCCGAAGGTCATCTCTTCGAGCAGGCGGTAGTGCGTCTGTATGTATTGCTCCAACACGCCCGGGTCGGCAATGCCGGTGACGAGCAGCACCTCGCAGGTGTGGTCGATGTCGGCGGGTTGCCCCGTGGCTAAGTTGACGGGGGCGCGGTAGGTGTAGGAGCTGTAGAGTATGGGCTGCGTAGGCTCGGTGGGCAGGTGACCTTCAATCTCGGTGGTCTCTTCAAGTCGCAGAGCCGGTGGGCATTTGCTCACCACCACGATGTCGGCGCGACGTATGGCGTGGCGCGGCTCGCGCAGCAGTCCGGCGGGCAAGAGGTGGTCTTTATAGAGGATGCGGTTGTAGCTGGTGAGCACAATGCTTAGACCGGGCTTGACGTAGCGATGCTGGAAGGCATCGTCGAGCAAGATGACTGCCGGCGGCGTGGGGAGCTGCATGAGCTGCCGTATGCCGCGCACGCGCTTGGCATCGACCGCCACGATGAGGTCGGGGAATTTGCGATAGATCTGGTAGCTCTCGTCGCCTAAGCGCGAGGCTGTGACCTCAGGGGTGGCAAGCACGAAGCCTTTGCTGCGACGTTTGTAGCCGCGGCTGAGCACGGCAATGGGACCGATGCCTTGGCGCTGCAAGAGGCGGATGATGTATTCGGTGTGGGGTGTCTTGCCGGTGCCTCCGGCTGCAATGTTGCCGACCGAGATGACCGGCACGGGGAATGACTCTTGTTTGAGCCATCCCCGGTCGAATGCTATGTTGCGCAACCATACGCCTAAGCCATAGAGCCAGGCTAAGGGTTGCAGGATTGGAAGCGTCTTGACGCGCGGCAGATACATAGTGCGGTAGATTTAAGTGTGAGTTATTGGGGGGTTATAGGGCGATGCGATCCAAGCTGTAAGCCTGAACCCGATCAGCGCGCTGCAAGCGTTCGATGTGTTGCAACACGGCGTGGTCTGCACCTATTAAACGATCGGCAACACGAATGGTTGCATCGTTGGTGAACTGCTTGAGCAGGCTCATGTAAGAGTCTTCGGCAGCAGGATATGTGGCTGTGTAGTAGCCGTCGGCAGCGATGCCGGCAAGCTCGGCTGCTTTCGCGGCGGCGGCATAGAGGTCGCCAAGCTCGTCGACGAGCCCGATGCGCTGAGCGTCAACACCGGTCCACACTCTGCCCTCGGCAATTTGTGCAATGCTGTCTTTGGGCAGCTGTCGCCCATCGGCACAGCGGGTGAGGAAGAGGTCGTAGAAGTGCTCTATGCCGCGCTGCACTTTGGTCTTTTCTACCGGTGTGGCGGCGCGGAAGGGGGTCAAGCCTCCCAAGCTGTGGGTCTTGACTTCTTCAAAGTTGATGCCGAGTTTGTCGGTGGCGAGTCCGCTGAAGTTGGGTATCACGCCATAGACACCGATTGAACCGGTGAGGGTGGTGGGCTCGGCGATGATGTAGTGTGCGGGGGTGCTGATGTAGTAGCCGCCCGAGGCTGCGTAGTCGCCCATCGAGACGACGAGGGGCTTCTTGTCTCGCAACTCGGTGAGGGCTTTCCAGATTTGTTCTGAGGCAAAGCCGCTGCCGCCGGGTGAGTTGACGCGGAGCACGACGGCCTTCACGTCATCGTCGTCGGCAAGGTCGTCGATTTGCTCAATGAGGTCTTCCCAATAGATGTTGTCCATCTTGTCTTTGCCACTGCTCACAATTTCGCCGGTGGCAAAGAGCACAGCCACCTGCTGGCGCTTGGCGCTGCCGGCGGTGGGGTCGTAGTTGGCAGCCATGTCTGCCAAGGCGATGCCGTGGAAGTCTTTGCCCGTGAGCTGACTGAGGATGGGTTCGATTTGGCGTTTGTATTTCTGCGCCGTGACAAGTCCGGAGGCGAGGAGTTCGTCGGGCAGCATGTAGCTGACGGCTTGGTTAGCTAAGGCGTTGAGCGAGTCTACGCTCAGCCCGCGTGAGGCAGAGATGGATTGCGCCATGGTTTGCCAAATGGAGCCTAAGTAGCACTCGATTTGCAGGCGGTTGGCATCGCTCATGTGTTCGAGCATGAGCGGCTCGACGGCAGATTTGAAGGTGCCGACGCGGAAGATCTGCATCTCAATGCCGAGCTTGTCGTAGAGACCTTTGAGGTAGGGTTGCACGGTGGACATGCCGTTCCACGTGATCTCGCCGAGCGGGTTGATGTAGAGGCTGTCTGCCACCGAGGCGAGGTAGTATTGCCCGGTGGAGTAGGAGTCGTTGTAGGCTACAATGAAACGACCGGTGTTGGCTTTATAGCGCTCCAAGCGTTCGCGGATGGCGGTGATGGTGGCGGGCGAGGCGGTCATGCCGTCAGTGTTGAGGTAGATGCCGGCTATGTGGCTGTCTGCCTCGGCTGCATCAATGGCTTGGCAGATGGTGGTGAGGCTGCTGCCGTCGCGCAGAGAGAAGCCGCTGAGCATGTCGAAGTTGAAGGGCATGGTGGCATCGTTCTCCGTGACGGCGGAGTTGATTTTGAGCAGTAGCACGTCGCCGTCTTTGGTCACCGTTTGGTCTGAGCCCGAAAGCGCCGACACAACGCTGATGAACGTGCAGGTATAAAACAAACCGCTGATGATGCCGCTCAAAATGAGGGCAACAAGGCAGGCGAGTACGGTCTTAAAGAATGATTTCATTGGTTTAGCTCTTGTTTATTGTTGGGTGGTTGTGGCGGACGCGGTTTGCGTCAGTCGGGTTTTGCACTGTTGCAACGGCAGGCGCACAAAGTCGCGTTCGTCGATGTGGGGGTGCGGCAGGGTGAGCCGGGGGGTGTGGCAGTGCAGGTCGTCGTAGGTGAGCAGGTCGATGTCGATGATGCGGTCTTCATACGGCTCGCCGGGTGCGCGGCGCTCGGTGCGCCCCATGCTGCGCTCAATGTGTTGCGTGACTTGCAGCAGCCCCTCGGGGCTGAGCGGGGTCTCTAACACCGCAACGGCATTGGTGAAGCGGTGGGGCGACTCGAAGCCCCACGGCTCGCTGGTGATGAAGTCTGACACGACAAGGATGCGCCCGGCTTGCTCCTGCAACGCGCTGAGCGCGCGCCGGAGGTTGGCTGCCCCGTCGCCGAGGTTCGAGCCAAGCCCTAAGTAGACTGTGTGCGGTTGCGGCATTGCGTCACTCTTGTTGTTTGTTAAGTATGATCAAGGCTCCGATGATGCCCGGCACCCAGCCGGCAAACGTCAGCAGCAGCACGATGAGCACTGAGCCACACCCCCGGTCGATGACGGCAAGGGGCGGGAACACGATGGCGAGCAGCACACGAAGGCATGACATAACTTGTGACTCGGAGAGCGTTTATGGGTTGTTTTTAATCGTCTAAGATCAACATTGCGTCGCCGTAGGCTCCAAATTGGTAGCCTTCTTTGATGGCAATCTTGTAGGCTTCCATCACAAAGTCATAGCCGCCGAAGGCAGCCGTCATCATGAGCAGTGTGGAGAGCGGCATGTAGAAGCCTGCCACCATGCAGTTGGCAATGGCAAAGTCGTAGGGCGGGAAGATGAATTTGTTGATCCACCCGTCGTAGGGCTTGAGGTGATTGGTCGTGCTGACCGAGGTCTCGATGGCGCGCAACACCGAGGTGTCTACCGCGCAGACGCGGTGACCGCTGTCGATGGTCTTGTTGACCTGCTCGGCTACATCTTCGGGGATGTAGATTTGCTCGCTATCCATCTTATGTTTGGTGAGGTCTTCTACGTCGATTTCGCGGAAGTTGCCTTGGTTGGAGTGTACGGTGACGAAGCCGAAGTCTACGCCTTTAATCTCTAAGCGCTTCATCAGCTCACGGCTGAAGTGCAGTCCGGCGGTGGGGGCTACCACGCCGCCTTCGGTGCGGGCAAAGATGGTCTGATAGCGGTCGCGGTCGGTGAAGGGGTTGATGCTTTCGTCGGGGGTGTCGATGACATCGCGACGCTCTTTGATGTAGCCGGGTATGGGGGTTTCGCCTAAGCTGTGCAGGGTGCGGATGAACTCTTCGTGTGAGCCGTCGTAGAGGAAGCGCAGGGTGCGTCCGCGTGAGGTGGTGTTGTCGATGACTTCAGCCACCAGACTCTCGTCGGGACCGAAGTAGAGTTTGTTGCCGATGCGTATCTTGCGGGCAGGGTCAACCAACACGTCCCAGAGGCGTATCTCGGGGTTCAGCTCGCGCAGCAGGAATACCTCGATCTTGGCTCCGGTCTTTTCTTTGCTGCCGTAGAGGCGTGCGGGGAAGATTTTCGTATCGTTGAAGAGCACCATGTCCTTCTCGTCGAAGTAGGTGATGAAGTCTTTGAAGATCTTGTGTTCGATCTTCTTGCTTTTTTTATGCAAAACCATCAGACGTGACTCGTCGCGATGTTCCGCCGGTTTGAGGGCGATGAGTTCGTCGGGAAGCTTGAATTTAAATTGAGATAATTTCATAACTAATACGGTGGTTGAAAATTTTATTCTGATACGGAAATTTCGATATTGTCTACCCACGTGTCCCAGTCTTCAACACGAAGGCATTGCCGGAGCGTGATGTCGCCTATGCGCGTGCGCCGCAGTGAGAGCAGGTAGGCTCCGCTGCCGAGGGCGGCTCCGATGTCGCGCGCCAAGGCGCGGATGTAGGTGCCTTTGCTGCACACGATGCGGAGCGTCATGTAGGCTAAGTCGTCGGCACTCACGGCTTCGTCGGTGGGTTGTGTGAGCTGTTGGGCAGCAGCACGTGCCGCCTCGAAGGTTTGTTTGCGTCTTCCTTCGCCCTTGATGCTCACTCCGTGGCGGGCTGTGGCGCAAACGCTGTCGGCTTGCTCTGAGATGATGCCTTGTGCCGGCAGGTGCAGGTCGAGCAGCTCAATCTCGTCGATGACCAACTCTTTGGCCTTCAGCTCTACCTCACTGCCCTCGCGGGCATAGTCGAATGCACGGCGACCTTCTACCTTGCATGCCGAGTAGACGGGCGGCACCTGCATGATGCTGCCCTTGAAGCGCGGCAACACCTCGTCAACGAGGCTGCGCGTGATGTGCGCCGTGGGGTAGTCGCCGTCGATGGGCTGTTCGGCATCGAACGACGGGGTGGTGTGCCCCAAACGCAGTGTGGCGATATATTCCTTGGTGCCCGCCTGCAGCGTATCAATCTGCTTTGTGGCACGTCCGGTGCAGATAATCAATACTCCGGTGGCAAGGGGATCGAGTGTCCCGGCATGTCCCACCTTGAGCTTCTTGGTACCCAAGCGCCGCGACAGCCGATTGCGAACCATCTTTACTAAGTTAAATGAGGTCCACGTCAGCGGCTTGTCGAAAGCCAGAATTTCTCCGGCAGTAAAATCGTAACTCTTCATTCAGTTTATCAATGTGCGGGTTTGGATCATAGTGTCGGTGTCGGTGGGCGGTGTGGGCGCGGGGCGGAATGTCTCACTTCGCCCCACGGTGACGCACCTTGTGCGCCTCTGATTGGTGCTTAGAGCCAGATGAGGGTGGCAAGACCCACAATGGCGCAGTAGAGCGCAAACCAGATGAGGCGGCAACGCTTCACCAAGGCTATCATCGCCTTGCAAGCGAAGCACCCCGAGACGAAGGCGGCTAAGAACCCGACGATGAGCGATGTCGCAGAGAGCGACTCGGCTCCCGCCTCGAGCAGGTCTTTGGCATCGAGCAACGCTTCGCCCAAGATGGGGGGGATCACCATCAGGAACGAGAACTGCGCTAACTCTTTGCGGCTGTCGCCGAGCAATAAGCCCGTGGCAATGGTGGAGCCGGAGCGGGAGAGTCCCGGCAACACGGCTACCGCCTGGGCGATGCCGATGATGAAGGCATGCAGCGGCGAGATTTCGTCTTTGCCGTTGGAGCGGGCAAAGTGCGAGAAGGCAAGCAGCAGGGCCGTCACCAAGAGGCAGATGCCGACCACGGTGGCGCTGCCGTCAAAGAGTTCGTCGATGTAGTCTTTGAAGCAGACCCCTACGATGCCGATGGGTATCATCGAGATGATGATGTTCAGCACGTAGCGCTGTTCGCGGTTCAGTCGGCTCAGCCATCCGCCGCGGGTTGCTACCGCCTTGGCGGGCAGCGGCTTGCGGAAGAGCCCGCTGAAGATCCATGTCACCTCTTTGTGCAGCACCACAAGGGTGGAGAGCACGGTGGCGATGTGTACGATTATGTCGAAGGTTAAACCTCCTTCAGTCTCCATGCCTAACAGTCGGCGACCAATCTCCAAGTGTCCGCTGCTGCTGACGGGGAGGTATTCAGTGAGTCCCTGTACGAGACCAAGTATCAATGCGTGTATCCAATCCATCGTTTCTGTGTTGTGTCAACGGGGTCTTGTCAGAGGGTGGGAGTTGTGGTCGTGGTGTCAGCTTCCGCTGTCTGCTGTTTGCTGCGCTTTGAGGGGAGCATGATGCCCACAATCATCAACAGATAGCCAAAGAAGCAGACATTGGGACCGATGATGACGTGACGGTCAGCAAAGACCTCGGGATTGAAGTGGTCAGGGGTGCTCGACGCACCTGCCATAAGGATGAACCCAATCAAGATGCATAGTGCGGCAATGCCCATCACGATGAAGTTGATTTTGCCTAAACAGAGTTTCATTGTTGTCAGTTGTCCAATTATATTGTATAAATTCGTTATGCCAAACTGCTATAATAGAGTCTTTAATCAAGCCTTTAATTAGCTGATGTGTGAGCCGTTGCATTAGGCTTTTAATTGACCTATGTATGAGCTTTTATGTCAAAAGCCTTTAATCAAGCCTGCGAAGGTCAGAGCAGATAGAGGTCGTCAGCCTTCATGCGCAGGTATTTGTCGGTGGCGCGCCAAGCGGCAAACGCCGGGATGAGCAAGCCTAACAGCACCACACCGCCTGCCAACGTCAGCAGTACGTGGGGCTGCAAGACGAGCCGCACGATGGACGCACCCACCTCTTGCGTGTAGCCATAGTAGAGCAGCCCGCCTAAGCCTGCCAAGGCTAATAGCGAGGCGATGAAGCCGCATGCCATGCCCTGGGCAATGAAGGGGCGACGGATGAACCATGCCGTGGCTCCTACCAACCGCATGGTGTGTATCAAGAAGCGGTCGGCATGTAAACTGAGTCGGATGGTGTTGTGAATGAGTGAGATGCTGATGAGCAACAGTAGCAGGGCTACGGCACAGAGCGCTATGCCTATGCGGCGTAGGTTCACGTTCACCATATCTACTAATGCGCGGTTATAGTCAATGTCGGTTATTTCTTTGGGGTGGCGGGCTCTGAGCTGAGCTGCAATCACGTTGATGCTGTCGTTCGAGGCGTGTGCTGCGTCCATTTGCAGCTCGATGGTCGCCTCAAGGGGGTTGAAGCCAAGAAAGTCTTCGGGGTTCTCGCCTAACTCGTCGGTCAGGCTTTTCAACGCTTCGTCGCGACTGATGTAGCGCACTGAGCGTGCATAGGGTTGTTGAGCTATGCTCTGAGCAAGCTGGTTAGCCTGCTTGTCGCTAACCTTGTCTGACAAGGTCAACGTGACGGTGAACTGCTCACGCAGCAGCGTCGAGAGTTCGGCGGCAATCAGTCCACTAAGCCCCATGAGCCCAATCACAAAGAGCACCAAGGCGATGCTTATGGTAGAGGTGAAACGCGCACCTAAGAACTTCTTCTTTTTAGCTTTCCTATTTTGACTGCTCATAGCTCAAATTTCCAATGTTGGCGCTCCCGCTTCTGTCAAAACGGGTATATTACACCAAAAGTTGGTGCAAATGAACAAATAAAAGTTTGAAAAGTCAAATTATTTTTATAAAAAGCGTCCGTAAAGTCCACAAAGTGCAACGAAAGCCGATAAGGTCGCCGATTTATGTGCAATAAATCGCAACTCATTGATACAATCATTGATACAAAAAAGCTCCGGCTTTCGCCCGCTCAATGATGAACGGATGAAAGCCGGAGCCAAGGGTATATGAAACTCTTGTGTGCGTAAAGAGTTTATAGAAATGTCGCAGTTGCTTATCGAATCCAGAGGAGTTCGCGATACTTAGGCAAGGGCCAGATGTTGTCGTCAACAATCTCCTCGAGCTTGTCGATGGGGCGGCGGATGCCGGCGAACGACTCGGCGATGTCGTAGTATGCCATTGCCTTCTCATATTCGTCGGTGAGGCGGTTTGCCACTTTGCGCTTGCCTACCATTGCGTCTACGCGCTGCTTGATGTCGGCATTGTAGCCGGCAATCTTCTGGATGATGGCGATTTCAGGCGCTGAGAGCGACTCCCAATCGACGGGGAAGAGTGACTTCACCATGGCTACGTTCTGGAGCAGTGAGGTCTGGTAGCGTGTGGCAGCGGGGATGATGTGGTTGATTGCCAAATCGCCGAGCGTGCGTGCTTCAATCTGCACAAGCTTGGTGTAGGTTTCCCACTTCACTTCGTTACGTGCCTTCAATTCAGCAGCAGTAAATACGCCGAACTTCTGGAACATCTCGACGGATTCGGGCTTTGTGTATTCGCGGAACATCTTCGGCACGCAGCGCTCTACGTCCAAGCCACGCTTTACGGCTTCCTTGGCCCACTCGTCTGAGTAGCCGTTGCCGTCGAAGCATACGGTGTCGATCACCTCGGCGATGAGCGGCTTGAGGCAGATCATGAATGCCTGCTTCATGGGTGTGCCCTTTGCCATCTCTTTGTCAACAGCTGCCTTGAAGTCTGTGAGCTGCTCTGCCATTGCGGTGTTGAGCACGGTCATGGCGCTGGCGCAGTTTGCCTTTGAGCCTACGGCGCGGAACTCGAAGCGGTTGCCGGTGAAGGCGAACGGAGAGGTGCGGTTACGGTCGGTGTTATCGACGAAGATCTCGGGGATCTCGACCAAGCCTACTGAGTAGGGTGTCTTGCCTGCAAGTACGATGTCGGTGTCGGCGGGCACTTCAAGCAACTTGCGGAGCACGTTGGTCATGGTCTTGCCCAAGAAGGCTGAGATGATGGCCGGAGGTGCTTCGTTGGCTCCCAAACGGTGTGCGTTGGTTGCCGAGGCGATGGAAGCCTTCAACAAGGCACCGTGACGCTTCACTGCCATCAAGACGTTTACGAAGAAGGTGACAAACTGGAGGTTAGACATCGGATCCTTGCCCGGACCGAGCAAGATGACACCTGTGTTGGTTGAGAGTGACCAGTTGTTGTGCTTGCCTGAGCCATTGATGCCATCGAAGGGCTTCTCGTGCAAGAGCACGCGGAAACCGTGGCGGCGGGCAATCTTCTTCATCACGCCCATGATGAGCATGTTCTGGTCGTTTGCCAAGTTGGTTTCACCAAAGATGGGAGCAAACTCGAACTGGTTGGGCGCAACCTCGTTGTGACGTGTCTTCATCGGGATGCCAAGGCGATGACCCTGAATCTCGAGGTCTTTCATGAATGCCTGTACGCGGGTAGGAATCTGACCGAAGTAGTGGTCGTCCATCTGCTGGTTCTTGGCTGAGCCGTGACCCATCAGGGTGCGACCGCATGTCATCAAGTCGGGACGGGCTGCATACAAACCTTCGTCTACCAAGAAGTATTCCTGTTCCCAACCGAGGTTAGAGATAACCTTTGTTACTTTGGGGTCGAACATCTGGCAGATCGGCACTGCTGCTTCGTTGACAGCCTTCAAGGCTTTCTTCAACGGGGTCTTGTAGTCGAGAGCTTCGCCTGTATATGAGATGAAGACGGTGGGGATGCAGAGACAGTCGTCCATGATGAAGACGGGAGATGTGGGGTCCCATGCTGTGTAGCCGCGAGCCTCAAATGTGGCACGAATACCACCGCTCGGGAAGGAAGATGCATCCGGCTCCTGCTGTACGAGTGATTTGCCTTCAAACTCTTCAATCATGCCGCCCTTCCAGTCATACTCCATAAATGAGTCATGCTTCTCGGCGGTAGACTCTGTCAGCGGCTGGAACCAGTGGCAGCAGTGTGTTACACCATGCTCCAAGGCCCAAGTCTTCATGCCGGCAGCAACGGCATCAGCCGTCTGGCGGTCGAGGGCTACACCGTTGTCGATGCAGTTAACCAAAGCGTTGAAAGTCTTTAAGTCCAAATACTTGAACATCTTCTCGCGATTAAACACCAATTCGCCGAAATACTCTGACGGACGACCTGCGGGTGCTTCTACGTCCACTGCACGTTTCTTGACAGCTTCGTGCACGACTTCAAATCTAAGTTTGCTCATAGTTACTTGATTTATTTTTGTTGTTTGATTCGTTACGTTGTTTAAGCCGGCTGCGGGAAGCAATTCTTCGCTGAACGACCCCGCCGTTTCACCCGACAAAGATATTGACAAATTGTTCGTTTCCAAAGCAATACTCAATCTTTATGTTTTCAAAACCTCTAATTTACAGAAAATAAGCAAGAGTTTTACGCGTAGTTGCTTATTTTAGCTATCAGTTGTGCGCCTCTTTTATTAAGATTAGGCAAGTGAAGACACTCGATTGAACGTCTCCACTCGCCATAGGATTATCAGTTGTAGGCAGCCTCGCCGTGCTCGTAGATATCCAAACCTTCTTCTTCGATGCGCGGTGATACACGCAAACCGTGAGTGTGTTTGATTACCTCAAAGAGGATCATGCCGCAGACAAATGCCCAAGCTACTATAGCCAAGATGCCCAAAGCTTGTACACCGAAGGAGTGCTCCGGGTCGGTTGAGAAGACACCCACCAAGAGGGTACCAACCAAACCGCCTACACCGTGTACTGATACGGCACCAACCGGGTCGTCAATCTTCAGCACCTTATCAATAAAGTTCACTGACAAGCACATGGCTACCGAGGCGATGACACCAATCAAAGCGGCAGACCAGATTTCCACGCAGTCGCAACCGGCTGTGATGCCAACCAAACCTGCCAACACACCGTTGCAAAGCATTGAGAGTGACGGTTTGCCATCGACCAACCAGGTGAAGAGCAAGGCGGCGATGCCACCGGTGGCGGCTGCCATGTTGGTCGTCATGATGACGTGTGAGATGGCTGTGGCGTTTTCAGCACCCGTAGCTGCGAGCTGTGAACCCGGGTTGAAACCGAACCAGCCCATCCAGAGAATGAATACCCCCAACGAAGCTAACGTCAAGTTGTGACCGGGGATGGCGCGAGACTTGCCGTCTTTGCCATATTTGCCGATGCGCGGACCCAACACGATGGCACCTGCCAAAGCCAAGAAACCGCCGCAAGCGTGTACCACTGCCGAACCGGCAAAGTCGTGGAAGCCTAACTCAGCCAACCAGCCACCGCCCCAAGACCAGTGACCCTCGATGGGGTAGATGAATGCAGAAATCAAAATGGAGTAGACCAAATACATCGAGAATTTGGTGCGCTCTGCCATGGCTCCAGAAACGATGGTAGCCGTAGTGGCGGCAAACACTGTCTGGAAGAACAACGTACATTCGCGCGGAATGTTGCTGTCTTCGCCTTTAAAGAAGAAGCCGTCCCAGCCAAAGAAGGCGTTGCCCGCACCATACATGATGCTGAAGCCAAAGATCCAGTAAATCACCGAACCTGCCATAAAGTCCACAAAGTTCTTCATCAAAATGTTGGCGGTGTTCTTTGAACGGGTCATGCCTGCCTCAACGAGGGCGAAGCCGGGCTGCATCCAAAACACCAACATTGCACCGAGCAACACCCATACGGTGTCAAGCCCGTTAATCTCCGAAGCGGCTTCTGCCACCTCGCTTGCAGCCTCTACCACCGGGGCTGCTACAGCCGACACTGCGGACGCAATCGAATCCGTAGTCGCGGTCAAAGTATCGACAATAGTTTCCATAATACACTCTTTGTTTAATTGTTAGAAATCGGCGGCATTATTCTGCCGCAAAAGTTACAGAATGACGCGACGCTGAAATATTAGTAGTAGAATTAATCCTTGTAGTTCTTACCTAATAATTACTTCTTGTCACGCAGCACCGTGTCGCCGCTCTCGCCGGTGCGGATAGAGTAGCACTCTTCCACCGGACTTACGAAGATACGACCGTCGCCAATCTCGCCCGTGTGTGCGGCACTCATAATTGCCTTCACTGTCGGGTCGACAAACATGTCGCGACAAACTATCGAGATGCGCACGCGCTCTATCATATCGGTGCTATACATGACACCACGATAGATGCGCTCCTGTCGCGACTGACCGATACCCTTGACATCTGAATATTCAAACCAGTTAATGTCGGCTGCCATGATGGCATCCTTGACCTCTTCAAACTTGGTCTTTCTGATGATTGCATCAATCCTTTTCATAACGAGCTATTTTTTGTAGTATTTAAATATCGGAAAGTGATGATCTTGTGACGTGTGTTTCTGCTTTAGAATGAAACACCCACTACGAAATAAGTGGCTTCACTCTTC
Organism: uncultured Prevotellaceae bacterium; assembly: GCA_964495625.1. Classification (GTDB taxonomy): domain Bacteria; phylum Bacteroidota; class Bacteroidia; order Bacteroidales; family UBA3663; genus Liminaster. The sequence goes on along the minus strand of CAZBWT010000004.1, from coordinate 15,540 downwards.
GGGTTATAAACAATCTGTCCCATCAGCGGCACCTTCTTAATCTCCTTGTTCAGCGTCAGAGAGCAGTTCACCACGTTAAACTTGTGGTTGCCCTCGGCTGTGAAGGTGTCTTCCCAGGGTGATGCACCCACGGCAACTGAGCCGTTCAATTCCTTCCAGGTGAAAGGGGCTGAAACCTCTACGTACGAAGAGTAGATGCGGTCGCCGTCGGCTTGATGGTCGGCACCGGTCAGCAAAGTGTTCCATGACAGAGCCACCGGACCGAAGTCGTAACCGAGGTTTGCTTCCAGGCGGTGAGCTGATGAAGCGTTGAAGCTCCAGTCTGCCAGGTAGCGACCGTCGCAGAAATAATAGTCGGTCACACCAATGCTGAAGTTGCCCACGGTGTAAGAGAAGTCAAGGTCGAACTCTTTGACGTTGGCAGTCTCATCATTCTGGAAGAGTTCGGCTGAAGCCCATGCGCCGAGTTCGAAACCCTTATAGCTGAATGCGGCACGCGGTTGAACACTAAAGCCCCCACAGTCGGTGCCGCGCCAAATGTAAGAACTAACGATGTCGACCCCAAGTTCCGGCGTCACACCGTCACCGGCTAACGCGGGAACAAAGGTCGAGCACCCTAAACACACAATCAATGTACCTTTTAATACCTTTTCCATAATACTCTCGATTTTTAGTTTTAGTTGCAGTTTGGTTGGATTTTACACTTATGAATAATTCGACTTTCGTTTTATGCTTTCGATTTATCCTTTCAGTTTGTTTTTCGTTTGTTTTGATTAGTTTAATTAGTTTGTTATTTGTTTTACGATGCAAATATATAGCATCATATAAGCGCCTCCAAGAAAAAACGAAGAAATTTTCGCATTTGGCTGTAATTTTTCTTTATTTTCGTTGCTTTTGCTTGCTTTTTATCTCACAAATGATGCTTTTTGATTGTTTTGTCAACATTTTCTTTAAAAACGCTTTCTTTTTACTACATTTTGTGTCAAATCAAATTATTTGCTCAATATCAGAGCGATACATGCTCCGTTGACACAGCTCTTATTTGCATAATAATGCCCCATAAAAACCGCAATTATGCAGCCGTGTCACGATGCGACCATAACACCACGCCGTTGGGTTGGCATTCTTGCGGCAATCGGTGTTGAAATGTCGGCATCTGCCCAGGCTGTAATAAGACAACAGAAGGGGCGAACCTATCACAGGCTCGCCCCTTCACTCAATAATCAATTATGCTCTATTACCTTTGCTGATAAATAAACTTCTCACCATTGCGCAGATAGAGTTTTCCGTTCTGCGTCTTGTTTACGTTGCGACCATAGATGTCGTAGATACGCTCTGCGGCAGCATCATTCTTGATGCTCTCAATGCCGGTGAGCGAAGTCTCTACAGTCACTTCATTTGAAGCAGCTGTCTCACCTACGTTATAGACTACCGTCACATAATACTTACCGCTCTGTACGTTGAGCGCCGTGTAAGTTGTGTCGCTAATCAATTCGTCGTTCACCTTCTCGCCGTCGAGGTAGAGGTTATAACCCTCGATGACAGGCTTAACGTTGTAAGTTGCAGCCTTGTCGAACTCGATATCATCGATCAATGCAACCTCGCCGTAGTCGGTCAAGTAGCGGATGGCGAAATACTTAGCACCTGCGGGCAATTCAAATGTGTACTGCTTCCAAGTTGTCGTCAAGATGATCTTACGTTCATCCAAAGCAGGAGAGCCCAAGAAGTCGTCTGTCTCAGTGCCGTTGGTTGAATAATAGAAGTAGATCTTGTCTGTGCTTGCCTTGGTGCTACGAGCCCAGAAGGAGACGGTCTGAGCCTCGCCGCTCAACTTCGGAGATACCAACCAGTCGTCGTTCTCGTTATCCCAGTTAGAGAATGCAGCTACCAACTGGTTGCCGCTCTTAGCCTCATAGCCATCGGCATCTACATCTACAGAGTTGATTACTGTAAAGGCACGTGAGCTGAAGTAACCGGGAATATCTACGTCTGCGTTGCAGCCATAAGCACCGTCTTCGTCGATTACCTTCCACTCGCCGAAGTCCTTGCGTGCACCGTGCGTGTACGATTCGAAGCTTTCAGTGACACGATCGACTGCAGCCACGGTGGGAGCAGTCCAAGCGAATGTGGCATCAGCACCCGTAAGTTCTACGGTCAAGTTGGTTGCACCGTCCACCTCCGGACGCTCAATCTTCAACTCAGCCTCGAGCGTGTTGTCTTCGGCAACCTCATCGTTGTCGATTGATACCTCAGCGACAAACTTCACGGTGTCAGCCCAAGTAGCGAGTGCATTCAACGAGAAGGTATAAGTGCGAGAAGCCTCAGATTCCAAAGCCTCAGTCTCGGTCTGAGAAGCAATCACTTCATTGCCAAGCTTGATAGCTACGGTATAACCGTTGGCAGCCTCTGTAGCATCGTTCTTCACCGTTACGGCAGCCTCGAAGTCGCGAGTCACGTCAACCGATGCGGGCACGCTAAACTCGGTAGCCTGAAGGTTTACATTGTAATTAGAACGAACCTGGATGTTGTCGAGCACTACTGCATAATAAGCGGCATCAGCCACCATCTTAAACTGCAAGAAGATGAAGTTCTGACCCTCATACGGAGCCAACGAAACCGTAAACTTCTCATATTGAGAATTGCCATTCAAATCGCAGGGACGGATGCTCTTTACGAGCGTCGTCTCATAGTTCTCATCGCCGATATAGACATCGAGATGATCATCTTCGGGGTTTGTCTCCAGATAATCGGTGTCATAATTCATACGCTTCACATAGAACGTAAGCGTAGAGTTCTTAGCCTCGGTCATGTCAATCTTACCCATCTGGATATTAGATTGAACACCCACTGTTGCAGGCATAATCATGATGCTGCCGCCGTCGCCATCTTGTGAAGATGTGTTATAGTCGTCGTCGAGACCCCACTTATCGTAGCCGGTAGAAGCGTCGCCGGTTGTGTTGATCAAAGTCAACTTGTCGCTTGAGCCGTTAGCGAACGACTCCTTGAAGGGCAATTCATATTTAGCACCGTCGAGCACGATTGCCGAACCGGGATAGCTATAACCCACCTCATTAACGGCATAGACACCATATTCATAGAGCGCCTGGTCGCCTTCGTCGCTAAGCGTGCGGCTTTCGTCGGTGAAGGTATTGGTGGTCAACAAACCATCAGTAATGATCTCGTTGGCAGCCACGCTATATACGCGATAAGACACAGCTGTGTTGTCGAAGTAGCCACCATGCTGACCGCGACCTGAGGGTGCATCCCATGTGAGCACGGGGTGACCGTTGGCAACCGACATGTGTACCACGGGCTCCGACGGCATATCTTCGCCCACCCAAGCAGAGTCTGCTGCAGCGGCACTTACACCTGCCTCAGTGGCAGCTACTACCTTATAAGTAGTGTATGCGCTTTCTTCCAAGCCGCTCTCTTCAAATGAGAGTTCGGTGCCAATGGCGGGAGCCGTGAATTCCTTCACAACCTCAGCACCGCGATATATCTTGATAAATGAGAGAGCAGTCAAATCGCTGCCATCGACAGCCTTTGACGGAGTTGTAAACGAAACCTTGGCTGAGAGTGCACCCTGGGCATCGGCTTCCACCTTCAAATTCTCTACCGGGTCGGGAGCCTTCAACATCAAGCCCTCTGTCACAGCAATGTCGTCGATCACAAAGAAAGCACCGCCTGCCTCCGAAAGGGCATGGAAACCGAAGTTATAAGTGCCGTCTTCAGGCACGGTGACAACTACTATTGTGGTGCGATAATCTTCCCAATAGAGTTCCGTGGGAGCCACGAGCTGCACGGTCATTGCCTCTGCCGTAGCCTCTTTGCCCATATAGACCTCATACTTATCAGGCCAATTGTTGCTATAGCACAAAGTCTGATAGCTAAAGATATACTGGCGGTCGGCCTTCAAGTTGATTTCAGGCGTAATGAGCCAGTCGTCGCCGTCGCGTGTGCCACAGCTATAGGCCACCAAACCGCTTGAGAACATCCACTTACCGTCGCTTTCGTCAGCATTCTGATTGTTGTCCACCACGGTGAAGATGTTGAAAGTAGCTTCCTCCTTGAAGGAGAATGAAACGGGCACGTTCAGTGAGTTGCCAAAAATGATACCGTTCGACACGGCAGCTATGCCTTCAGCGTCGTCAGCAAAAGGAATCACCTTATAAGTCAAGTAAACCTTACCGTCCGACTCCAAGTTATCGACAAACGTCGTGTCGGCAATCTTCTCAGCCACGACCTTGCCTTCGGGCATACGCACCACGTCATAGCGAACGCGTGCAACGTCGAAATAGCCACCCTGAGCGCCCTTAGCGGGAGCTGACCAAGAAATGGTAGCCTGCAGCGGTGAAGTCTTTTCGAGCACGAGGTCGCTCACAGCCTCGGGGCGGTCAATACCAATCCACTGAGTCTGAGCTAAAGCCTGGCTGTCGCCGTTCTCGTTTTGCAAGCGCACGGCAACGATGTGATTACCGGCATTGTCCACGGTGATCTGTGCTGAAGCGGTCTCACCGGCAGCAGCCTGACCCGACACGACATCTGTGCCGTCCACACTAATAATATATGTAACGTTGCCCGTGATAGTTTCACCCAAATTATTCTGAGTGGGCACACCAAACGAAACCTCGCCGGTCAACGCATCATTCACAAAGTTAAGCACCAAGTCGGTTGCTTCGCTCGGAGCACCTTCGTCGGCAGCAGCCAACTCGGCATAGAGGGCGGCAACGATTTCGTAATTCTCGAACTCGCCAACCAACGAAGCCTCACCCGTCTCGGTATTCACTGTTACGAGACCCGTACCAGAGTCTTGTCCCACAGCCCAATAGAGCGTGCCGTCAGAAGCGAACGCTGCCGACTGACGCACACTGGTCGAAGGTGTCAAGCGGGTATAACCAATCTGAGTCAACTTACCGGTAGTCTTATCCACAGTTACCAGGAAACCCTCGTCAGTGATGGCATAAATCTGACCTAACTTGGTAGCAGCTACAGCCACGAGCACGTCGTCTTCGAGGTCTGCCACCTGGTGAACCTCACCGTCGAGGTCCATATAGCCCCATGAAGAACCATCTTCCGAGCCGTCATAGAAAGAACCATAAGCCACCTTCTCAATCGGGTCGTAAGCCAAGTCGTAAGCCATGGCATACATAGAACCCTGATCAACGGTTGCTTCCTTCTTCCAAGTTGTTGTATTAATAATATAGGTAGTTACCGAATAATCCCACCCCCAATCGTCGGTGACATAGCTGGTGAAATAATACTTGTCTTCGGTAAAGAAACCGCCTGCGTTTGCCGGAGCATCCATGTTTACGTACAGGCGAGAGAAGCTCGACAAGTCAGCTGTCGAGAACGAATAAGCACCGTAGGGCGGATAGTCTTCGTCCCACGTAGAGCGATTCAACAACGCACACTTGAAGTCTTGTGCTTTCACTGTGGCATTGGCGCTTGCCATCTGAAGCTTTTTCAGCGGATCGGCAGCGGCTTGACGCAGCGCGTCAACATTCATACTTGCGCGTGAAGGCGTTTTAGCCAACCAGCGCTGCAGTGCTTTCTTGTTTGGTACCTCTGTGAACTTCGGAACCTTTGTCGGCTTGTCGTTTGCCGAGACGGTTGACACCGTCGCCGGGGTAATGAGTGAAGCCGCTAACAGTAGTAACAGTTTTTTCATGCAACCTTAATTTTAAATAAAAATGACATTTGCGCCGCTAAGATATCGAACTGCCACTTTGCTGCCAATCATTCCTTCTTTAAAAGAGGTTTACACAATCAGAAAATTCCGATTTTATGGTTTACATCTAAAAAACTAACCTGCTGATAATATGAATATTAATATAATAAAAGTGCTTACATTCCGCTTCTGGCACAAATCGACTCAAATCGACTCGAAAAACTCTGTCAAATCTACATCTTCGGCTATTCCGAGCGACGTTCTTAACCTATAGCGAGCCGTCGTCACAGTGGCGGTAAGTTTGCCCGACAAGCGAGAAATCTCGCGCGTTGACATGCCCAAGCGATAAAAGACTGCGAGCTGAATATCGGTCTTCGAAAGGTCCGGATATCGAGCCAACAAACGCTTCACAAACTCCTCGTTCTCGGCATGGAGCTGCGCCACAAAGTCCGGCTCCTTGTCTTTAGCCAAGCTCTGAGTGATGGTGTTGTTGAGCATGCGCAGATGAGCCGGCAGTTGCGACTCGGTCATCTTGTAGCCCTCCTTCACCATGGCAGACAACTTTTCGAGCAGCGACTGCCTGCCGCGATAGAAACCATAAAAATAGTTCATTGTGCGGCGCGTATCGTGTATCACCGAGATGTGTTCCGACGAAGTCTCTTGCAGCTGGAGTATCTTGCGGTTTTGCAGTGCCAACTGCTTTTGTTGCTTGCGCGACTTGCGATACATTACATAAAGCACCACCGCCACTATCATAATCGCCGCCATCACAACCATCAAGATGAGCAGCGTGTGTGATGTCTCCTGACGCAGGCGTTGCAGGTTCCCCTTCTCACACAGCTTCACAATCTCGGTCACCATCTGGCTATATTTGATGCGTTCCTGCTCAATACTACTCTCGTCAATCTGCTGCTGGTGCAGGGCTTGTGACATCTGACTATATGCCGAAGCATAGTCGTTCTGAGCCGCATAAATCTGGCTGAGCAGCGAGTGTGAATAGGTTATAATCCGGTCATTACTCTTAATATAAGGCATCATGCGGTTAATCTGCTCCGACGTGCGCAGCGCCTTGGTGTACTCCTTATTGTTGAAATACAGCTCCGACAAATTCACATACGCATAACACTCCGTGGTCTTGTCGCCCGCTTGTTGACTCAAGTCAATCGACCTAAAGAGAGCCGCCTCCGCCTCTGCCACGTCCGGTTCGAGCGTACCCACGTTGCAATAGAGCGCGCTCTCAAACAGCGTGTCGCGCAACGCGTGGGCAATGTCGCGCCCCTTTTCGAAGCATTCTTTAGCCTTCGACTCTTTCGCCAGGTTTGAGTAGATGTTGCCCAAATAGGTATAAATCATCATCTCCTCGCGCTTGTTGCCTGCCGCTTGGCTCTGTTGCAGCCCTTCCAACAAATGCTTCTCACCCTGCACGAAGTCGGTCGTAGAGGCATAACATGCCCCCATGCCCAACGTGATTAGATCGCGCAGCTTGGTGCTATCTTCGGGACAGTAGTTCTGGGCATAACTGAACACCTGCATCGACAGCTCGGGGTACCCAATGTTATACAGTGCCCATCCCATGTAGGCCAAGGCACTTGCACCTTCGCCATTCCACCCCTGTTCATTAGCCGTCATAAAGGCTGCATAAAGGGGTTGAACAGAACTGCGACTGTCTTTCGACCTCATCGCGTTAGCTTTGTCAATTTGTTGCCGCACCTCAATCGGTGTAATTGCGAAAGAGGTGTAGGTCGTTAGCAAAAGAAATAGTATGGTATAGAAGCGTCTCATCTTATGATATTGAGTACCACAAAAGTAGTGAATAGCTCTTGAAAACACAACATTTTGACACTCAAAGCCGCAAAAAACCGAAAAATCGCCACGCCACAGCTACATTGTTACATCGGAACCGGTTATTTTGCCAACATTATGCTACTGTGCAACCTCTTCCTTCCGCTTGTGCCGATGCTCTTTGTCAAGAGGTCGTTGGCAGGCTTTCGCAAATGCCTTGGTTGGGGCATTGCATAGCTCTTGCTCGAAAAAACTGCAGTGATAATGAGCGAACTATGAATTAATGTGTATATTTGCGGCAATTAACCTTTAGCATCACATTAAGGTATCGACCAAGATATCGCATTATCAACTTTAATATCAACTTCTAAAACATTCAACCATGGATTTTCTTGAATCTATCAAAACTTGTTTCTCGAAGTACGTAACCTTCGAGGGGCGTGCGCGTCGTTCTGAATATTGGTGGTTTGCATTGGCAATCTTCATTGCCTCATGTATTCCGGTGGTGCAGATCATTGTGGGCATCGCCACCATCTTGCCAAGCATAGCTGTGGGTGTGCGCCGTTTGCACGACACCGGTCGCAGCGGCTGGTGGCTCTTGTTGTGCCTGGTGCCCATTGTGAACTTAGTGCTCATCTACTTCTTAGCGCAAGACAGTCAGCCCGGCAACAACCAATACGGAACTAACCCCAAAGCATAACACCGTCAGCTGACGATGTGTTACTGACATCCCGCCTGCGAAAAAAAAGGTTCCGCAGGCGGGATTTTTTTGTGCGAAAAGTGTTTTAACGGAACAACCCGAACAAATAATGCGTATTTTCGCCGCCGTTATGAAACCCCTACTATTCCATTCGCTCTCAACCGAGGTGATAGACCTGCTGCGAGCCTACACCTTACGTTCACCTTATCGCAACTGCGACTTTGCCGTGCCCAACATGCTTTGCTGGCAATTCCTCTACGACACCGAATATGCCTGTGTCGCTGACTTCTTAGTGCTCCGCTTCCACTTTGGGGCGCACCGCCGCCTCGCCTACATGGCACCCGTGGGCACCGGCGACCTCCGCACCGTTCTTAGCCTGATGGCCAACGATGCGGCGGCGATGGGCGAAGACCTCTGTCTCTGCGGTGTGAGCGATGCGCTGAAGGCGCAGCTCGAAACGCTGTTGCCCAAAGGTTTCCACTACATCAATGACCGCGACTACAACGACTACATCTACCTGCGCACAGCCTTGGCAACCCTCAGCGGCAAGCACCTGCAGTCCAAGCGCAACCATGTGAACCAATTCTTGCGCCTCACACCCCACTATCAATATCGCCCCCTTGCGGCAAGCGATGCCGCCGAGTGCCTCACCTTAGCGCAAAGCTGGCTCGACCGGCAGACCCTCGACGACGGTCAAGACGACGAACTCCGCGCCATCCGCTTTGCCTTTGCTCACTACGACCTGCTCGGACTGCGTGGCGGCAGACTCGACGTAGACGGTCGCTTGGTGGCATTCACCTACGGCAGTCCGGTCAATGCCGACACCTTTGCCGTGCACGTCGAGAAAGCCGACCCGCAGGTCGAGGGGGCATACACCATGGTCAATAAGTGCTTCGCCGCCTCGCTGCCCGAACAATACACCTACGTCAACCGCGAGGAAGACTTAGGCATCGAGGGACTACGCAAGGCAAAGCTCTCCTACCACCCCGCCGAACTGCTCCACAAGTGGATGGTGGTGCAGCGCCAAGAGGTGTGGAGCGACGAGCGGCTGCGGGCGGCATTGACTGCCCTGTGGGTCGATGCCTTCCACGACGACGAAGCCTTCATCACCGAGTTCTTCAACACCCGCTATAGCCGCGACCGCGTGCTCTACACGCTTCAAGACGGAGCCCTCGTTGCGGCACTCCACCTCCTGCCCGTGCAGCTTGACGAGCAACCCGGGGTGCGTGCCGTCTACCTCTATGCCGTCAGCACCCGTTCAGACTACCGCGGGCGCGGACTCATGACCGCCCTGCTTGACCGCGCCCGGCACCACCTGCGCGCCGAGGGCTACGACGTGGCGGTGCTCCTGCCCGCCAATGTGGCGCTCACCGCCCTCTATCGACGCGTCGGCTACCAAGCCATGCCGGGGTGGCGGGCACATTGCGACGAAGCCTACCGCTTCCTCCACGACGACGATGTTGCAGTGGCGGGAGTACCGTTTATGGCACTAAAATTAAGTGATACAACCCTGCCCGACAGCGTAACACTACGATTTTGAGCCGTTTATTTTGATGCTACTCGCTTTTCGCGTACCTTTGCGCAGATTCAAGCCACTCAGTCAGCGGCACTTCGTCGCCTAACTGTGCTGCGAGGCTTGAAGGGAAAACAAACCATATTGATTATAGAATAGCTCCAAGTAATGAAGAAAGAAAAGAAAATTCAGAGCACCTTGCGGACGCTTCTCTTTTGCGCCGCCCTCCTGTGTTTAGCCACCTCTTGCGATGAAGACGATGCCGAGATACCCACCTCCGAGACCTTTGCGGTGGGCGAAGTGTCGTGGGCTTCCGATGTCACAGCTGCGCAGCGCGAGGTCATCAGCAACCTCCTGACCAACATGGTGAAGGTGCAGCAATGCTACTTCTACATGGGCGCACAAATCTCATCGTCCACCAAGGCGAACTACTATTCCTCATTCACCAAGAGCGACACCGCCACCTGGGTCGGTCCGGTCATCACCGTCCGGATGCCCGACTACTACATCGGGCGCTACGAAGTGACTCAGGGCGAGTGGATGGCAGTGATGGATACCCTGCCCACCGGCAACTACTGCAAGGTGCCCACCCAGGTGCGCAACACGGCGTGGTATGAAGCCACCGGCAAGGGAGACAACATAGCCGCCTACAACATCTCCTACGACGATGCCACCCGCTTCGTGCAGGCATTGAGCCGCAAGACTGGCTTAGACTTCCGCCTCCCCACCGAGGCAGAATGGGAGTGTGCCGCTCGAGGCGGACGCTACTCATTAGGCTACAAATTCGCCGGTTCCGACACCTACTCTGACATAGCCTGGTGCTATGCCACCGCGCAAGCTCAAGGCGTGGGAGCCACCAACTATGGTGTGCATGCCGGCGGCGAGTTACCCCCCAACGAGTTGGGTCTTTATGATATGTGTGGCAACGTCTCGGAATGGGTAGCCAACAGCTACTACAAATATGCCGCAGCCGACTCCATCAACCCTCAAGGAGCCATGGGCGGCGACACGCTCATCATTCGTGGCGGCAGCTGGGTGCAGCAAAATGCCGTAGACTTCTCGGTGGCAAACCGCAAGAAGTTCATCATCGGCTCTTATTATAAAGAAGACGGCACCCTCAGCCAGAGCTTCTACGATGCCATCGGCAACGTGGGCTTCCGCGTGGCACTGTCGGTGCGCTGACTCTCCCGGTGACGAACCCAAAACTATGAGATATGAAAAACTATAAAGTCTTTCTGTCAGGCGCATTGGTCGTCTTGATGGGGTTGGGCATGTTTGCCAATCTCTTCCGTCATGCCTTTATACCCATCACTCAGGCAACGGCGGCAACCTCCGCCTCGGGGCAGGTGCTCCGCACCATAGAACTGACCCAATTCAACAAGCTCGAACTCGCCACCAGCGGCGACATCCTCTTCACACCCACCGACGGCGAAATGTCGGCGCAACTCTCTGTGCCCGCCGATGTGGCAGACGATGTGGAGGTGTACGTCAAAGACGGTAAACTCGTCTTCCGCAACAAGGTGGGGCGCAACTTAGTCATGCCGCGCAACACGGTGATGACGCTAACCGTCTCGGCTCCGATGGTGGAGACCATCTTGCTCAACGGCAGCGGCGACATCAACATACAAGCCCCCTTCACCCTCAACACCAAGCTGCGCACCGTGATTAACGGCAGCGGCAATGTGAAGTTCGACAGCGGCACGTGCAATGAGTTCAGCCTCTTGACCAACGGCAGCGGTGATGTCGTAGGCACATCGCTCTGCGCCACCACCGTGAGTGCTTCGGTCAACGGCAGCGGCAACTTCAAGCTGAGCGACGTGCAAGCCACCAAACTCTCCACCTCGGTGAAGGGTAGCGGCGACGTGACGTTGCAAGGTCGTTGCGGCGAGGCTGCATTCACCGTCATCGGCAGCGGCAACGTCAAGGCGAGCACCCTCAAGGCGCAGACCGTCAACGTCAAGGTCATCGGCAGCGGCGATGTGGAATGCTATGCCACCGACCAACTCTCGGTGAACCGCATCGGCAGCGGCAACATCGGCTACAAAGGCAAGCCCATCATCACCGGGGTGGTGAAGAAAGGGTTATACAGCCTCTCAGAAGAATAAACAAGTCCCAAACAACACAAAGGGTCGGCATCCGCAAAGATACCGACCCTTTTGTTGTAGGTAAGTCGCACAATCAGCCGATGAGTCACCCCAATCCGACCATGAGCCACTCGGTGCTCGCATTAAAGCTCGAACACCGACCCGCCGAGGAACTCGCGCAGCAGCGATGTGGGGGGAATCTCCTGCCCGCGTATCGGCTTGAAGTAGTCCAAGAAGTGCAGCAGGCGGTGAGCCTCGGCAGCCTCGGGCAAGTCGTGCGGCACCTCGCGGAGCACCGTCGAAGCCATGTCTCGTATGGCTGAAATCTCGTAAATCATCGCCGAGTTAAAGATGGCATCGGCATGCTCCTGGAAGGGGAAGATCCACTTCTCCTCACCGCGGCGCACGCTTGCCCAGCGTCGAATAGTCTCGGCAGCCGAACAGCCGCGATACTGATAATCGCGAATGATGCGACGCAGCAGACGGTTGTCGGTGGTGGGAATCCAGTTGTGATCGTCGAGCGAGATAGAAGTCAACGCCGAGGCATAGACGCGGAACTTATGCTCCTCGGCGATGCTCTCGGTCAAAACGGGGTTCAGTGCATGAATGCCCTCAATCACGAGCATCGTGTTCGGCTCCAAGCGGAGAGTCTTGCCCGAATACTCGCGCTGCCCGGTCTGGAAGTTATAGGTCGGCAGCTGAATCTCGCGCCCATCAATCAAGTCTTGCAGGTCGCGATTAAACTGCGTTAGGTCAAGCGCGTAGACCGACTCATAATCCTTCTCGCCAAACTCGTCGAGCGGAGTGTCTGCGCGGTTCACAAACCAGTTATCCATCGACAGAGCCACCGGCTTCTTGAGGCACGTCATCAGCTCCACCGACAAGCGGCGAGACGTGGTGGTCTTGCCCGACGACGAGGGACCTGCAATCAGCACCATGCGCACCGCGGGGCGGGCGGCAATCTGTTCGGCAATCTTGGCGAGCTGCTTCTCTTGCATCGCCTCGTTAAAGAGGATGAGGTCGCCCACGTGCCCCTGCTCGATGGCACGGTTCAAGAACCCCACATTTTGCAGCTCGGCGGCATCGTTGATGGCAGAGGCTTCGGCTAAAGCCTGCATGAACTTAGGCTGCGGCACCACCGGCTCCAACTGCGTCGGGTTGGCACTCTGTGGCACCACCAACAGCATCCCTTCGGCAAAGGGGATGAGGTCGAACACCTGCAGTCCGCCGGTTGAGGTCAGCAGTGAACTATAATAAAAGTCCACATAATTGTTCATCTCATAATAAGTGGCATAAAGCTGACCACTCGTTTCCAACAGCGCCACCTTATCGTCGAAGCCGCGGCTGCGAAACAACTCACACACGTCGCGCGTATGCGCTTGAATGCGGTGAAAGGGGAGGTCGGCATCAATCAGTTCCTGCATCCTGTCGCGCAGGTGTCGGCACACAACATCCGAGGGGCGCGTCTTGCCCACCAACTTCACATAATAGTTGTGTGACACCGAATGTTCAATGCGCACCTTGCTCTCGGGGCAAATCTCGGCGGCGGCGCAACACAGCACAAAGCAGAGCGTGCGCACATAGACGCGCATGCCGGCGGGCGACGTGATGTCGAGAAAGGTGACATCTTGCGGGTTATAAATCTCGTAATTCAAGTCCACCGTGTGGGCATTAGCCTTAGCGCCGACACAGGGGTAGGGCAGCTTCTTGGGCAAGCGTTCATACAGCTCGCCGAGGGTCGAGCCCTTGGCTACGGTGTAGAACGTATGGTCGTTGCCACAAAAGATTTTGGTTTCTGTCATATCGTTAATGAATATTAGCGGGAATGCTTATTGAAATTTCTTAGCTGAGGGCGGCATGTGGGGCACCTTGCAGAGGCGCACAATAGCCACGATTTCACACCGTAAATTTATAGAGAAATTCCACGAAAGTGACTATATCATAGCCAAAATCAGCAAAAAAGCCACTTTTTAAGCGGCAACTGACGGTCTGTCCGATAATTTTCGCTACTTTTGCTTCGCATCCGTCGTGGTCACCACCGCAGGTGGCAAGCGGGTGCCTATCATTTCTTTTCTAAGACATTGTAGCACACATGGGTCAAAATGTTCTGCTCCTACTCGGCATATTAGGCTGCATCGGGCTGTTCCTCTACGGAATGCGCGTGATGAGCCAAGGGGTCTTGAAAATCGCCGGTCCGCGCATGCGAGCCTCGCTGCGCACCGTTTCACACCACCGCTTTCAGGCCTTCAGCGTCGGAGCTTGGATTACGTCACTCATACAGTCCTCCTCAGCCATGACTGTGATGACGGTCAGCCTGGTCAATGCCGGGTTCTTGACCGTGCGTCAATCTATCTCCATCGTGATGGGTGCCAACGTGGGCACCACCATCACTGCGTGGATGATAGCCCTTTGCGGCTATTGGGTTCCTATGGGCTTCTTAGCCATACCCGCCATAGCCTTCACCCTTCCCTTCATGTTCTCCAGCCGCATCAAGCGCAAACCCATCGGCGAGGTGCTGATAGGCTTGGCACTGACCATCTTGGGCTTGTCGGCATGCATCGACCAGCTGCCGATGCTCAACGAATCCTTTCCTCGCCTGCAGACCATCTTCGACGAGCTTACGCGCAGCGGCTTTTGGTCTGTGATGCTCTTCTGGACCATCGGCATCTTCTTCACCACCTTATTCCAAAGCTCCTCAGCCACCATCTTGTTGGCAATGCTGTTCTGCTGTGGCGGTTGGATTTCCTTCCCCATGGCGGCAGCCATGATTGTGGGCGACAATGTGGGCACCACGCTCACCGCCATCGTCGCCGCCTACCATGCCAACGTCTCGGCGCGCCGCGCTGCCTATGCTCACCTCTACTTCAACTTGGCGGGCATGATTTGGGCGCTGCCGCTCATCTACCCCGTGTCAGACCTCTTGCTTTCGCTCACCTCGGGCGGTGCTGAGGCAGCCACCCCCGCCACCTTAGCGTTGGCGGTGTCGTTATACCATACGGGCTTCAACCTCATCACCTCGATGCTCCTCATCGGCTTTGTGCCCTACTTCGACCACTTGCTCTGCATGCTCATCCCCGTCAACGACAACGACGAAGAGGAGTTCCACCTCAAATTCATCCGGGGAGGTTTGCTCTCCACCGCCGAGCTGACCCTCGTCGAGGCGCGCAAAGAGACCGTAGCCTTTGGCGAACGTGTGCAGCGCATGTTCGAGCTGACCTGCGAGTTTGTGCACATGCCCTCTGACGGCGGATTGCATAGCCACACCTTCAGCCGCATAGAGAAGTACGAGAAGATCACCGACCGCCTCGAGTTAGAGATAGTTCGCTACCTCAACAACATGGATAAGTCCAGCATTTCGCGCCATGCGGCAGCGAGCGTACACTCACTGTTCCGTGCCGTCGATGAGTTAGAGAGCATTGGCGACAGCTGCTACAACTTAGCGCGTTCGGTGGTGCGTCGTCGCGATGCCAACATCGTCTTCACTCCTGAGCAGGAGGCGAACGTCGATAAGATGCTCGCCCTGACCCGTGCCGCTATGGACGGCATGGTGGCAGATATGCATAAACCCGTGCCCAGCCCCGACGATATGCAGCATGCCTACGAGCGTGAGCGCGCCATCAACACCCTGCGCACCGCACTCCGCGAGGAGAACATCGGCAACGTGCAGCAAGGCAAATATACCTACCAGAGCGGCACTATCTATATGGATATGATTCACGAGTGCGAGAAGCTCGGCGACTTCATCATCAATGTTCTTGAGGCTCGTAATGAGCAGGGATGATTATTCTTCATG
>CAZBWT010000003.1:24855-40655 GCA_964495625.1 uncultured Prevotellaceae bacterium | reverse complement strand
GAGTCGCCGTAGCGGTCGTAGATGCTGGTGAGGTCGTGGTGGTCGTAGCCGCCATATTTCTTTGCCCGTTTGTTGGCTTCGCTTAGCTGCGCGCGCGTGGTGAGCAGCCGGAAGGTGTAGCGGCAGTCGTAGGTGTTGCGTCCGCAGTTGCCGGCGTAGTTGTAGTCGATGGCGATGTGGCTGGTTTGCGGCACGTAGTAGTCGCCAAAGGGGCGGAACTGCATCTGCAGTTCGAACTTGCCGAAGTCGATGCGTCCACGCGCCCGTAGCTCGATGGGGGCGAGTGCGGCATCGAGTGTGATGGCTCCGTCCATGAGCACACGGTGCTGGCGGAGTGGATGAAATGAGATTTTGTAGTAGTTTGCTCCGGTGAGACTGTCGGTGAGGTCTGTGAGGGTGTAGGTGTACTCTTCGAGTCCGTCGTCGGTGAAGGGAAAGACGTAGTAACGGTCGTTGCCTTGTTGTGAGATGGCATAGGTGGGGAGCAACACGGGGTAGACTTCGCGCAGCAGTTTGCGCCCTTTGCGGTTGCTGTAACGTTGGGCAACGGGGGTGATTTGCAGGTTGCAGGGTGCTTGAAAGCTGACGCTGCAATAGAATTCGGAGGTGATGGTTTTTGGGGAGGCTTCGAAGGGGAGTAGGTTAGGAATGAGGTGGCAGAGCCGTTTGCGTTGGGTGGCTGCGGAGGCGGCTTTGATGTGTACGTCGAGTTCTAATTGCCCCACACCTTTCCTCTCTTCGGCATGTCCGGCTTCGTTGAGCAAGAGCAGCAGCGAGTCTAAGCGCGCTGACCCCGTGTTGGGCATACCGCGCCTGCCGGGTGTCCGCGCTCCTAAGGGTAGGAACGCGGTCAGCAGTGCTAATAACGCGATGAGACGCAAACTTAGTGTGGGTTTCATTGGCAGGTGTTATTAATTAGCTTTAGAGGTTAAGCCAAAGCCTGCAAATAGGTGGGTGAGCACGCTACTGTATAAATAGATGCTGCAAATAAGTGGCGGAAACACTGACGTGGATTCGGCAATGCCGCCGACCTAAGTGTTCTCGCGATATTTACCTTCGTCAGCATCGTCAAGAATGCTGAGGTAGCTGGCATAGCGCGACTGGCTGATGCGATGTTCTTCGACAGCCTTTAGCACGGCGCAACCGGGTTCGTGTATGTGGGTGCAGTTGTTGAACTTGCAGTGTGCCGACTCACGAAAGATCTCTTTGAAGTAGTGCCCTGCCTCTTCGCGGGCGAAGTCCACCGTGCCAAAGCCTTTAACTCCGGGGGTGTCGATGAGGTAGCCTCCAGTGGGTAGCTGATACATCTCAGAGAACGTGGTGGTGTGCATGCCCATGTCGTGGGCATCAGAGAGCAGACCGGTGCGGATCTTGGTGTCTAAATCGGGCAGCAGGGTGTTGATGAGGGTGGATTTGCCCACGCCGCTGTGACCCGACAGCAGTGTCACCTTGTCGCGGAGTTGCGCTTTGAGTTGGTCAATGCCCTGCCCCGTGAGCGTGGAGATCTGCATCACGTCGTAACCAATGGTGTGGTAGAGGTGTTGCAATGCGTCGGCATAGCGTTGCTCGTCTTCGTTGTATAGGTCTATCTTGTTAATAACCAAAGTGGTGGGCACGCTGTAGGCTTCGGCGGTTGCTAACACTCGGTCGATGAAGGTGGTGGAGGTTTGAGGGTGTGCTACGGTGACGATGAGCAACATGCGGTCTACGTTTGCCGCCAAGATGTGTGCTTGTTTCGATAGGTTGCTCGCCTTGCGGATGATGTAGTTTCGGCGGTCAATGATGCGGGTAATGAAGGCGGTGCCGTCGGCATTGGGCTCAACGGTCACATGGTCGCCCACGGCAACCGGATTGGTGGTGCGTATGCCCTTGAGGCGGAAGTTGCCTTTCACCTTGCAGGGCAGGAGCTGCTGACTCGCCTCGAGGGCGGTAGCAGCTCCATTAATTTGCACCATATACCAGCTGCCGGTGTTCTTCACAACCAGTCCGGTCATCTCCATCGGCTTAGACGCTCATGATTTCAGACTCCTTGTCGGCATACATCGTGTCCACTTGCTTCACGAAGCGGTCGTGTACCTTCTGAGCCTCGTTTTCGGCATCTTTCTCAACGTCTTCGGGCAGACCCTCTTTGATGGCTTTCTTGAGTGTTTCGATGGTGTCGCGACGGATGTTACGGATGGCAACCTTGGCATTCTCGGCTTCAGCCTTCGACTGCTTTGCCAACTGGCGGCGACGGTCTTCGGTCATCGGGGGGAGACCGAGGCGAATCACCTCGCCGTTGTTCTCGGGTGTGATGCCGAGGGGGGAGTCGATGATAGCCTTCTCGATGGGCTTCAACATGCTCTTCTCCCACGGAGCAATGACGATGGATTTAGCGTCGGGGCAAGAGCAGTTCGCCACCTGACTCAGCTCCATGTTCGAGCCGTAATACTCCACCTGGATGCCGTCGAGCAGACGTACACTGGCGCGACCCGCACGGATGTGTGCGAAGCAGTCTTCGAGGTGTTCGATTGCGCCGTTCATCTTTGCTTCGGCATCCTTGATAGTTTTCTTTACGTCGATCATAATTTCTATGGTTATGTAAGTTTTATTTGTTCGTTTTTGTTTGCTGTGGCATTTGCTGTGCCTATCTCAAATGTTTTGCCTAAGGTGTTGCCGCAATTATTGCTTGCGGCACTTAAGCCTATCACCCGGCTTTAGTCGATGGTTACCACCGTGCCGATGTTCTCGCCTTTCATGAGGCGCAACAAGTTGCCGGGGCAGTCCATGTTGAAGACCACGATGGGCAGACCGTTGTCGCGGCAGAGTGTAGTGGCGGTGAGATCCATCACCTTCAAGCCGCGGTTGTAGATTTCGTCGTAAGTGATACGGTCGAACTTCGTGGCTGTGGGGTCTTTTTCGGGGTCGGCTGTGTAGATGCCGTTCACGCGTGTGCCCTTCAGCATCACGTCTGCCTCAATCTCGATGCCGCGCAGAGCAGAGCCGGTGTCGGTGGTGAAATAGGGGCAGCCTGTGCCGCCTGCCAAGATGGCAACTTCGCCGGCTTCCATTGCCTCGATTGCTTTCCACTTGCTGTAATGCTCACCAATGGGGAACATGTTGATGGCGGTGAGCACGCGCGCCTTCTGACCGATGGCTCCGAGAGCCGAGCTGAGTGCCAAGGCATTGATGGTTGTGGCTAACATGCCCATCTGGTCGCCCTTCACACGGTCGAAGCCTTTGGCGGCACCGCTGAGTCCGCGGAAGATGTTGCCGCCGCCAATCACGATGCCAATCTGCACACCGAGTGCTGCTACTTCTTTAATTTGTACTGCATATTCGGCAAGACGAGTCTCGTCAATGCCGTGTTGCTTTGCGCCCATTAGCGACTCGCCGCTGAGCTTCAATAAGATGCGTTTATACATTTTGTTGTTATAATTATCAAGTTCGTCTGTGTGGTAGTTTGCCTTTGTGAATGTATTGATGACCGTAAATAGTGCTGCCCACAGTTCACGTCGGCACGACATTCCGCAGCAAAAATATGCAATATTTGTGTAGCCACCAAATAAAGATGGTCACTATTAGTCCGGAGGTGGGCTATTTGCCTCAATCCTCTTCTTGGCGGAGCTCTAACAGCTCCTTATATTCTTGATTTTCGGGGTCTTTCTCAGCATAGATGGCTATGGGGAGCTGTTGCGGATAGGCTGCCACCAACGTCTCGTTGAGGCGGGTTCCGAAGGCTGCGGTGTTGCGTGCAATGTAAATCCATTGACGCTTGCCGCTGCCGGTGTATATGCCGGTCAAGATTGCCAACTTGTCTTTCTCCATTGCCAGTCGGAGCTTCTCCTCGACGGCTTCCATGAGTTCAGCCTCGGCATCGTCGGCGGGCAGACCTTTGCTGTCTGATTTGTAGGTCCAGGTCACTTCGATGCGTTCCTTCATCTTGCCTGATGCGATGAACTCTTCGATGTCTGAACGTCCGGAGATGAATGTATAGGTGCCGTCTTCGTTCTCTGACAAGGCGGTGAACCATTTGTCGGTCAGTACCATATATTATAGTGAGTTAGGGTTGTTATTGCTTGATGCGTTTAGCACTTTATTGTGGAGTGTAGCAGCCCGGTGGAGGCATGCACTTAAAGTCCGTGGAGGCTATGCGTTTAAAGTTCAATGACCAAACCGTCGTAAGCCAAGTGTACACCTTCGGGCAGCGTGGCATCGGTTTCGCTGTGCAGCCCCATGCCATCGCTGATGTGGGTGAAGTAGGTGCGGCGCGGACGCAGTTGCTCCACCACAGCCAAGGCTTGCTCCACATTCATGTGGGTGGGGTGTGACTTGAAGCGGAGAGCGTCAATGATGAGCGTGTCGATGCCGTCTAACAGCGGCAATGCCGCCTCGTCTATCTCTGTGCAGTCGGTGAGGTATGCCAAGTCGTTGATGCGATAGCCCACAATGGGGAGCCTGCCGTGCATGAGGCGCAGGGGGGTAACCGTTAGCCCACCGATGTTGAACGGCACCTCGGGCGTGACCACGCGCAAGTCGATGCGAGCCACGCCGGGATAACGACGACCGAAGATGTAGTCATATTTCTCGCGCAAAAGGTCTGCTACATAATGCTCTGTATAGACGGGCATCTCTAAGTTGTAGGCAAAAGGGCGGAGGTCATCAAGACCGCCGCAGTGATCGTAATGAAGGTGGGTGATGAGAATAGCGTCAAGATGCTGAAGACCCACGCGTAGCACCTGTTGGCGAAAATCCGGACCGCAGTCAATCATTACCGTCTTTCCTTCACCCTCAATTAGGACGGACGCACGCAAACGCTTGTCGCGCGGGTCGGAGCTGGTGCACACCTTGCAGTTGCAGCGGGGCACGGGCACACCCACCGACGTTCCTGAACCGAGTATGGTGACCTTCATCATAAGATGTTCACTTCTGGTTCAATGAGTATGCCGAAACGGTCGTTCACCGTGCGCACTATGGCATCCGAAAGAGCCACCACCTCGGCGGGTGAAGCCCCACCACGATTCACGAGCACCAAGCTCTGCTTCTCATAAACACCCGCTTTGCCCATGGTGCGACCTTTCCAGCCGCATTGCTCAATGAGCCACCCTGCCGGAATCTTCACGCTCTTGTCATCCACCTGATGCTGAGGCATGAAGGGGTAGACGCTGAGCAACTCATCGGCTTTGGTTTTAGGCACTATGGGGTTCTTGAAGAAGCTGCCGGCATTGCCCACCAGCTTCGGGTTGGGCAGCTTAGAGTCGCGCAGGGCAGTCACGGCGGCACGCACTTCGGCAGCCGATGCCTCTTCGCGCCCCTTTAGAGCCTCGCAGAGCTGCTTATAGCGCAGGTTAGCCTTGCCCTGTCGGCGCAGTTGCAGACGTATGGCAACCACGATAAATTCGCCACGGTGAGCATCCTCCTTAAACAAGCTGCTGCGGTAACCATAGTGGCAGTCTTCGCGGCGCAACGTCTTGCGTTGGCGGGTAGTCACCTCCACCACTTCCACCTCGGTGAGGCTGTCGGCAATCTCGGCACCATAGGCACCGATGTTTTGCACCGCGGCGGCACCACATTCGCCGGGTATGGCAGACAAGTTCTCCACCCCGCGCAAGCCGTGTTCCACACACCAGGCGCAGAGGTCGTCCCATACCACGCCGCTTCCGGCTTCCACCGTCACGGTTTCATCGCTCTCTGCCACGATGCGAATGCCGCCGATGCGCGAGTGCAGCACCACCCCCTCCACATCGTGCGTGAAGAGCAGATTGCTACCCGCGCCAATGTGCAGCAGAGGGCGACCCTCCACGTCGGGGTGCACCAACAGCGCACAGAGGTCGTCAGCAGTGTCATATTCGGCAAACACTTGGGCGCGCACGTTCATGCCGAACGTGTTGTGGGGGAGGAGTGATAAATTCTTTGATATATCAATCATCGATAGATTGTTTTGTCTCGTTTTAATGATTGCCGCAAAGTTACGTCTATTTTTTCAAATATTCGCATACTCGGTGGCGGTATGGCTGAAAAAAGAGAGGCTGCACCCACAAAAAAAGTGGGCACAGCCTCGCGTTCGATTTAGCCGATAGTAGATTACTCTGCAGCCTCAGCAGCGGGAGCTTCTTCCTTAGCAGCCTCTTCAGCAGCCTTAGCGGCAGCCTCTTCAGCAGCTTTAGCAGCGAGCTCAGCCTTCTTGGCAGCGAGAGCTTCAGCCTTGGCATTCTTAACGGCAACCTCAGCGTTAGCAGCTTCTACAGCCTTAGCCTTAGCGGCATCAGCCAAAGTGCTGACCTTCTGGGCAACCTTTGCCTCCTTAGCCTTCTTCCATGCCTCGAACTTAGCAGCGCAAACCTCTTCGGTGAAAGCGCCCTTCTTGACACCACCGCGGAGGTGCTTCATCATGAGGACACCCTCGTAGCTGAGGATTTTTTCTGCTGTCAAGGTCGGAATTGCACCGGTCTCGAGCCAGTACAAAGCACGATCAAACTTGAGTTCGATAGTAGCAGGATTCGTGTTTGGATTGTAAGTACCGATTTTCTCAATAAACTTACCATCACGTGGCGCTCTGCTATCTGCGACTACGATAGAATAGAATGCGTAGTCCTTGTGACCATGTCGTTGAAGACGGATCTTTGTAGCCATTTCGCTAATTGATTTAAATTGTTATACTTATGCTTATCCAAGCAGGATTTGTGCCCAACCCGTGAGCACAAGCGGCGCAAAGGTAACACTATTTTTGTTCCGCGCAAAGTTTGACGCGAGTTTTTTGCTTTGCGGGGCACCATTATTATGACTTTGAGCCATTTTGATAGCCTTGCTCGGCACCTTTCTTGAGTAGCATGATGAGTTTCAGAGCTAAGTCGAAGAACACCATCTTGGCATTGACGTTGCCCGCAATGTCGCCTTCGGCGGTGGCAAGCTCATCCATAATGCCCTCCACATTGGCGTGATTGACAAAAGGGGAGAAGCGTGACGAGAAGTTCTGCTCGTCGGCAGACATATAGTTGAGTTGCGGGTTGTGGAAGTTCATGATGAAATTCTCGCGTATCAGTTGCTGCGCATACTGAAGGAAATTTTTCTGCCGTTCGCGCCCCAACGTCGCCATCTCGTCGCTCCAATCCTTCATGTCGAAGAGCTTGCGGGCATAGCTGCGGCGCATCATCTCGCAGAACTTGGTGAAGAAGAACTGTCGCTCGTCATTGTCGCGCAACAGCCCCACCGCCTGATTCCAGCTGCCGTGAGCCACGTGGGCTATGTTGGCAGCCACTTCGGGCGCGCACTGCTCACGTTCGGTCAGGGTTTGTGCAATGACCGCCTCGTCCAGTGGGGGCAACTGAATGCGTTGCGTGCGGCTCTGAATGGTGCCGAGCACCGAGTTGGCATCGCAGCTCACCAGCAAGAAGTGTGTCTTCTCATAAGGCTCCTCAATCATCTTCAGCAACTTATTGGCAGCCGTCTCATTCATCTTTTCGGGCATCCAGATAATCATCACGCGGTAGTCCGACTCATACGGCTTCACCGACAAGTGGCGTATCACGCTGCTGCTGTCTGCTTGATTGATGATGCCCTGCTTATTCTCCGCGCCGATGGCAAGCAACCAATCGTTGAGGGATAGATAAGGGTTAGCAAGAAAAGCCTCGCGCCACTCCGTCAGGAAGTCTTCACTGATGCTGGGCGAGGTGGAGGTGCCACGGTTCACCGTGGGATAGATGAAGTGCAGATCGGGGTGAACCAACTTAGCATACTGTCGGCACGACAAACACTCGCCGCAAGCCTCGCCGTCGTGGCGGTGTTCGCACTGCAAATATTGGGCGGTAGCCACAGCTATGGCAAGCCCGCCGGTGCCCTCGATGCCGTTCAGCAACAGCGCGTGCGGCAAGGTGCCGCGGTCTATAGCTTCGCGCAAACGGTTCACGATGGAAGATTGTCCGATGATATCCTTGAAATTCATAAAAAGCGTGTTAACGTGGGGTGGGAGTGCATCACTTGCGACCTGCCTCTTTGATGATGCCGCTGCGATAAGCAAAAAGCAACCTGTTGAGGTTCTCAATCTGCGTCATCAGCTCTTGACCGCGGTCGGTGTCGCGCACCAACATGCGGTGATACTTAAACTCCTCGAGCTGCACGCGGCTGTGAATGTCGGTGCCCGCCACAATCGCCTTCTCCTTACTCTCGAAAGCCTCATGCTGCACCAACTGCAAACCGTGACTATTATAGATGAGCGTATAGCCGGCAATGCCCGTCGTCTTGTGATAAGGCTTCGAGAAACCGCCGTCAATCACCAAACGTTTGCCTCCTGCGCGCATCGGCGACTCACCGCTCTTAGTGCGCACGGGAATGTGTCCGTTGATGATGCGTGACTTCGCCGGATCCAGCCCGAACTCGCGCAAAATATTATCACACGTCTCAGCCGAGTTTGCCAAGACATAATAAGCACCCTTGCGCTCATTAAACAGCTTCTCGTCGTCGAGGAAGTAACGCTCAAACGTCGTCATCTTATCCTTATTATATAAGGGCGAATCCGGACCGCACCACAAATACCACATATAGTCCAAAGCGCGAGCGTGCTGCTCCGACCCGGGTTCGGCAAAGCAGGCATCTCGGATGATGCTGTCAATGCGACACATCAGCGCCTTGCCCGCAAACTTCTCGCCGTCAATCATCACTTCGCGGAACGAGCCATCGTCGTTGAGCGGTATGGCGGCATGATAGAGCAGACAGTTGTTGCGCGTCAAGAAGAGGCTGCCGTGGCGATAGAGGCACAACAAGTGCTTCTGTAACTTCTCGCTGCAACGAAACGAGTGCTCCAACTGGTTCATCAGCAGCTCCTCCTCAGCGCTCAGCTTGTAGGGATCCTTCGGATCGAGCGTCGGGAAGTTCTTGTCGAGCAGCGTGTAGTCTTTATCGCCGATGCGAATGGTGCCGGCCTCCTTATCAATAAGGTGCAACAGCAGGCGGTCGTCCATGCCATACTCGGGGCGGCGCTTCACAATTTGCCCTTCCAACTTAAACTGTATGATGCTGATTGCCTTATGCATCTGCGCCATGAGCTGCATCGAGCGAGACATGCGGCTATTCTCCTCAAACTCACGCGCCTGAAACACTGTGCACGGGTCCTTGCCGTAAGTCTCGATGGCAAAAGTGGCGAGCGGCAGCAAGTTAATCGAGTAGCCCTCTTCGAGCGTTTCCACATTGCCATAACGCACCGAAATGCGCACCACGTTGGCAATCAAAGCCCGATTGCCTGCGGCTGCACCCATCCACGAAATGTCATGATTGCCCCATTGAATGTCGAAGTCGTGATAATCGCACAGCGTCTCCATAATCTGGCAGGCACCCGGACCGCGATCAAACACATCGCCCACCACATGCAGCGTGTCAATCACCAAGCGGTGAATCAGATGGCAGATGGCAATGATGAATTCTTCCGAGCGGTGAATCTCCACGATAGAATTGATGACGGCGGCATAATAATTCTGCTTGTCGGGTTCTGTACGCGACTCGTGCAGCAACTCCTCAATGACATAAGCAAAATCCGGTGGCAGCAACTTGCGCACCTTCGAGCGCGTATACTTCGACGACACCATACGTGCCACCTCCACCACGCGCAGCAGCGTCATGCGGTACCACCCATCCAAGTCCTTCTCGGTGTTACGCACCAATTCGAGCTTCTCCTCGGGGTAGTAAATCAGCGAGCATAGCTCACTCTTATCCGCATCGCGCATCGAAAGCCCGAAGATGTCGTCCACCTTGCGGCGTATCACGCCCGAAGCGTTTTTCAGCACGTGTTGAAAAGCGGTGTTCTCGCCGTGCAGATCCGAGAGGAAATGCTCCGTCCCCTTCGGCAGGTTCAAGATAGCTTCTAAGTTGATGATCTCTGTGGCAGCGTCCGACACCGTCGGGAACTTCTCGGCCAACAGTTTCAAATATCTTAAATCGTTTTTGACTTCTTCAATGTTGTTCATGGAGCTAAATTTTTGTGCAAAAATAGCTGTTGTTTAGCTATTCCGCAAATATTTCACAGAGTTTTCAGGCGGGCACCAAATTTTTTAAACGGCACCCGCCCGGGGTGCATCTCACTTCATGGCGAGCATAGCCTCAGCCACCACAAAGTTGCTGCCGCCAATAAACACCGTGTGCACCGCGTCGCCCGCAGCGTTGCCGCGCATCGCCTCGGCAGAGGCGGCTTGCAGAGCCTCGGTCACGTGGGGGTAGACTTTGCCCGTGATGCCCACTTCACTCAGCAGCTGCGCCAACTCCTCGGCAGACATTGAGCGGGGGGTGCCGGCTGCGGTGATATAATAGGTGGCATCAGTGGGCAGATGCTTAACCACCGCCTTCACATCCTTGTCGCGCATCATGCCAAACACAATGTGCAGCTTGCGGTGCTGTTTGCAAGTTAAAGCCTTCAGCTGCTGCTCAATATAGACAAAACAACCCTCGTTGTGACCGGTGTCGCAATACGTCTCCGGCTCGGTGCGAAGCAGCTGCCAGCGCCCCATCAAACCGGTCATCGTCGTCACCTCGGCCATGCCGCGGCGCACCGATGCGGGGCTAACGCGCAGCCCCTCGGGCAAGAGGTCTACGGCGCAGAGAATCGTGTTGGCATTCTTGGGCTGGCAAGCCCCCGTCAGCGTCCCCGTCAGCGTGCCGTGGTTGCGCGTGTGATACAACATGCCGTGGTGGGTCACTATGTCATCATCCACCGTCAGCACCTCCGGCACATCTTCGGCAAACGTCAGCGGTGCACCCACCTCGGTGGCATGGCGCACAAACACCTCGCGCACGTCAGCCTCACCCGCTTCGCCCACCACGCAGGGCACACCCGGTTTCATGATGCCCGCCTTCTCGCGCGCAATCAGCGGCAGCGTTGCGCCCAAAAACTGCGTGTGGTCCAGGCTGATATTCGTAATAACACAAAGTTCGGGCGTGATGATATTAGTGCTGTCGAGCCGACCGCCCAAGCCCACCTCAATCACAGCCACGTCCACCTGCTCGGCGGCGAAATAGCAAAAAGCCATCATGGTGGCAAGCTCAAAAAACGAAGGTTGAACGTGCTTCAGACGGTCGAAGTGGCATGCCGTCCACTTCACCACAAACTCCTCGCTGATGGGCGTGCCGTTCACACGGATGCGCTCCGAGAAATCTAATAAATGAGGCGAGGTGAACAAACCCACGCGATGCCCCTCGGCCTGCAACATAGCCGCCAAGGTGTGCGACACCGAACCCTTGCCATTGGTTCCTGCCACATGAATGGTTTTAAAAAGTCGATGCGGATGGTTGAAATACTCGTCCATCGCCTCTATATTTTGCAGTCCCGGTTTGTAGGCATTGCCGCCCACGTGCTCAAACACCGGCACCTGCGCATAAAGGAATTGAAGCGTCTCCTGATAATTCATAACATAACAGATTGAAAAACGGCGGCAGGCGAACCCCCTGAGGAGTTGCGCCCAAGCCGTCGGCAAAAGTACAAAAATAATCAATAACAGCCGCTGAAATCAGCCTATAAAAGATCAATCCTCGCACACTGTGGGGTCAAACATATATTGGAACTCACCCCACCACAACATATGGGGCGTTTTATCGCGCCAGGCGAGCAGGCACTCCGGCGTGCCGCGCAACACGAAGGCGGTGTCTTTATGCAAGCGATAATTGAGCAGCACGCTCCCTGTGAACAGTTGCCAGTGTATCGCGTTGGCACAGATAAACTGCTCGTCAGCCTCCATGTCAATCACCACCATAAACTTATCCAACACCTGCTCGTAAGGGTTGATCTTGTTTGTCACCTCCTGCATCAACTCTTGCACCGACACAAACAACGTGCCGTGCTTCGTGCCGGGCACGTGCATCTCCTTCAAAAACCACGCGAAGCTATCCATCAGCCAAAGGGTTTCATCCGAGCTACCTGACACCACATAATGGGGCTTGTGGTTATAACGCTTCATCCACTTGCGCTCCACGTCGCTGTAGTGCAACAGCAAGTTCATCAAGATACGACGCTCCCACAACTTCAGGTCGCAAATCTCAAAGCCCTCAAAAGCATACGAACACATCCATTTTGTATAATGATACTCAAATGAAGTCCGGTCGAGATCCTCTAAGACGTATGTCGTGGGGACATCACCCTGTGGAACGGATTCGAGTCGCGCCATGCGATACAAATTATCGTTGTTATACACAACCACATAATGCAGACTGTCGGTCCATTCATCGAAGGTTTTAACCTGAAAAGCCACCTGTCTCACCCTCTTGTTAGAGCGGGTGAAGCCTTCGCCCTTGCCAATCAATCGAAACTCCTTGTCGTAGACGCGCACAGAAACGACTCCTATGTGTTCAAGCGTCATTCCGAAGCGCACCGTGAACGACCAAGTTTCATTCGTCCGGTTGGTGCACACATCGGTGGTTCGGTTGGTGCATACATCATCAGCGCATTGCACGCGTGCAATGCGAACTACATCGTTCTTTTCCATAAATAAAAAAGGAATTAAGTGTGAATAAATAAGATTAGAACATAAGAATAACTCTCCCTCCCCGATTAGAGGTGAGAGTGTGTAATCAGCATGTCAAAGAACACAATGCGCCATGCGACACAACATCAGCAACCCAGACTCAGCGAGTGCCGGGCGACCCATGTGTCGATTCGCATAGTTTTGTGTCTTTAACGTGCAAGTTGTTCATATTCACACTCTGTGTTTTAATGATGTCGTGGCAAAGATAATAGGTGGGCACGTAACTTCCAAATATTTAGCGAGAAATGGAGGTGTTCACGTCAAAATTTCTTTGTTTTTTAATTTCTTGTTTGCGTAGGTCATACTTGTGGTGAATGAAATAAGAGTAAAACGCTGATGTGAATGTGCTTGTTCATCTTGTTAGCTTAGGTTAATGGTTATGTGTGGCAAAAAGTTAAGTGAAGGTTCTTTAGCTCGGTTGTGTGGTGCGCTGTTTTGGGGGATTTTATGATTTAGAGAAGGATACTCCGATACTTCTGAATTTGTAGTTTATCGAATGCCGTACAATAGAGGTTTACAAAAAAACATAAAGCCCGTGCGTTTGGTGATGTGGTCGTCACCGTGCGCACGGGCTTTTTGTTTGGCGGTGTTTCCGAAGAGTCTGCCGGGGGAGCACTTACTTATTGAGGTAGCGCTCGGCATCCATAGCTGCGTGACAGCCGCTGCCGGCAGCGGAGATGGCTTGGCGGTAGAGGGGGTCTGCCACATCGCCGGCAGCAAAGACACCTGGGATGTTGGTGGCGGTGGTGGGGTGCTGTGTGATGATGTAGCCCTGTTCGTCCACCGCGATGGCGGGGCGGAACACCTCGGTGTTGGGGTGGTGACCTATGGCAAGGAAGAAGCCGTCGATGGCAACGTCGAAATGCTCTTCGTGGTCGGTGCCTTTGTGGCGCACTAAGTGTGCACCCTCCACACCTTCAGCACCGAAGAGACCCTCGGTCTGCGTCTCCCAGAGCACCTCAATCTTCGGTTCGGCTGCCACACGCTGCTGCATGGCTTCGGTGGCGCGGAGCACGTTGCGGCGCACAATGAGGTAGACCTTCTTGGCTAAGTTGGCAAGGTAGCATGCCTCTTCGCAGGCTGTGTCGCCGCCGCCCACCACGGCTACCACTTTTTTGCGATAGAAGAAGCCGTCGCACGTGGCGCATGCCGATACACCCATGCCGGCATATTTCTTTTCGTCGTCGAGACCTAAGTATTTGGCTGAGGCTCCGGTGGCGATGATGATGGTCTGCGCGTCGAGCTCGGTGCCGTCGTCGATGGTGACGTGGTGGGGCTGTGAGCCGTCGAGGCTGAAGTCTACGTGGGTGACGATGCCCTGACGCAGGTCGGCACCGAGGCGCTCAGCCTGGCGGCGCATGTCGTCCATGAGTCCGTTGCCGGTGGTGCCTTCGGGGTAGCCCGGGAAGTTCTCGATGTCGGTGGTCATGGTGAGCTGTCCGCCGGGCTGGAGTCCTTCATATACGATGGGGTTCAAACCGCTGCGGCATGCGTAGATGGCAGCAGTATATCCGGCAGGACCGGAACCAATGATTAAGCACTTGATCATGTCGTTTTTCTGTTTTATGAGTGATGGTTGTGGCAGAGCCGATGGGGTAGGGGCTCTGCCATTGTTTGTTGGGTTTGTTTACAGGTTCTTGAGGTTGTCTAACACTTGTCGCAGTTCGATGTCGTCGCCCACGAGCACTGCGCGCGATTTGCTGCCTTCGTTGGGACCTACGATGCCGGCAGCTTCGAGCTGATCCATCAAGCGTCCGGCACGGTTGTAGCCGATGCTGAACTTGCGCTGTATCATCGAGGTGGAGCCTTGACCCGAGCCGACGACCATCTCTGCCGCCTCGTTGAAGAGGGGGTCGAGGTGGCGCAGGTCTACGGGACCGCTTTCGCTGTCACTGCCGCCGCCTTCGCTGGGCGGTTCGGGCAGGATGAAGGCGGTGGGATAGCTCTGCTGGTCGGCAATGTAGCGGTTGATGCGATCCACCTCGGGGGTGTCGACAAAGGCACATTGCACACGCGTGAGATTGTTGCCCGACGAGAAGAGCAAGTCGCCGCGACCGATGAGCTGTTGTGCTCCGGGTTTGTCGAGGATGATGCTCGAGTCGATGCTCTGACCCACGCGGAACGCCATGCGCGCCGGGAAGTTGGCTTTGATGATGCCGGTGATGATGCGCGCCGAGGGGCGCTGTGTGGCAATAATCATGTGTATGCCCACGGCACGCGCCTTCTGGGCAATGCGGGCAATGGGGAGCTCGATCTCTTTGCCGGCGGTCATGATGAGGTCGCCATACTCATCGACCACCACCACAATGTAGGGCAGGTAGTGGTGGTTGATGCCCGTTTGGCTGCCACCGGGTGAGAGCACGGTGCGGGTGGGGTTGAGTTCGCGATGGATGAACTTTTCGTTATATTCTTTGATGTTGCGCAGTCCGGCATCTTTGAGCAGGGCATAGCGGTCTTCCATTTCTATGACCACCGAGTTGAGCGTGGCTACCACTTTCGACACGTCGGTGATGATGGGTTCTTCTTCGTTGGGGAGCTTGGCAAGGAAGTGCTTCTCGATGCGAGAGTAGATGCTGAACTCAACCTGCTTGGGGTCGATGAGCACCATCTTGAGCTGCGAGGGGTGTTTCTTGTAGAGCAGTGAGGTGAGGATGGCATTCAGTCCGACCGACTTGCCCTGACCGGTGGCACCTGCCACCAAGAGGTGGGGCATCTTGGCAAGGTCGAAGGTGAAGACCTCGTTGGTGATGGTCTTGCCCAAGGCTACGGGGAGCTCGTAGTGGCTTTCCTGGAAGGCGCGGCTGGTGATGACGGAGTGCATTGACACTACTTGCGGGTCGCGGTTGGGCACCTCGATGCCGATGGCGGTCTTGCCGGGTATGGGGGCGATGATGCGGATGCCGGTGGTGGCTGCGATGCTCATGGCTATCTCGTCTTGCAGACCGCGGATGCGGGCAATGCGTGTGCCTTCGACGGGTACGATTTCAAACAGCGTGATGGTGGGTCCGACGATGGCATTGATGCTTTGTATCTCGATGCCGTAGTCGTGCAACGTCTTGCGTATGAGCTCTTTGTTGGCATTCTGTTCCTCCATGTCGACGGGGATGTCTGTGTTGTATTGCTTCAACAGGTCGAAGGTGGGGAACTTGTAGTGCGAGAGGTCGGCGGTGGGGTCGTATTCGGTTTGCTCCACAATGGGCTGCTCCACTGTGTCATCTTGGTGCGTCTGCACGCTGAAGGTGGGGTCTACCTCCGAACGGTAGGAGGTGGTGGGGCGCGTTTCCGTGGGGGCACTTTGCATTACTCCGGCACTTTGCATTA
>CAZBWT010000003.1:6150-24755 GCA_964495625.1 uncultured Prevotellaceae bacterium | reverse complement strand
GTGGTGGGGCGCGTTTCCGTGGGGGCACTTTGCATTACTCCGGCACTTTGCATTACCCCGGCGGGAGCAGCAGCTTCGGCGGGAGTAATGGGCTCAAGGGTTGTCTCTACATAAGGTGTGGCAGGTGTGGCTGCCTCAGTGGAAGCCGTGGGGGCAACGTAGGGCGGCACTACCTCAATATCCGCCTCGAGAGGAGGGTTCTCAAATGGCTCTTCGCAGGGTATGGCATCGGCGGGGTCATTGACAGCTGAGCCTGCTGCCTCTGTGTTATATGCTGCTGCCTCGGCTGCATCATTATCATTTGCGTCGGCATCAACCACTTCGTCATCTTGCGTGGAAGCAGATTGCTGTGTCTCAGCCTCTGTGGGAGCTGCAATCTCAGCCATGGGCTGACCTTCGGCTGCTGAGGCTTGCCCGCCGGCTGCGGCTGCTACGGCTGCGTCGAGCATGGCGCGGCGTGCTGCGCGGTAGCGTTGCAGGCGGGGCCAGAGACCGCAGAGGGTGCGCGTCTTGGCGATGGTGCTCTTAAAGATGGTCATGCAGAGCAGAATGAAGGTGGCTGCCACCACTAATGCCGTTCCGCCCCAACCGATGTTGGCACGCAAGATCTGTGCTAACTCGTAGCCATGGCGACCTCCAAGATAGAGGAAGGTGTCTTCGTAGCTGCTGATGAAGAAGAAGCCGAAGAAGAGCGAGAACCAGATGCTCCACAGCATGCAGCGCACGGCGGTGCCCCACAGGGCTCTCTTCTTGGGCGCGTTGGTCAGCATCTTGATGCCCACCTTGAGCAGCAGGTAGACGTAGAGAAACACCGAGATGCCCAACCATTGGTTGATGAGCGTCTCTGCCATGAAGGCTCCGAAGGAACCCATCCAGTTGCTGATGTCATTGCCCACTTGTGTGAGCTCCCAGATTTTGCGATTTTCGAGCAGAGCTTGGTCGGCAGCTCCGGTGGTGAAGAAGGAGATGAATGCCATGCCGAGAAAGACCGCAAAGACGAAGATGAGCAGTCCGGCGATGAACTGCGCGCGCTCGTCGTGAGCGATGCGACTCACCTTGCCTGTCTTTGCCTCTTGTGGTGCGGCTTGTGTGTTTTGTTTCTTATCTTTTGCCATGATGTTGGGGTAGTTACGTTTTGTGGGTTATTTCTTCCGAACGTTTATTTCGTCGTTATTTCTGCAGGAAGTTTATCCGTCGTTATTTCTGCCAGAAGTTTGGCGAGAAGAGGAGTATGACGGTGAAGATCTCTAAGCGCCCGACGAGCATTGCGAAGCTCATCAACCATTTGGCGGCGGTGGGGAGAACCACCCACGTGCCGTTTGGTCCGGTGTCGCCCAAGCCGGGTCCGGTGTTGCCGAAGGCTGAGACCGTGGTTCCGATGGCGGTTTCAAAGTTGACCCCCATGCACTGCAGCAGGAAGGTGCAGGCAATGATGAGCAACAGATAGACGAAGAGGAACGCTAAGATCTTTTGTACGATTTCAGAGGCGATGGCGTGACCGTTGAGTCGCACCGAGGTGATGGCTCGCGGGTGTATCTGATGGTCGAATTCGTTGCGTGTATTCTTCAGCAAGACGATGAGGCGTATCACCTTCAGTCCGCCCGCAGTGGAACCGGCACAGCCGCCACACGCCATGAGCACTAAGGTGGGAATCCAGAAGATGGCACCCCACGCCACATAGTCGAAATGTGAGCCTTGGAAGCCCGCCGACGAGATGATGGTGAGGGTGTGGAACAAGGCGGTGCGGAAGGTGCACTCTGCGCCCGAACCGAGTGTCTCGACAAGTGTGGAACCTGCGGCTTGCCCGGCGCGGGCTACGCACATCAGCACCATGAACAGTGCGGTGAAGGCAAGTGCGATGAAGACAAACCAACGGAACTCTTCGTTGCGCCAGAAGTGCTTCCACTTGCCGATGCCCACCATGTAGAACAGCGAGAAGTTGAGGCTGCCGATGAAGAGGAATGCGGCGCACACATATTCTATATATGCCGAGTTGAAGAAGCCTAAGCTGGCTTGGTGGGTGCTGAACCCGCCGGTAGACATGGTGGTGAGTGCGTGGCAGATGGCATCGTAGGCATTCATCTTGCCCAAGCCGAAGAGGAGGGCGCAGACGGCTGTGAGCACTATGTAGATGACCCACAGACGACGCGACGTGTTTTGTATCTTGGGGCGCAGTTTGTCGACGCTAAGCCCGGTGACTTCGGCATTGAACATTTGTGTGCACCCCGTGCCGATGAGGGGGAGGAGGGCCAATGAGAAGACCACGATGCCCAAACCGCCAATCCATTGCGTGAGGCTGCGCCAGAAGAGTATGCCGTGGGGCTGCACGTCGATGTTGGTGAGCACGGTGGCTCCGGTGGTGGTGAAGCCCGACATGGTCTCGAAGAAGGCATCTGCCACCGAGGTGGTGGTGCCGTAGATGAGGTAGGGCAACATGCCGAACAGCGAGAAGAGCACCCACGCCATTGCCACGATGAAGAAGCCTTCTTTTTGCGTGAAGCGTTCGGTGTGGCGTTGCCCGGTGCGCAGCAAGATGATGCCGACCACCGCTGTGAGCAGTGTGGGCACACCCAATGCCGCGAAGTCGTGGTCGCCGCTGTGCCAGCAGTAGTAGCCTGAGACGGCGGTGGCTATCGCCATGAACGTCGCCTCCATGATGAGCAACAGACCGAAGATGTATCGGATTAACTTGAAGTTAAGAATTTTCATGTCTCGGTTGAACCGTTAAGCTTTGAAGAGTTTCTCCATTTGGCTCACTTTCTCGTTCATGCAGACCACCACCACGTGGTCGCCCGCCATGATTTGCGTCTGCCCGTTCACGGTCATGCCTCGCCCGTCGCGCACCAAACCGCCTATGGTGAAGCCCTTGGGCAAGCCGAGGTTCATCACCGGGTGTTGCGTGATGCGCGACCCCTCTTGTGCCACTAAGTCTGCCACTTCGGCATCGACCAGGCTGAAGCATTTGGCTGAGGTGGAGTCGGCATCGAGCAGAAGCTGATAGATGCTTGAGGCGGTGAGTAGTTTTTTGTTGATGACAGAACTGATGTTCAGCGTGTCGGCTGTGGAGATGTCGCTGACGTTCTCCACCTCTGCCACGGTCTTTGCCACGCCCATCTTTTTGGCGGTGAGGCAAGCCAAGATGTTGGTGGCAGAGTTCTCGTCGAGCGCCACGAAGGCATCGGCGTTTTCAATGTCGGCTTCTTGCAGCACGTCGGGGTCATGACCGTTGCCTAAGATGATCTTGGCATGGGGGATGCGTTCGGTGAGCATCTCGCAGGTGTGGCGATCGGGCTCGATGATGGTGACGTGGTAGTCGTGAGGGAAGAAGTAGGTGGCCTGTATGGCTATGCGGCTGCCACCCATGATGATGACACGCTGCACGTTCAGCTCCTTTTTGCCGCAAATGAGGCGCACCGACTGTATGTGGTCCGGCGTGGTGGTGAAGTAGACCACGTCTTGCTCTTCAATCTGATCCATGCCGCCGGGAATGATGAGCCGTTCGCCGCGTTTAATGGCGGCAATGTGATATTGTGCGTGTTCGCGCCCCAACTCCATGAGCCGCTGACCGATGATGGGGGCTCCGGCATAGATCTTCACGCCTAACAGCAGGAGGTGACCGTCGCAGAGCCGCACCGAAGAGCGCGCCCACGGCAGAGCCAATGCTGCGGCGATGGCTTCACCGCCCAACAGCTCGGGGTAGATGAGTCGGTTGATGCCTATTTTGCGATAAAATTCCTGGCTTTCAGGCTTCTGCGTCTCGAAGTTGTCGATGCGCGCCACAGTCTTCTTTGCACCCATGTTGGCTGCCAAGATGCAGGCATGGATGTTCACACTCTCGTTGGGTGTGACGGCAATAAAGAGGTCGGCATGCTTGGTATCCGCCTCCTTCAGGGTCTTGATGGAGGTTGGCGAACCGACTAATGTCATCATGTTCAAGAAGGTCATCTGCTCAAGAGGTTCTTCCTCTTTGTCGAGCAAGATGACATCCATATTCTCTT
Source organism: uncultured Prevotellaceae bacterium (assembly GCA_964495625.1). Lineage (GTDB taxonomy): Bacteria > Bacteroidota > Bacteroidia > Bacteroidales > UBA3663 > Liminaster. The sequence goes on along the minus strand of CAZBWT010000003.1, from coordinate 20,757 downwards.
TGGCGAGTAACTTCGCCAAGTGAGAGCCTACTGCGCCGGCTCCGGCAATGATGATCTTCATATCTTGTGAAAACGTTCTTTTCTCTTAACCTTTCTCCGTTTGGGGGGGAAAGGGCATGTCATGTTGTAAGAAGGTTGGCAATGCTCTCGGCATCCATGCCGCACTCTTGGTAGAGTTCTTTCACCGTGCCGTGCATGATGAAGCGGTCGGGGACACCCACGCGCACAATCTCGCCCTTGTATTCGTGTGCCGTTAGATACTCGGTGACGGCAGAGCCGAAGCCGCCGTCGCGCACGCCGTCTTCAACGGTGATGATGCGGCTGTAGCGGGTCATGGCTTGGTCGAGCAGCTCGGTGTCGAGCGGTTTGGCAAACACCATGTCGTAGTGGGCATAGCCTTCGCGACGCGTTTGGTGCTGCTTGGCAAGTGCTATGGCGCGCGTCACTTCATTGCCGATCGGTCCGAACGAGAGCACTGCGGTTTGCACCTCGGCTTCGCTGAGTTCGCCGCCGTTGAGTCCGTCGTCGATGCAGCGCCCTTTGCCTATCTCGATTGCCTTCATGACGCACTGCCAGTTGCGGTGCTCGCTGCGACCGCGGGGGTAGCGTATGGCGATGGGCCCTTGCACGTTGTGCACCGCCGTGTAGAGCAGGTAGCGCAACCAATGTTCATCCATAGGCGAGGCGACGATCATGCCCGGTATGGTGCGGAAGAATGCCACGTCGTAGAGCCCGTGGTGGGTCACGCCGTCGGCACCGACCAAGCCGGCGCGATCCAGGCAGAACACCACGTGGAGGTGCATCAGCGCCACGTCGTGAATCACCTCATCCATGGCTCGTTGCATGAATGAGGAGTAGATGTTGCACACCGGCACGAGCCCCTCTTTTGCCAAACCGCCCGAGAAGGTGACGGCATGCTCTTCGGCAATGCCCACGTCGAAGCTGCGTTCGGGGAAAGCCTTCATCATGTAGGTCATGGAGCAACCGGTGGGCATGGCGGGTGTGATGCCCACAATGCGTTGGTCGGCTTCTGCCAACTCCACTAAGGTCAAGCCGAATACATCTTGGTATTTGGGCGGCATTTCGTCGCTCTCTTCTTTAATGCGTTCGCCGGTTTCTTTGTTGAACTTGCCGGGGGCATGCCAGATGGTGGCCTCTTGCTCAGCCGGAGCGTAGCCTTTGCCCTTGATGGTGCAGAGGTGCAGCATCTTGGGTCCGCGCATGCGTTTCAGTTGGCGCAAGATGTGCACCAAGCTCACCACGTCGTGCCCGTCAACCGGACCAAAGTAGCGAATGTCGAGCCCCTCGAAGATGTTCTGACGGTGGGCAAAGAGCGACTTGACGCTGTTGCTGAAACGTATCAAGGCGCGGCGCATGCCGTCGCGCATCAGACTGTATCGTTTCAGGGTGGTGTATGCCTTATAGCGGAGCTGGTTGTAGCGGCTCGAGGTGGTGATGCGCACCAGGTAGTGATAGAGCGCCCCGGTGTTGGGGTCAATAGCCATTTGGTTGTCGTTCAGCACAATCAGCAGGTCGTTCGGCACCGACGAGGCATTGTTTAGCCCCTCGAATGCCAATCCGCCCGAGATGGCGGCATCGCCAATCACCGCTATCACTTTGCGTTCGCTGTGCTCCAATTTGGCTGCCACCGCCATGCCTAAAGCTGCCGAGATGGAGTTGGAGGCGTGCCCCGCCGAGAAGGTGTCATAGGGGCTCTCTGCCGGGGTGGGGAAACCGCTGAGACCGTTGCGTTGGCGCAGGGTGTGGAAGCGCTCGCGTCTGCCGGTGAGAATCTTGTGGGCATAGGCCTGGTGACCAACGTCCCACACAATGCGATCCTCGGGCGTGTCGTAGACGTAGTGGAGCGCCACGGTGAGTTCTATGGCTCCCAAGCTGGAGGCAAAGTGACCGGGGTGCACCGACACTTGGTCGATGATGAAAGCGCGCAAAGCTTTACAGACCTCCGGCAATTTGCTCTCAGGCATCTGGCGAAGGTCCGCAGGGGTGATTATTTGAGAAAGTATGTTGGATAAATATTCTTCCATGATGAGGTCTCAAAGTGACGACTGTGCTGTCATGTGCGCATGGTTGCCGATTGCGATGTGCGGTTCCGGTCTGCGTCAACAGACCTCGCAAAGATAAGGCAAAATGGATGATAGCGCAAAAAAAAGCAATCTTTTCTCACCCGACGCAACTTAGAGCGGCAAAAAAATGTAACTTTGCGGTCGAAAACGTTACTCTTGCTTAAAATAGTGGCACGTTTAACATTTTGCCTTGGCTGAGGTTTCACACTTATTATAATTAGGCTCGCCAAGGTGCTACACTTATTTAAATAGTCCCCGCCGAGAGGATGCGTTTTTGTTAAACCGTTTCTCTCTTAAAGACGTTACACATCCCCATTAAATAAGCTTTGCCCACCGGTAAAGCTTGAAACTTTAAAGACAACAAGAGCTCATGGCATCTAAATCTTACATCGTCGATCTCTTTAACAACATTGCTCCGACCTACGACAAGTTAAATCACATCCTCTCAATGAACATCGACCGCAGCTGGCGCCGACAGGCTGTCAGTCAGTTGTGCCAACGTTCGCCGCAGAGTGTGCTTGACTTGGCTTGTGGCACGGGCGACTTCACCCTGGAACTCGCCGAGGCGGGTGTGCCGCAGATTGTGGGTGGAGACTTCTCTGACGAGATGCTCAAGATTGCCGAACAAAAGGTTGCCGACGCAGGACGCGGGCAGCAGGTCATCTTCTCGCACGAAGATGCCGAGCACCTCTCGTTCGAGACCGGTCGCTTCGATGCCGTCACCGTGGCATTTGGTGTGCGCAACTTCGCCCACATCATGACGGGGCTGCGCGAGATGCGTCGCGTGTTGCGCCCCGGCGGACAGGTGGTTATCTTGGAGCTTTCCGTGCCGGAAAACGGCATCTTGTTACAGCTCTACAAGCTCTATTTCTTACATCTGCTGCCCTTTGTCGGCGGTCTTGTGTCGGGCAACCGCGAAGCCTACGAGTACCTACCCATGTCGGTGTTGGCATTCCCCAAACCTCAAGAGTTTATGGCCATGATGAGCGACTGCGGCTTCGAGTCGCTGCAACACACGTCGTTCCACTTCGGCATTTGTCGCCTCTACACCGGCATCAAGCGAACCGACCTCAGCGGTCATGGCTTCCATGAGATGTTTTAACTCCGGTCAATAGATCATTGGTCCTTTAGTTCAGCCTTTCTTTCCCCCACCTCATCCATCATGCGCAGCACCTCGGAAACATCCGTGCGTTTGTGCTGCGCGATGTGGTCACAAATTTCTTCGTCGGTCAGACCCGGTTCGGCGGCAATCAGTTCGTTGATGGATTGATGTATGCTGTCTATCAGCTCCGGGTTTGTGTGGTTCGCCTCGCCTTGGGGCAGGGTATGAGCCTTGCGCAGACACACATCGCAGCGTCCGCAATCTTCCTTAATCTCCTCACCAAAATAGCGCAGCAGTTGGCGCAGACGGCATTCGTCGGCATTCTCAAGATATGACACCATGGCTAAGGTGCGTCCCATCATGCGTTCCCGGCGGTCTTCATAGATGCTGCGGGGAATGCGTAACTCGCTCACATCCAGTCGCGGAGTCAGATAAGTGATGCCCGGCTGTCGTCGGCGCGGGCGGTAGTCGATGATGCCCTTCCGTTTAAGCTCGAGCAAGGCTTGGTAGATCTGCTCAGAGTCGAGATAGGTGTGCGTGGCAATCTTCTCTTCTTGTATGTTCACAAAGTCGGCAAACACGCCGGTGTAGATGCGCAGCAGTGCGTTGAGCGTTAGGTCTGCCTCTTTGCTGAGGTGCAAGGGGCGGTAGAGATAGTCGCGAGACACGGTCATGCGCAGCGCACTGAAGCTGTCGCTGCTATCGCGCAGAGCTATGTAGCCCGCCTGCTCCAAGATGCGCAGTGCGTAGAACGTGTCGGTGGGGGGGAGGTGGAAGTTTTTGCAGAACTGAAACTCATTGAACGTGAACGTGGCATATTCCCCCGCCCCGATCGCCACTTGAAACAAGCTGCCCAAACGCTCATACACATAGCGGATGAACTCGCGTTCGGGGAACTCCTTCGTGACGTGACCGAGCAGCTTTTTGGCTTCATACGGGTCTGCCAACAAGATGGCATCAGCCGGCTGCAGGTCTCTGCCGGCGCGCCCCGCCTCTTGAAAATACTCTTCGGGCGAAGGGTCGAGCCCGAGATGCACCACGAGGCGCACGTTGGGTTTGTCGATGCCCATGCCAAAGGCATTGGTTGCCACCATCACCGTTTTTTCGCCGCGAATCCATTCATCTTGCTTGTGTTGGCGCACCGAGGTCGGGAGTCCGGCATGATAGAAGTCTGCCTTCACACCGGCATCGAGCAACGCCTTGGCGATGCTTTCGGTGTTGTTGCGGCTGCGCACATACACGATGCCGCACTCCACAGAGCGCATCAAATTGACGGTGGTGCCTAACTTATCGGAGGTGTACATCACGCTGTAGGTGAGGTTCGGACGGACGAACGAGGCGCGAAACACCTGATAGCCGGGGCGGAAGTGCAGCTTCGCAGCAATGTCGTCGATGGTGTGTCGTGTGGCAGTGGCGGTTAGGGCCATGAAGGGAACCTCTTTGTGCCGCAACATGGAGCGCAGTTCGGCAATCTTCAGATAGGCGGGGCGGAAGTCATAGCCCCACTGCGAGATGCAGTGCGCCTCGTCCACCACCACCATGCGCACGTCCATATAATAGAGCTGAGACTGAAACAGCGTTCCGGCAAGACGTTCCGGCGAGACGTAGAGGAAGCTGTAGCGCTCACGGCAGATGCGGTCGTAGGTCTCCACCACCTCGTCGTGGGTGAGCCCCATGTGCAGATAGGCAGCCTTGATGCCACGCTCGGTGAGGTGGTCGGCCTGGTCTTTCATCAGCGAGATGAGCGGGGTGATGACCACACACAGTCCGCCCAAAGCCAATGCCGGCACCTGAAAGGTGATGCTCTTGCCGCCACCGGTGGGCAAGAGGCCTAAAGTGTCGTGCCCCTCTAACACCGAGCGGATGATGTCTTCTTGCATCGGGCGGAAAGAATCGTAGCCCCAATATTGTTTTAATATCTCATGTATGGTCATACTGCCACAAAACAAAAATAACGCGCAGCACCCCGAGTGAGAAAGCTTTTTTACTTTTCTGCTCTGCGAAGCTGCGCGTGTTATGTGTGTTGAATAAAGTCTAACTGATGAGTCGGGAGCCGAAGCTCTTAGGCATGCACCATTTGGATGCTCTCGGGCAAGGCATCTTCGTGCTTGAAGTCGGTTGTGTAGGGGCATTCGCTGCGAGCACTCTGGTCGGCAGCTCGTTTAATGTCGCGCACCAACAGCTGCACGGTCGATGGGCTGTAGGAGTTCTCCTCGATGGTGAACACAATGTCGAACGGCTCGCCGCTCTTCACGATGTCAATGCGGTCGGCAGCGTTAAACGCTATGCCGTTTTGTTCCACCCCGGTGACGGGGTCCACCAACTCCAGGCGGATGTGCTCCAACGTCTTGCCCACCAAGCGACTCGAGCCGTTATCTTTGATGCCGCGGCACACAAACATCGGCTTCATATTGCCTGCGCCAAACGGAGCCAACGAGCGGATGCCTTTAAACAGCCGCAGGTTGATGTCACTAAACGAGATCTCTAAGTCGATGTCAAGATGCTGACACTCTTGCGCCGGGGTGATGTGTTGCTCCACATACTCCTCCATGCGGCGGCTGAACTCCGGTATGTTCGTCTCTTTCAGCGTCAATCCGGCAGCAAAAGAATGTCCGCCGAACGTCTCCACCAAGTCGCGACACGCGTTGATGGCATTGTAGACGTTCACGCCCTGAATGCTTCTTGCCGAACCGCTTGCGAAGCCGTCGCCCGACGAGGTCAAGACGATGGCGGGGCGGTAGTAGTGCTCGGTGAGGCGTGAAGCCACAATGCCAATCACCCCCTTGTGCCAACTCGGGTTGAACACCAAGAGGCTCTTCTTTTGTGCCAACTCGGGGTCGGAATCCACCTGGGCAATCGCCTCTTCGGTCACCTTCTTGTCTAACTCTTTGCGGCTTTCGTTGTACTCTGAAATCTGATTGGCGCAAGCCTTTGCCGTTGCCATATCTTTGGCAAGCAGCAGGTCCACCGCCTCTTTGCCACACATCATGCGCCCCGACGCATTGATGCGCGGACCAATCTTAAACACGATGTCGGAATTCGTCAGCTCCTTCTTTTGCGAAATGCCACACTGCTCGATGATCGCCTTCAAGCCGTTGCACGCCTGCTCGTTGAGGCGACGCAGACCGTTATACGACAACACGCGGTTCTCGCCCGTGATGGGCACAATGTCAGAGGCAATGCTGATGGCACAAAGATCAAGTAGCGGGTAAATAAGTTGCAGCTCATTGAGTCCGTTGTTGCGGGCAAAAGCCTGCATGAACTTCAGACCCACGCCGCAAGCAGAGAGGTGAGGATAAGGATAGGTGTCATCTTCACGCTTAGGGTCGAGCACAGCCACAGCTGCGGGAAGCTTTTCGTCGGGTTTGTGGTGGTCACAAATGATGAAGTCGATTCCCTTCGTTCGGGCATACTCCACCATGTTGACGGCTTTGATGCCACAGTCTAATGTAATAACCAGTTTAACGCCGGTGTGGTGGGCGTAATCTACACCTTTCTCCGAGATGCCATAACCGTCGTCATAGCGATCAGGGATGTAATAATCAAGTTGAGAATAAAAATGACGCAAGAAACGATAGACGAATGCCACGGCAGAGGTGCCGTCAACGTCATAATCGCCATAGATCAAGATTTTCTCTTTACGTCCGATGGCCTCATTCAGTCGCTCCACGGCTTTATCCATGTCTTTCATCAAGAATGGGTCGTGCAGTCCGTCAGACAGTTGAGGTCTCAGGAAACTCTTTGCCGTTTCAACCGAGGTGGCTCCACGCAGCAGCAGCAAGCTGCTCACAATGGGGCTTACAGAGAGGTCAGCTGTGATCGCCTCCCTGATTTCGTTGAGTTCCGGTGGTAAGGTGCGACAATTCCATAGGTAATTGCTCATTATATTTTATTTTACTAATATACGTAACGGAGGCTTGGCGAGCGGGTAGGAGCCAAGCGTCATGGAAAATGTCGACCTCGCGTATGCCTGTCAGAAAAGCTTCGGCGGTGGCGCGATCTTCAAACGCACTGAGGCAGATGCGGTAGCGATCGTCTTTCAAAATCACCCCTGCCTCATAGCCGGCTTTCTCAAGCTGAGCCGTGCGTCGGTTTGCCTCGGCGGTGTCACCGCAGCTGCCCACTATAATATAGAAGAGCTTTTCAGCTGTGGGTTGATAGTCTTCAGCCACAGCCACCTCTTCAGCCGTAGGTTCGGTCGTATCGAGGGGCATTGCAGAGGCTTCTTCCTCCTCCTCCTGCTCCACACGAGCCACTTCCTCGTCCCAAATCTCTTCCCACGAGTGGTGTAGCAAGGTGTTGGGCAAGCGTGTGCCGGTCAAAATCTCGCTGTCTATCACGCTGGCGCGCTGCTGTTCACCCTGTTGGTGCGACGGGAGGAAGAAGCTGCAGAAGCAACACATCACGATGAGCACCACCACAGCCACACGCTGCAACACGTAGCGGCTGATGGGCAGCACCACGTGCTCTGCCTTCGGCTCCGGCTGCTTTCGGCTCGGCATCGCGACTTCAGTCTTGAGCGGGGTGGCAGCTTTCTGCCAGCCCTTCAGCTGCAGCGTCTCTAACCCATATTGACGGGCATTGCTGAGCGCAGCGTCGCGGGTGGGGGTGGCGGTGAAAGCCCAGTGACAATCTTCGTCGGTGGAGAGTTGCCCCCAGCCTGCCAACAACACCGTCTCCCGACGGTCGAGGGCAGCCTTCATTTCGCCCACCTCATACTTGATGCGGGCTTCAGCCTCGTTAAAGCTCAAGCCCTCAAATTCCATGTAGGTATTGATTAAGAGACCGTCGTCGTGTGTGATGAAACGGTTAAAAACCACCTCTTGGCGGGGTGGAACCAGTTGCAAGTGCGACACACCAAGCTCGTCCACACTCGTTGTGATGCGGGCGGCTGTCTCCTTCACCATAAAACCTCCCAAGCCCGGCACAAAGGCGTAGCGTCGGGTCATTATCAAGTATTCAATATAGGTAGACAGAGTTTTCATCTTCGCAAAGATATATTCTTTTTGCACACTTCGTATGTGAACCTTTCAAGAATATACAAATTATTTACACTTTTTTATCAATTCGTCGGCAATCTTAGCTTCTAAACCCAATTCTATGGCTTGTTCCACGTCTCGTTTCGCATATTTTTTGTCGCCCTTTGCCAAGCGTATCTGGGCGCGCAGGGCATACGACATCGGGTCGCGGTTGTAGATCTCCAGGCTCCGGTTGATGTCCATCAAGGCGGCACCCATGCGTCCGCTCAGATAGCACACCTCGGCGCGCTGTTGCAGCAGTGAGTAGCTGCGTGGGTTAGCCTCAATCAGTGCGTCATAGAGTTCCGCTGCCAAGGCATATTCGCCCATGGTCTTATACACATACGCCATGCCGAGTCGAGCCTTGGCGCTCTTGGGGTTGTATTCGTTGATGCTCTCGAGCTCTTTGCGCGCACCCACCGTGTCGCACATGATGAGGCGCACCATGGCGCGCTCATAATGAGCCTCCTCATCTTGCGGACGCTGACGCACAATCTCCGAGTAGTCCACCATTGCCGCCTCCCATTCCTCCATTTCGGCATAGAGCGAGGCGCGGCTACGCAACACCGCCACGTTGCCCGGCAGCAGAGCCAAGGCTGTGGAGTAAGAAACCTCCGCCGCCTTCAGTTCGCCTAATTGGCGCTGCACGGTGCCGAGGTTCGTCAGCAGCAGACCGTTGCGCGGATTGTCGGGCTCCAGGCGCAGTGCCGACACGAGTGCGGCTTCGGCTTGGGGCAGACTGTCAGCTTCCATATAGTCGAAGCTGCGCTCCACCCATTCGTCGTAACTCTCTGCGGCTGCCGTCAGGGTGCTACTCGCGGTCAATAATAGGGCTAAAAAAATATATATGAGTCTCATTGGCTTGTGAAATCTCCGACAAAGATAGATTGAAATTCACGAAAGCCGCACCATAGCCCCTGAAAGTTTATGTTTAATTAGAGAAAAGGCACACTCAGGTCACTCCCGCTTGAGATATTTCTTTCCTGCCTTTATGTAGCTGTATTTGACAGAATTGGTGGCAAATTTAGGGAATTTAATATTATGTAGGGTTGTTAAGAGGTAACTTTTTCATTTTGAGTGGGGTATTTGTGGGCGGTGGGGAATGGCGGCATGTTTTTTTTAGCATGTTTTTCTTGATTTTGATGAGTTAACCCTCCCCGCCGACTACTCACGTCGATTTGCCACCCAGCCGATGCTCTATTTTTGATCCAACGGATAGGTGTGCACCCAACAAGGTTCTCTTCGCGCGCCACACACATGAACCGTGACCCGCGCGGGCATCAAGGCTCCCGATGCCATTCATAACTCTGCACGTCGGCAAGATCTCGGCTTCTGCCGCCCGCAGTGGGAGAGTGGCGAGCAAGATGTCGGCACGCAGCTCCCTCATAAACAGCGCGGAGCGGTGCGCTTTGGGCTGCGGCATCCCCACCGTTGGTGCTTGTTGACGGGGCGGCGACAAGCCGCACCAACGTTGCGGGTGCTGTGTTCATGGAATAGGGCAAGCCGTAGGCACCGTCAACCACGTGAATTTTGAAGAATTAAATTTAGACCGAGTTTAAATATTTGAAGCGGGCGGAGAAAACTGCGATAAAAAAGATTTCAATAGCCGATTACACTCTATATTTGCGCCGTAAAAAAGACAAACTCTATATAATATCGATGATGTTAAAGGAAGCCGCAAGAGAGAGTAGAGCAGCTTCCTATGTTTGTTTGTATGGAAATCAAAGGATTAGTGAAATAGCGTATTAAGTGTCTACATCAGAGAAAATTAAGTGTCTACATCCGAGATATATTGAACAGCTGATTGTGAGATGACGATACACGATTTGCATTTATGCCTCGCTAATTGTTGAAATTTAAACCGTTTACACTACTATAATGAAACCTTATGCTGCGTTTAGCGCATTAGCATTTACGGCACTCCTCGCCGCATGTCAGTCTAACGTCAAACAGGAGGGCGATGCTGTGCTCACCTTCGACTCCCTTCGCATTGACACCATTTGTCATATTTCTGCCGACACGGCATCGCCGGCATGCACCTTTTGCTTGAAGATGCAATATCCGGTCTCGGCAGCTTCGCCGGAACTGCTCAGTGCCTCAGAGGCTTTCATCGTGAAGCTGATGTTTCGTGATGAATATTCGGGCATGCATCCCATTGATGCAGCACAGCGCTACCGCGATGACTATTTGGAAAACTACCGGTCTGACTCCACGTTTTTGGACTATTATGACTCAGATGCCGACAAGGCTGTGGTGCACTGGCTGAATTACGATGAATGCCTCGAAGGTGAGGTGCTCTACGTTTCCGACCGCTTCCTCTCTTACTCCATCCGCAATTTTAGCTATACCGGCGGAGCTCATGGCAACGGAACGGTGCGCTGCAGCGTGTTAGACCTCAACACGTCTTGCCCGCTGTTCCTCAGCGACCTCTTCCCTGAGGGAGCCCTCTCTGATGTGTCAGAGCTCATGCGTCAGCAGCTGCTCTCTGACCGCGGCTACACAAGCTTTGAGCAACTTTGCGACGAGGGCTTCTATCAGCCCAACGAGATTGACGTTGTCGATAATTTCTACATTGACGAGCGCGGCATTACCTGGCAGTACAGCCCCTATGAGATTGCTGCCTATTATTGCGGCTACATCGCCGTCACCTTGACGTGGGATCAGGTCTATCCCTACCTGCTCGACGACTCGCCGCTCATCTCCATGGCGCAAGCTGCCGACTCCACCGCCACCCTATAAGCAAAACCCGAGGGCATTCGCTGCCCGCATTAACATAGAACGAATAAGGAATGGATTTTACCCAATACTTCCCCGCGCTTACCGAGCGTCAGACCGCACAATATGCAGCCTTGCAGGCTCTCTACACCGAGTGGAATGCCAAAATCAATGTCATTTCACGCAAAGACATTGACTCGCTCTACGAACACCACGTGCAACATTCGTTGGCGGTGGCTTGTTTTGTTGAGGAGCATTTGGGCGGTTGGGCTCCGGGCACTACCATTGTCGATGTTGGCACGGGGGGAGGCTTCCCCGGCATACCGTTGGCAATTTTCTACCCCGAGTGTCAATTCTTATTGGTGGACCGCATCGGCAAGAAGGTGCGCGTCGCCACCGAGGTGGCTCAGGCTATAGGGCTTACCAACGTGCAGTTTCGCCACGCCGGCATTGAGGAGGTCAGCGGTCCCTTCGACTTTGCCGTCAGCCGCGCCGTGATGCCGCTGCCCGACTTGTGGAAGTTGGTGCGCCGCAAGGTGCGCCACGGTCTCATCTGCTTGAAGGGAGGTGAGCTTGCCGACGAACTCTCGGCTTGCCGCGGCGCGCAGACCGAGGAGGTGTCGAAGTACTTCCGCGAAGAGTTTTTTGAGACGAAGAAGGTGGTGAGCCTTTTGTTCCCCGAGGCAAAATAATCACCGCCCGACAGAGTTATTTTTATACTGAGATAATTGTGATTAAAGTAGAAATCTTCACCTGCAACTCCTTTATGGAGAATACTTATCTGCTCTTCGAGCCCGAGACGCTCGAGGCAGCCATCATCGACCCCGGGTGCAGCTGCGAAGCCGAGTGGCAGCCGATAGCTCGCCGTTTGGGCGAACTGCACTGCCACCTGCGCTATGTGCTGCTCACCCATGGGCACGTGGATCACGTGATGGGCACGGGCTACGTCACGCGCGACTTCACCGTGGAGGTGTGGGGCAGCCACGACGAGGAGCAGAGCCTTCCCTCGGCTCAGCGTCAGTCGGTGCTCTTCCAGATTCCCATGCAGGGGCAACCCGACTCCATTCGCCACGATCTGCGCGACGGCGACACCTTGGTGTTGGGCGGCGAGGAGATTCACGTCATTGACGTGCCGGGGCACAGTTTCCACGGTCTGATCTACCACCTGCCGCAGTCGGGCATCGCCTTCACCGGCGACGTGCTGTTTGCCGGCGGGGTAGGGCGCTCCGACTTCGGCTCGGCATTGGGCTGCGACGGTCGCGCCTTGGCTGAAGGCATTGTGGGCAAACTCTTGACGTTGCCCCCGGCTACACGCATCTATCCCGGTCACGGTCCCTCGTCGACCATCGGCTTCGAGAGCGAGACCAACCCCTACATCTGACGCGACGAACCCACCCCCACACCACGAGACACTTCGCCCCAGCACAACACACACTGCATACGTTTAGGTCCTACATTGCGTAGCGCCGAGACGTATAGAAGAAAACTGATAATCTGAAAACTGAAAACAATATGTACTTACCCTATGATCCCGCCATGTTGGCAAGCGTTTTAAACATGAAACTACGTGACAATTACGAGAATCTCGATGAACTTTGTGACGACCTCGAACTCTCACGCGACGAGATAGAAGAGAAGCTCCGTGATGCAGGTTTTGTCTATAATGCCAATTCCAATCGCTTCATCTGACGAAGCTCCTTGCTGCAAACACCCTTCAACCTCACCAAAAATATTCTGATAGACCTATGATAGAAAATCTCTTAGACGCAGCGCGTGTGGCATCACGTGCGCTGTTGGGACTTACCTCCGAGCAGACTGACCGTTTGCTGACCCGGTTGGCTGACGCACTGCAAGCCGCCGCTGCCGATGTTTTGGCAGCCAATGCCGCCGACATGGCTGCCGTGCCTGCCGATTATACCAATCACGATCGACTCCGCCTCACCCCCGAACGTATTGCCGATATGGCCGACGGACTCCGTCAGGTGGCATCGCTGCCCTCCCCTTTGGGCAAGGTGCTGATGGAGACGGTGCGCCCCAACGGAATGAAGATACGCAAGGTGACGGTGCCGTTTGGCGTGATTGGCATCATTTATGAGGCTCGCCCCAATGTCACTACCGATGTCTTCGCCCTTTGTTTTAAGGCGGGCAGCGCGTGCCTCTTAAAGGGGGGCAAGGAGGCGGCTCGCACCAATGAGGTCTTGACGCAGATCATTCACCGGGCATTGGCAGACAGCGGTCTTCCCGCTGCGCTCTGCACCTTGCTGCCCGCCGACCATGCCGCCACCACCGAGATGTTGCAGGCTGTGGGCAAGATAGACCTCGTGATACCCCGTGGCAGCAGTCGCCTCATCAATTATGTGCGTGACAATGCCTTGGTGCCCGTCATCGAGACCGGTGCCGGTGTCTGCCACACTTATTTCGACATCGACGGCGACCTCGCGCAAGGTGCCGCCATCGTCAACAACGGCAAGACGCGCCGTGTGGGGGTGTGCAATGCGCTCGACTGCCTTTTGGTGCACTCTGCCCGCCTCGCCGACCTGCCGACGCTGGTGGCTCCGTTGCAGGCTTCGCACGTGCTCATCATGGCAGATGAACCTGCCTATCAGGCTTTGGCGGGGCATTATCCCGCAGAGCTTTTGCAGCACGCTGCGCCCGAACATTATGGCATGGAGATGCTCGACTATAAGTTGGCGGTGAAGACGGTGAGCGGTCTCGACGAGGCTCTTGACCACATAGCACGCTACTCTTCGCATCACAGCGAGTCGATCGTTTCGGCAAACTCCGCCACTTGCGAGCGATTCACGCAGCAGGTAGATGCCGCTTGTGTCTACACCAACTTGCCCACCTCGTGGACCGACGGCTGTCAGTTTGGCTTCGGCGCAGAGATTGGCATCAGCACGCAGAAGTTGCATGCGCGCGGTCCGATGGCTCTGCCCGAGATTACTACCTATAAATACATCATCACCGGCAACGGTCAGATTAGAAAATAACCCCACACCGCAGGCTGCCTCTTGTGGGTTCGCCTGCGCAAATAATTTGATAGAACTATGCCCAAAGCTTACATCACCTTGGCTGACGGATTTGAAGAATCTGAAGCCCTTATCCCTTATGACATCATGACGCGTGCCGGCATCGAAGCCGTGCTCTGTTCGGTGAGCGGTGCTGCCGAAGTCACCAGTTCGCATGGCGTTGCCATTCGCACCTCTGTGAGCATCGCCCAAAATCAGCTCGCTGACGGCGATTTGCTTTTCTTGCCCGGCGGCATGCCCGGTTCGCTCCACTTAGCCGAGTCGGCTCCTCTTGCCGACATCATCCGTTCATACGTCGCCGCCGGCAAGTATGTCGCCGCGGTCTGCGCCGCCCCCTTGGTGTTGGGGCGCATGGGCTTGCTCAAGGGGCGCAAAGCTACGTGTTACCCCGGTTTTGAGCAGGAGCTTGTCGGCGCTACTCCGGTGCAGCAGTCGGTGGTGCTCGACGGTCACTTCATCACCGGTTGCGGCGCGGGCGCTTGCTTCGCCTTGGGTGCCAAGATGGTGGAGGTGCTGAAGGATGCCGCCACTGCCACTAAGACGCTGCAACAGATGATGTTTGGCATTTACGAGTGAAACATAAAGTTTACGAGGATACCGTAAAGTTTACGAGTGAAACCGTAAGGCGAAAAAAACAGAACACATCCGCAGCGCTGAGT
>CAZBWT010000003.1:2782-6050 GCA_964495625.1 uncultured Prevotellaceae bacterium | reverse complement strand
TTGATAGCTCTTTTAATAAGCTCCGATTAATAACTTCTAAAGTGCCAATAGTCGTTGCCTTGAGAAATCCACAGCTCTGAGCGGTTCAGTTTGTCGAGGTGAAAGTGTAAGGCTTGGGTTGTGTCGAATTTGAAATACTTGTCGAAGAGTGGGTGCAGCGACAGGTTCTCATAATCATCATTGAGCAAGATAAACTCCATGCAGAGGCTGTCGGCGGTTTGCTGATAGCTGCCGGTGGCGGTGGCGGTGACGTGCGCTGAGCTGTAGAGCACTTGCGCCTGCACGGTCTTGTTTTGAAAGCTGAGGAATAGGTTGTTTGGGCGAACGATAGAGTCCGCCACGACATATTCTTGCAGCTGCCAACGCCCATAGAGGTCGCCGATGTCGCCGTCGTTGTAACATGAGGTGATCGCCGTGGCGAGCACTAAGAATATCGGGAGTGTGTATTTTTTAGGGTTCATCGGTGTGTGTCAGTTAATAAGGGTGCGTCGGTTGGGCGGGTGTATGCTTGAGGGTAAGTGTGCATCTGTTGTTGAGCCGCTACTTGCCAAACAGCTTGCCGCTGCGAGTGATGCGGATATCGGCAGCTGCATTGTCGCCGTAGAGGTTGCCGCGATCAAGTGCGTAGGCTGCAGTGAGCGCCCATTCGTGCCACTTGTAGGTGGCTTCAAGCATGAGGTTGAATGAATGGTGTATCACCTCAGAGGGTACGAAGGGCGTGCCCCACGATTCGCGATAGGAGCACAGGAGGCGGTAGCCCAAATGCGTGGTCGGAGCACCCGACAACCCCAGGTGGTAAGCACGTACTCGGGTGTCGGTGAACCGCAGGTAGCTGTCGCGGTTGTAGCGTGGCGACTTAAGCAGAGGCGAACCGATGCTCATGCCGTAGTGGGCATAGCCGTTGTAGAAGAAGTTGTTGTAGTAGTCGTCGGCTCCGCGCGCTTCTGATGTCGGCACTTCTGTGTCCACCCAATCTTTGGGTGCCCAGTGGATGGGTCCGCTTTGGTCGCACGTCTGTAGGTATTCCAACACGATGTCATTGAGCCAGGTGCCGTCGGCATGTTTGTATTCAAGTCCCCAAAGCCCATCCCAACGGTTGCGTTTCGCCATGCCCGAGCCATCTTCAAAGAGGTCTTCAACGTAGGCTGAGAGCGTTTGCTGACGCGTGGGGTGGTAATCTACCGTAAACTGTATGTTGCCGATGTGGTTGCCGTAGACAAAACTGCGGTCGCCGCCGCTTGAATTGGAGTCGCCCGACGTGGGTATCAACACTTTAAAGAAGTCTACGACTTTGGGCGAGAACTTGTGGGTGGCCTCGCCGGACTGAAGTTCTGACGGATAGTTGGTGGTGCCGCCAAACTGCACGGCATGTTCCATACCTGCGGTCACGACCCAGGTCTTTGCAGGGTTGGAGCGGAAGAAGATGCGCTTCTGATGATACCAAACGTCGGTGGTCAGGAAGGAGCGTGCCAGCCCCGTCTTGTCGGCGGTGTACTCCGCGTAGCGGTCTTCTTGATAGTCGTCGTCGATGAATTTGCCGTAGCCACCGTCGAAATAGACTTGCACCCACTCGCGGGTGTGTGGTATGGTGATGAAGTCGGTGGTGGAGATGCGCACTTGCGGTATGGGGCGCGCGTTGCCGGACCAGATGGTGCTGCCCGAGCTGAGGGCGCGGTTGCGTATCAGGGGCTCGTATTCTTTTGTGCCCGCCTCGAGTTTTAGGCATCGCCAAGCTATGCCTAAGTAGAGTTGCTGCAAGTAGAACGTCGTGTAGTCGTGGGCTGAGACTTGCAGGTCGCAAGCTCCGTCGAGCGAGATGTAATGACCTTTGTGTTCCCCCATTATGGCATAGCGCAGGTATCCGGTGTTAGCTTTGGTTGAAAGGATGCCGTGGCGATTAGAGGTCAGAAAATAGGGCGTAATATCCCCGCTGCCGAATGCGGTTTCGGCAGCGGCACTGTAATGAAGCTCTGTTTGAGCATTTACAGCTGTCGCTGCGAGCATCCCGATAAGGGTTAGCGAGGTTGTAATAGATGAATAGGTCATCATTGATGTATTAGTTGTCCGTAGAGTCGTTCCCATTGTTGCATGACGACTTCCGGAGCGTAGCGTTGTATGTTTAGTTGAGCCTGTCGCCCCATCTCGAGGCGAAGCTCTTCCCGGTCAATGAGCTGGGCAAGGCGAGCTGCAAAGGCAGCGTCGTCATTCATCGTCACGATGAAGCCATCTTGACCGTCGCGGATGATTTCAGCCGGACCACATGGGGCATCGAAGCTGACACACGGCACACCGCAAGCCATAGCCTCTGCCAAAACCATGCCAAAGCCTTCGTATTGTGAAGTGAGGGCAAAGATACTGCTTTTTTGATATACTTCAACTATTTGCGACGTTGGAGCGAAGATTTGTGCGCTGTTGGTGAGCTTGCGCTGCGCAATCTGCTGTTTGAGGTGCTCTTCTTCGGGTCCGGCACCATAGATGTGGAGTCGCCATTCGGTGTGTGTGGGGGCAACCTCGCTCCAGATGTTGAGCAGGTGGTCGTAGCCTTTCTCCACCACCAAGCGCCCCACTGCGAGGACTACCTTTTCGCGCTGCGTGTCAACCGGAGCCGGGCGGAAGGGGAGTGCATTGGGGATGACGTGGATGTTGTGAATGCCCTGCCAGAGTTGAGCATCGCGCCGCGTGAGGACGACAAAGGCGGCATAGCGGTTGATGCAACGCTGCTTGCGTTGCTCTTTGCGACGGTCGAAGAGTCGCCGCAGCAAGGGCATGCCTCGGTTCTCAATGTCGCGTGAGTGACGCGAGAAGTGGTATTGCACCACCTTAATGCTCGGGTCGGGCGAGCGGTAGAGAAAGGTCATCTCGTGGCCGTAGAATGTCACCGTAACGTGGGGTTTCAGTTCGCCGAGCAGTGCGAAGAGTCGCTGCTCGTGCAGCTTTCCTTTGCGCAAGCGACTCAGTATCTTGCCGGGCGTGCGTCCACAGTCCACCTCACGGTAGCGGATGTCTAAGTTGTGCACCGTGATGCGCTCATCGAAGTGGTAGGCAGGTGTGGCAAGCATGGGCACCTCGGTGGTGACGATGTGCACATCATTACCTTTCGCCGCGAAATAGTTAGCTTGCAGCGAAAGGGTGCGCTCGGTGCCGCCCGAGGGTGTATGGTCTAATATGCAATAGACGATGGTCATGGGTTATTTCTTCTTAAATCTCCAACGCAGGTGGCGGATGATGTTCTCCGGGGTGACTATATAAGTGCCTTGTGACTATATAA
>CAZBWT010000003.1:0-2682 GCA_964495625.1 uncultured Prevotellaceae bacterium | reverse complement strand
TCTTGCGACTATATAAGTGCCTTGTGACTAAATAAGAGTCTTGTGACTATGTGTCGGTCAGAACGTTACATTGTTCAGCGATATTGAGTTGGGTAGACTGCTCTCCTTGTTGGTTAGAGCTGCGGAAGTGTGGTGTTAAATCCCAATATCCTAAGCCCTATTCGGTAGTGTCGCTGCATCGGAACTCGTCTGGAGTACACCTAAGTTAGCTACAAAGTCCAAAGGAAATTGGTTCTTGCCGTGCAATAAACTTTTAGTAATTATTGCCTCTACACAACCAAAGGATATGCCGCCACATCCGCTTGGGTGTAAAACGATGAACCCGGTGCATCCATTCGTAATCATCGGCCAAGGCCGGAAATAGTTGACGGAAGTAGGCCGGTTGTTCGTTCCTGATAATCTCTTCGCTTTTGCCGCTTGCTCCGGATATGTCGAAGTTGCAGCACACGACCGAAATGGATCGCTGTGTCTTTCGTTCCAAGACTAAAGCCCGCATTAAGAAACATATGTCGCCCGCAATGCGGAGTGTTTCGTCGTATCCGCCCAAATCTCGTAACACTTGAGTTCGGGTGAATGTTGCTTGATGGCAGACACACTCGCTTCTGTATTGCATTTCATAGAGGGTCACGAATTGGGGTGGATTCTGCCGGGACATAAATTTGTCTCCTTTGACACGGTTCCAACGACCAAAGACAAAGTCGGTGGTTAGACCTTGTTCGTAGACTTCTCTCACCACTGAGGTCGATGCCAACGTGTCACCGGAGTTGAGGAAAAGCACATAATCGCCATGAACGTGTTGCAGTGATTTATTCATGGCATTATAGATGCCCTTGTCTCGTTCGGAAAGTGTGAAGTCTATGCGGTCTTTATACTGAGCTATAACGTCTAAACTGCGGTCTTTTGAGGCACCATCAATGACGATGTATTCAAAGTCAGAACGATTCGCCTGATTGATGACGCTTAAGATGGTTTTCTCCAGACCTTCTGCGTTGTTGAGGTTGATGGTTACAATGCTGAGCTGCATGTTGATTCGTATTATTTATAATGGCAAGTCTTACTCTTAAGACATTGTCAGGTTTCTAATGACGCGACAGGGGTTTCCTGCTGCGATGACGTTGGGTGGTATCGTTCCACAGACGACACTACCGGCACCGATTACCGAGTTGTCGCCGATAACCGTTCCTTTGAGGATGATGCTTCGCGTGCCGATAAAGACATTGTTGCCGATATGAACCGGAGCCGTCTTGGTGTGCGTCTGATTGTGCCTCAAATCGGGCGGTAGGGGATGCCAGTCTGAGTCGGTTATGAGAACGTTCCCTCCAATCAGGGTGTCCTTACCTATGATGATTTGCTGAAAGGAAGAGATGGTAACCGAGGACATACCCACGTGGTTCCCGATCTCAACGCGTGCGCCCGGAGCATTTGTCGTGATTCGTGAGCGCACTCCGCAGCCGATGTTGTTGGACTTGTAGGAAGAGCGAATGCTACAACTTTCCCCGATGGCAATCGTAGAGTTCGGAACTCGCTGAAAGTAGGGGATGCCCCAGCATTGAATCGCGCCCCGCGTCTTTACACCTTTCACTGTGGCGAGTATAGAGGTGACACAGCTGCTACACACCCGGATGAGCGAGTCCTTACATTCATGCGCCTTGACTAATAGCATCGCTATGGGGTCGGACCGAAACTTTTGTATTTTGGATGTCATAGGGCTAAACAGTTTTTATAGGCATTCTGTCATCGTTTGATAGATGTTCATCAAATCATGCGCAATGTCTGAATGATTATGTCGGCGCATTGCTTCCGTACGTTCGTTGATTGAAAGCCGAGTGCATAAATCGTCAGAATCTAACAGCTCTAAAATATAATCGGCTAACATCGCAGTCTCTTCAAACCGATAGAGCATTCCGGTCTGGCGATGACTGACTAAATCTGCCATACCGCCCACATTCGAGGCGATTACCGGAGTGCCTAATAACTGGGCTTCACAGACGGAATTTGAACTGTTTTCTATGACGGATGGACTGATGAAGGCGCGAGCACCAAGATATTGCTCCACCATGCGTTTCGCATCCAATCGACCTAAATAGTGCAAGTGCGGTGTCAAATTCAGCTTTCTCGCCATCCGAAGCAGGTAGTAGCCATAAGAGGTCCGTTTTATAGACGGTGCTGCTAATAGATTATCTCCGGAGATGTGTACCTCCAAGTTCGGATATTTCTTGATGACCGGAGGCAATGCCTGAAACAACTGATGCAGGGCTTTAATGGGATAATTTGCCTGGCTCACAAAGAGCGTAGGCTGGTCAAAGCAGCGACTGCGTTGCCACTGCCCATCATAAAACTCTGAACGTAGTGGCTCGTTGCATTTAAAATATCGAACTTTAGGATTAAGAAGGCGGCAATGAGCTCGATCCCACTCCGTACGACCTATTACATTTCCCACGTTAGCGATGAGTTGCTGCTCTTTCTCTCCATTCTCAACGAGCCTTTGACGTTGCAATGCGAACGTGTCACGTCGCAAAAAGTCGCGAAGTGTGGTGTGTCTACATCTATCTTTAAAGGAGATCCCGGCATAGAAGTAGTGTGCATAGACTGAAACCAAGCCTTGTACTGAAAGCACAGTGCGTGATGAGTCACATACGCTCAAGAAGTCAAAAGAGTGGGGATATTCAGACCCATGGATGT
>CAZBWT010000002.1:0-46471 GCA_964495625.1 uncultured Prevotellaceae bacterium | reverse complement strand
CAACGGTCGTGTCTATATCTACCCCTCGCACGACTATCGCAGCGGCATACCCGAAGATGATTGGGGCATCCATTTCGACATGAAAGACTATCATGTCTTCTCGCTGGATGATGTGATGGAGGGCGAAGTGACCGACCACGGGGTAGTGTTGACTGTGGCAGACATACCGTGGGCAAGCAAGCAGTTGTGGGACTGTGATGTGTGCGAAAAAGACGGCAAATATTATATGTACTTCCCCGTGAAGGATAAGACCGGCATCTTCCGCATCGGTGTCGCCATCAGCGACCGCCCTGAAGGTCCCTTCCATCCACAGCCCGACCCCATTCGCGGCAGCTATAGCATAGACCCCGCCGTGTTGAAAGATGACGACGGCAGCGTCTATATGTATTTCGGCGGTCTTTGGGGCGGTCAGCTGCAACGCTATCGCGACAACGAGGCGGTGAATGACATCCGCTTTCCGCAGGGCAAAGAGCCAGCCTTGCCGTCGCGCGTGGTGCGCCTCTCTGATGATATGTTGCAGTTCGCCGAAGAACCGCGTCCGGTGGTGGTGATAGACGCTGATGGTAAGCCGCTTACGGCAGACAATCCGCACCGCTTCTTCGAGGCAAGCTGGATGCACAAATACCAAGGCAAATATTACTTCTCATACTCCACGGGCGACACCCATCTGCTCTGCTACGCGGTGGGTGACAATCCCTACGGTCCCTTCACCTTTCAGGGCGTGGTGATGACACCCGTCATCGGGTGGACCACCCATCACTCCATTGTGGAGTATCATGGCAAGTGGTATCTCTTCCACCACGACTGCAAGCCCTCGGGTGGTTACACCCCGCTGCGCAGCCTGAAGGTGTGTGAGCTGCACTACGATGACCAAGGCAAGATTATCACCATTGATGGTATGGTGGATGATTAAAACAAACGAGCCCGCACAGATTTCCTCACCTTGAGGAGCTGTGCGGGCTCGCTATTTGTTTTTCTTGTCACTTCAGTGTGACTTGAGAAAACTTCTGTACTTCATCACTTCAGCGCTTCGAGCTGTTCTGAAGCCTCCATCCACGTTTCGGTGAGGGACTCCAAATCTTGTTTCGCTTGAGCGTGACGTTTGAAAAGCTCTGTGTCGCGGCTACCTTCGGGAGTCATCATTTCTTGCTCCATTTGTGCTATAGCGTCTTCGAGCTTGGCAATACCCTCTTCGGCTTTCTGCACCTCGCGTTCCACCTTCGAGCGCTGACGCTTCAGCTCTTTCTGTGCCTCAAAACTCATGCTGCCCGAGTCGCTGTCACCACTCTTCTCGGCTGAGCTGACGTTTGTCGAAGTTTTGCCGGAAGTGGCTGAACTTTTGACAGATGCGGGTGAACTTTTCGTGGCAGCAGCTCCGCTCTTGGCAGTCGATGGAGCTAAGCGGTCAGCCTGCTCTTGCTCCGCCTCAGCCAAGAACTGATAGATGCCACCCAAGTGCTCACGCACCTTGCCGTGGGCGAACTCATAGACCTTGCTGACGGTGCCGTCGAGGAAGTCGCGGTCGTGGCTCACCACAATCACCGTGCCGTCGAAGGCGCAGATGGCTTGCTTCAACACCTCCTTCGACGCAATGTCAAGGTGATTGGTGGGTTCGTCGAGTATCAGCAAATTCACCGGTTCGAGCAGCAGGCGTATCATAGCCAAACGCGAACGCTCACCGCCCGACAGCACTTTCACCTTCTTTTCGATGGCTTCGCCGCCAAACATGAATGCGCCCAAGATGTCTTTGATGCGCGTGCGGATGTCGCCGGTGGCGACGCGGTCTATGGTGTCGAACACGGTGAGCTCACCGTCGAGCAGCTGCGCCTGATTTTGTGCGAAATAGCCGATGCGCACCCCGTGACCAATCTTCAGCATGCCCTCATAGTCAATCTCGCCCATGATGCACTTCACCAACGTAGATTTACCCTCGCCGTTTCTACCCACAAAGGCAACCTTCTCGCCGCGACGTATCGTCAAATCCACCCCGGCGAACACGGTGTGGTCGCCATAGCGTTTGCCCACCCCGTCGCAAATCACGGGGAAGTCACCCGAGCGAGGAGCCGGCGGGAAGGTGAGGCGCAAGCGACTGGTGTCTACCTCATCAATCTCGATGGGCACCACCTTTTCGAGCTGTTTGATGCGGCTCTGCACCTGTATCGCCTTGGTGGCTTGATAACGGAAACGCTCGATGAAGGCGCGTGTCTCCTCAATCATCTTCTGCTGATTTTCGTAGGCGCGACGTTGCTGCTCGATGCGCTCTTGGTGGAGCACCACATATTTGCTGTAATTCACAGCATAGTCGTGAATGGTGCCGCACGTAATCTCAATGGTGCGCGTGGTGACATTGTCCAGAAAGGCGCGGTCGTGGCTAATCAGCACCAACGTGCAGCTGTGGCTCGTCAAGAAACGTTCCAGCCACTGAATGGACTGAATGTCGAGGTGATTGGTCGGCTCGTCGAGCAACAACACGTCGGGGCGACGCAGTAATATCTTAGCCAATTCAATGCGCATGCGCCAACCGCCGCTGAACTCTGCGGTGGGGCGGTCGAAGTCGGTGCGTTCAAAACCGAGACCGCTCAGTGTGCGCTCAAGTTCCGCATCGCGCCCCGAGGCACCCTCGATGGTCAGACGCTCGTTCACCAACGTTAGGTGCTCAATGAGCGTTTGATATTCTTCACTCTCATAGTCAGTGCGTTCTGCCAATTCGCGTGTCAGTCGTTGCTCTTCAGCCTCGAGCTGCATCACGCCAGAGAAGGCTTGTTCCGCCTCTTGGCGCACGGTGAGCGTGTCTGTGAGGTTCATCACCTGGGGCAGGTAGCCAATCGTTAAATCTTTGGGGCGACCCACCCTGCCCGATGTGGGCTGCTGAATGCCGGCAATAATCTTCAGCATGGTGCTCTTGCCGGCACCGTTGCGCCCCACTAAGGCGATGCGGTCGTTCTTATTAATCACATAATTAATGTCGGTAAACAGCGGACGGGCGCTGAACTCAACACTCAAGTGTTCTATCGAAAGCACAGTGGTAGAAAATTTATTATGATAAACTTACTGTGGAAACGTTACAGTAGTAAATTGCTGTGTTAGAAATTGTTTAGTAAATAAAATATGAATTATGAACCCATCCGCACCGCACGTTGGCGGGGGCTACATTCATAATTCATATTAGATTGGTATATCATTGCGGCGGCAGTGACATTACTTGCCCATGGTGAGTAACAACTCTTCGTTGTTGCGCGTTTTCTCCATTTGCTTTTGCAGGAATTCCATCGCCTCCACCGGGGTCATGTCGCTCAAGAAGCGGCGCATAATCCACATCTTGTTCAACATATCCTGGTCAAGCAAGAGGTCGTCGCGACGGGTGCTCGAAGCCAAGAGATCGACGGCAGGGAAGATGCGCTTGTTGGCAATCTTGCGGTCGAGCTGAAGCTCCATATTGCCCGTGCCCTTAAACTCTTCAAAGATCACTTCGTCCATCTTCGAGCCGGTCTCGATGAGTGCCGTGGCGATAATGGTGAGAGAGCCGCCGCCCTCGATGTTGCGCGCTGCGCCAAAGAAACGCTTGGGCTTCTGAAGGGCATTTGCCTCCACACCACCGGACAGCACCTTGCCCGATGAGGGCGACACCGTGTTGTAGGCGCGAGCCAAACGTGTGATGGAGTCGAGCAAAATCACTACATCGTGACCGCACTCGGTGAGGCGCTTAGCCTTCTCTATCACCATGTCTGCCACCTTCACGTGGCGGTCGGCGGGTTCGTCGAAGGTCGAGGCAATCACTTCGGCATGCACCGAACGCTGCATATCCGTCACCTCTTCGGGGCGCTCGTCAATCAAGAGGATAATCATATACACCTCGGGGTGATTGAACTGGATGGCATTGGCAATCTCTTTCAGCAGCACTGTCTTACCGGCCTTCGGCGGAGCCACAATCAGCGAACGCTGACCCTTGCCGATGGGGGCGAACATATCAATGACGCGGCATGAAGGCGAGTCATTATAGCCCTTGGTGAGCTTAAACTTCTCGTTGGGGAAGAGCGGGGTGAGGTGTTCAAAGGGCACGCGGTCGCGAATGTAGTCGAGCGAGCGACCGTTGATGGTGTTGACGCGCACCAAGGGGTAGTTGTGTTCACCCTCGCGCGGCGGACGGATGGGACCTTCAACCACATCGCCCTGCTTTAGGTTGTTTTGCTTGATCTGAGCCTGCGACACAAAGATGTCGTCGGGCGAAGCGAAGTAATTATAGTCTGACGAACGGAGGAAGCCGAAGCCGTCAGGCATGATTTCGAGCACACCCGAACCGGTCAGTACGCCGTCAAACTCGTCGCGCGAAATGGCGGGAGCCATCTGCTTCGGCTCTTCGGGCTGCATGTCGGGCATGTCGGCGGGGGTGTTGTTATTATATATGGAGTAAGCCTGAACAGGCATTTCTTGCGTTTGTGTTGTTGCCGGGCGACTATAAACCGCCTTCTGCTGCTCCGCCTTCTGCTTGGGTGGGCGACCCACCTTTTTGGGGCGAGACGAGCTGCTGAAAAGGCTCTGAAAGGCATTGCGGTTTTGCTCCAACAGCTGCTTGGTGGCTTCGTCTGTGGTGGTGACCTGCGGTGCTGCCTCTTCGGGTGTAGCTGCCACAGGCTCCGGCTCTTCATAAAAATCGTCGGCAGGCAGAGGCTCGTGGTCGTCGAGAGGTTGGTTGGGCAATAGATCGGAACCGTCATCAAACATAGTGTCGTCAATCATTGCCTGCGGCTCTTCAACGGGTGCAGCCTCAGGTTCGTAGGTCATGGGTAGCTCTGATTCGGGTTCTATGGGTTCTGACTTCTTGCGGCGTGTTGTGGTGGCTCGCGTCTTGCGTTTGGGCTTCTCGGCGAGCACGGTGTTTTGAGCGGTCTCCATGGCCACTTGATCCAGAATCTGGTAGATGAGTCGAGTTTTGTCGGTAAAATCCGGGTCTTTGATCTTTAGATCGCGAGAAATCTGCACCAACTCTTCGGGCAGTTTGTTATCCAATTCATCAAAAGAATACATAAAACTTTTTTACTTTTACTGCGCTTCCCGTGTGCACACGACGCATGCACAATCTTTTCGGGTGTCGTCAGAAGTGGAATAAAACAATAAAATGTGTATAGGAATTTGTTGTGTAGAAAGTCTTATAGCCCAGCTTCGAGTGGTTAACATAAGCCTCGTGCGGGCGACTTTTAAATAACGCTGGCAAATATAGAGGGTTTTTAGCAACCGTAGCCAAATTTGTAATTAATTTTCGTTGTTTTTTTGCAAAACGGCTCTTAACTGACCGTTTCAGCGGCTAAAACCACCGATTGCGCGCAGAAAAAGGAACTCAGAAGGCGAGTAACCCGACAGAAAATATTAGCTTTGCAGCAGTAAAAAACTGTTATGTCCATGAAAAAAGAAACTACCGCTGTTGCGGCACAACCTGTCAATACTTCCTCACGAGAGGACTACACGAAAACGTTTCAACAACTTTTGATGCTTCTGCGCACGGCGCTGTGGGATGCCCCGCTGCCCGCCGATCTTGATGCCTCCACCATTGATTGGAATGGCGTGGTGCGCCACGCCAAACGCCAAACGGTTGGCGGACTCATAGCCGATGTGGTGGTGCGCCATGCTGACCGCTTGCAAGCCTCGGAAGCCCTCTTGCAGTGGGCAAACCGACAAATAGCACAAGCGCGCCAAGGCAACCTTCGCCTCAACATGGGGGTGCGCGACGTGGTGGGTAAGCTGCGCGCCGGGGGCATACATGCCGTGTTGCTCAAAGGGCAGGGAGCTGCCCTCAACTACCCGCAGCCGCGCTTGCGCCAATGCGGCGACATAGACCTCTATGTGGGGCGCAAACAATATCATGAGGCTGTGAAGCTGATGTGTGAGCTCTCCGGCGACCATGAGGGGGCGGAAAATGACAAGCACTATCACCTGCAATATAAGGGACTATTCATTGAGTTGCATCGCATGACGTTGAAACTCTACGTGCCGTGGCACAACCGCGCCTTTCAGCGGTGGACGGTGCAGAGCTTGGAGAGCGACCGTCCGCGCACCGTTATGTTTGATGACACCGAAGTCTTGTTGCCTCCCGCCGATTACAACTCCATCTACATCTTTGCGCACGCATGGCGACATTTTGTTTTGGGTGGGGTAGGACTGCGCCAGCTTTGCGACTGGGTGCTTCAACTGCATGCCGCTGCCTCCGAGCTGCATGCCGCCGATGTGGAGCAACGTCTGCGCAGCATAGGTCTGTGGACCCCGTGGCGCATCTGCTCCTGCTTGGCTGTGGAGCAGTTGGGACTTCCCGCTGCTGAATGTCCGGGCTACGACCCATCTTTCAGCCCGCGTGCCGCCTTGGCGCTGCGTCACATCATCAACGAGGGCAACTTCGGGCAATATGACAGCACCGCCACTGTTCGCCCCAAGGGCTATTTTGCCGGCAAGATGCACTCTTTTCGCCATCTTTTGAGTCGCATCTCAAGGGTCTACAAAGTGTCGCCGTCGAGCGCATTCCAGACCTTCCCCGGCTATGTTGTCACAGGCATAGAAACCGTGTTGGTGCGAGACAAGATAGGAACACAGCCCAAGAGTGTGAGCCGAGCTGTGATAGAGGGGGCATAGTGCTCCCTCTTCGCCAACACACCGGGCAGCTGCCTCACTTATAATAACCTAACAAATCCCTACCTGCGCTATGAAAAAGTTTATTGAGAAGGTGATGTCATGGTATCTGACCCGCCAAGCCTTGCCCTATTGGACCGTGCTTTTGGCGGATGTGTTTATTGTGTTAACCTCCATCTTCGTTGTCATTGCTTTCAATCTTGGAGCGCAATACGTAGCAGTCAATGGAGCTAACATTGCCGCTCTGTTGGCAGTCTATGCCGTCGTCTACTGCATCGCATTTCGCCTTTTCCACACCTATGTGAGCTTTATGCGCTACTCTTCGTTTAACGACCTCCTGCAGCTGCTCTATGCGGTGGTTTTTGCCACGGT
Source organism: uncultured Prevotellaceae bacterium (assembly GCA_964495625.1). Classification (GTDB taxonomy): domain Bacteria; phylum Bacteroidota; class Bacteroidia; order Bacteroidales; family UBA3663; genus Liminaster. The sequence continues at coordinate 39,484 of CAZBWT010000002.1, read as the reverse complement.
GATCTTGTTGCCGTTGCAAGGCTTTGTGCTTTGTTGGCTCGTGCCGCTTGATGTCAGTCGGGTGGCGGTGTCGTCGCTCTGTGTGGTGGCTCTGCTGTGGGCGGAACGCATCTGGGCAAAAAATCTCTACGATTCCACCACCAGCTGCAATGCCAAGTCGCGCGTCTTTATCTATGGTGTTTCGCGCAGCAGTGCCTCGTTGGCGAATAGCCTGAACGACGAGAGTTCGCCCTATAAGGTGGTCGGCTTTATATCTGACGATGAGTGCGTTGAACATAAGAAGATACAAGGTGCGGATGTGTTCAGCAACGACGAATATCTTGTGCCGCACATGAAACAACGCGGGGCAAACATCCTGCTCGTCACACCCCTCAAAAACGACAGTCTGCGTGGCAATGAAACCATGGTGAACAGTCTCATTGAGGGCGGCATCAAAATCTTCATGACCCCCTCGGCAATCGAAGATGAAGAGCCGACCGACCTTAGCTACACTCAGCTGCATCCGGTGAATGTAGAAGACCTGCTGCCGCGCGAAAAGATAGAAATCGACATGGAGTCGGTGGGTCGACTGCTGCGTGGCAAACGCATCTTGGTGACCGGCGCAGCGGGTTCCATAGGCAGCGAGATAGTGCGCCGATTGGCTCCGTTCGCTCCCGCTGAACTTATTTTGGTAGACCAGGCGGAAACACCGCTCCACGAAGTGCGTCTCATGATGAAGCGCAAGTGGCAAAACATCGAGGCGCACACCATCGTTGCCAACATTGCCAATGCTCGGCGCATGGACGAAATCTTCAAGACGCATCGCCCCGATTATGTGTTTCATGCCGCTGCCTATAAACACGTGCCGATGATGGAAGATAACCCTGTGGAGAGCATCATTAACAACATTGAGGGCACACGCATCATAGCCGATGCAGCGGTGCGTTACCACACCAAGAAGTTCGTCATGATTTCTACAGACAAGGCTGTGAACCCAACCAATGTGATGGGGTGCTCAAAACGCATTTGTGAGATTTACGTACAGAGTCTTGATGCTGCCATAAAGAGTTGTCGCATAGCCGGTGAGACGCAATTCGTTACCACACGTTTCGGCAACGTGTTAGGTTCTAACGGTTCGGTTGTTTCGCTCTTTCAGAAGCAGATTGCCGAGGGCGGGCCGCTCACAGTGACGCACCCGCACATCATCCGTTACTTCATGCTCATCCCCGAGGCTTGTAAACTCGTTTTGGAAGCCGGAACCATGGGACGCGGTGGCGAGATTTTTGTGTTCGACATGGGCAAACCCGTGCGCATCGCCGATTTGGCAAGGCGCATGATCAGCCTCAGCGGAGCCAAGAATATTGAGATTCAATATGTGGGTCTGCGCGATGGCGAGAAGCTCTACGAAGAGGTGTTAGACGGAGCCGAAACCACACTCCCCACTTTCCACCAGAAAATCAAAATAGCCAAAGTGCGACAATATGATTATGAAGACACTAATTTAGAAATCACTGCCTTGGTCAATGCAGCCAACAGCGGCGAAGACGATATGTCATTAGTGGCACGCATGAAGGCTATTGTGCCGGAATTTAAGTCGCAACACTCCGTGTATGAGCAATTAGATGATAATCAAGATAATAGCAACCAGATGGTCAATGTGCCGGTGGATACACCTATCATTCCTCTTCGCCAACGTTCACCTTCGGCATCAGTGTAAGGCGCTTGGCAGTCTTTGTCTTGCACATCCTTTTCGGGCGATGGGTGCCGGAGTCTCGGCATAGGGCGCGAGCAACAAGACCGCAGACGGCGCGGGGCAGCCGACCACCACTCATGACAAGAGCGGAGGTCGGCTGCCTCGCGTCGGTGTGCACTGTCGGCAGTAGACCTTGGCACAAGGGGAGAAATGTGCACAGCTGTCGTTGCTTGGGGCAGGATGTTTAACAGCCGCTACTACCACCCACATCAATAGTGCCGTGCCGGAGCCTCCGGCGACCTACTCACCCCAAACAAGCACTAAATTTGAGCTTATCCGCTGAGGGTTGCTGCGTGAAAAGCTTGCTTTGCCAATAAAACTGCACAAAATGATGCAACCTACCGTATTTTTTTAATATATTTGCGGCAAATTGAGATGAAAACAGAGACGAGAATCTAAAATAATGAATCAACAATACCCCTCACTGCTCTTAGAAGACGCTGTCGATGAGTTCGCTAAATTGCCCGGCGTGGGACGCAAAACAGCCCTGCGATTGGTGCTGCATCTGTTGCGACAAGAGCCTCAGCGGGCTGTGCAGTTGGGTGAGTCACTGATACGCCTGCGCCGCGAGGTGCGCTATTGCGACGTTTGCCACAATATCTCTGACACCGAACGGTGTGCCATCTGTGCCGACCCTACGCGCGACGGCTCAATCGTCTGCGTCGTGGAGAACGTCAAAGAGGTGATGGTGGTGGAGGCTACACGCCAGTTCCACGGTCTCTATCACGTGCTTGGCGGCCTGATTTCACCGATGGACGGGGTGGGACCCCAGCAGCTGCAAATCGATTCGCTCGTTGAACGTGTGCGCGCCGGTGGCATCAGCGAGGTGATTTTAGCCCTCAGCACCACCATGGAGGGCGACACCACCAACTTCTACATCTACCGCCGCCTCGCACCGTTTGCCGACCTGAAGGTGACGACCTTGGCGCGTGGTGTGTCGGTGGGAGACGAGATTGAGTATGCCGACGAAATCACCTTGGGGCGCTCCATTCAGAACCGCACCCCGTTTGCCGACAGTTTTCATCAGCAGAAATAAGGCAACTGAAGCAGAAATAAGGCAACAGAAAATCATGATTGAACTGAAATATCCACCCCATGCACCTTGGGCAGTGTCGATGCCCGCCGGTTTGCCGCCGGAACTGTTAGACAGCCCCGAACTCTTCCCCGTGATTGACGAGGAGGGGAACGTGACGGGACGCACCACACGCGCCGTGTGTCACGGTGGCTCGATGTGGCTTCACCCCGTGGTGCACCTCCATATCTTCAACTCTGACGGTGCTCTCTACCTGCAACGCCGCTCAATGAGCAAGGATATCCAGCCCGGCAAGTGGGATACGGCTGTGGGTGGTCATGTGGACTATGGTGAGCAGATCGAGACGGCTCTGCGCCGCGAGGCTCGCGAAGAACTTGCTCTGAAGGAGTTCACCCCCGTGGAGCTGTTCCACTACGTGTGGCAGTCGCAACGTGAGCGCGAGATGGTGTGCGCCTATCGCACCACTACCGACGCTGTGCTCACCCCCGACCTCGATGAGGTGAGCGAGGGTCGCTATTGGACGCTCGCCGAACTGCAAGCCGCGCTCGGCACGGGCATCTTCACCCCGCAGTTCGAGCAGGAATTGCCCCGTTTGCTCGAGGCTATCCGCCAAAAGTAACATTAGATTAATTAATGTGTCAATGAAACATCAAATGAAATATACCGGACAAAATCATGCCGGATTAAATCATTCCAAATTTAATTATTCCGGATTGTTTATCACCGCAGCTGCCTTCGCAGCCACCATGCCCCTTTGCGCCCAGACGGTGCAGAAAGTGGCTGTGGGCGAATCGACCGGCTACGGCATCACCTACAGTCTGCCGCAAACGTTGGTGGCTGTAACCGTCGAGGCGGAATGCACCGCAGTGAAGGCGGGCGCGTATGCCAATTATGCCGAACGCTATTTGGGCGTGACTGATGCGGCTCAGACCGATGGCGAGACCTGGCGACTGTTGGGTGTGACACTCACGCCGGTGGCTGAACCCGACACGGCGCGCACCTATCAGATTAAGTTCGACAAGGGTAATAACCCCACGTGCTATCTCACCGACGACGGCATCTTGTGGAGCATCAACACACCGCCCACCGATGCGGTCAGTCTGCCAGCCGACGAGGTGACCATCGTGTCGCAGCCCGACGGACTGCAGGTCACCAATTCAGAGCTGCTGAAGGCAGGGTCGAAAGCCAAGCAGGCGGAGATTGCCGCATCGCAGATTTTCCGCATCCGCGAGAGCCGCTTGGATTTGCTCACCGGCGAGGCTGACAACCTGCCTGCCGACGGGGCTTCCTATAAATTGGTGCTCGAAAATCTTGAGGCGCAAGAGAATGCCTACATGGCACTCTTCACCGGCGAGAAGACGGTGCGCCGCGTGAAGCGCGTCTTCTTGTTCCATCCCACCGCCGAAGAGGTGCGTGGTGAGGTGCTGACCCGCTTTTCGCGTTACTACGGCTTCGTCAATAATAATGACCTGAGTGGTGAACCCCTGCGCGTGTCAATGACCATCACGAGCGACCAGCGTACCCCGCAAGCCGCCACCGACAAGAAGCAGAAGAAGGGCAACCAGGGCGTAGCCTTTTTGAAGCCAGGTCGCGCCTCGGTGCAGGTGACCTACAAGGGCGGCACAGTGGCAGCCGACGAGTTCTATATGGGTCAGTTGGGCTGCGTGGAGCAGTTGCCCACGACGCTCTTCGTCGATAAGAAAACACAAGTGAAAGCAACATTTAATCCCTTCACCGGGGCGATACATCTCTATGAACAACAATAAAACTTGGCAACCGCTCGGTGTGGCGGTCGCCATTGCCTTTTTTATCTATTTCGGCGCACGGCTTGAAGACCTCCGCCTGAAGCAGGAGGGCGACCTCGCCAACTTGATGCGTCCGTCAGGGGTGCCCCTCACGTCGGGAGCCATGCAGAAGATGAACACCATGTTCCACCTGTTGGAGAATGAGTATGTCGACTCGCTCAATGTGGACGACCTGTTGGAGCAAGCCATTCCCACCTTAATCGGTGAGTTGGATCCCCACTCGGTTTACATCCCCGCCAAAGACTTAGAGAGCACCAACGAGCAGCTGAACGGCTCCTTCTCGGGCATCGGCGTGCAATTTAACATTCAAAACGACACGGTGATGGTGATTGGTGTCATCTCGGGCGGACCTTCAGAGAAGGTGGGCTTGATGCCCGGCGACCGCATCGTGACCGTAGACGACTCCACCTTCACGGGCAAGGGCATCACCAACGAGAAGGTGTTCAGCAAGTTGCGCGGTGAGAAGGGCACTACGGTGCGCGTGGGCGTGCGTCGCTCATCCGCCGACGAAGAGCTGAAGTTCGACATTGTGCGCGGCGACATTCCGCTGATCAGCGTGAATGCCTCTTATCTGATTCGCCCCAACATCGGCTATCTGAAGATTGACAACTTTGGTCGCAACACCTATAATGAGTTCTTCACCGCATTGATGAACCTGAAGCGTGCCGGTGCACAGGGCTACATCGTAGACCTTCGTGCCAATTCGGGCGGCTATATGGACATCTGCTATCAGATGGTCAACGAGTTCTTGAAACGCGGCGCTATGGTGGTCTACACCGAGGGCTTGCACAGCGAGCGCGAAGAGCTGCGTGCCGACGGTCGCGGCAACTTCCAAGAGGCTCCCATCGTGGTGCTCATCGACGAGTGGTCTGCCTCGGCAAGCGAGATTTTTGCCGGAGCCATTCAAGACAACGACCGCGGCACCATCATTGGTCGCCGTTCGTTTGGCAAGGGTTTGGTGCAGCGCCAGTTTGAGTTGGGCGACGGTTCGGCATTGCGTCTCACCACGGCGCGCTATCACATCCCCTCGGGTCGCTGCATCCAGAAGGCTTATCAGATGGGTGACGGTGCCGACTACGAGCGCGACTTGATGGAGCGTTACGATCGCGGCGAATTCTATTCAAAAGATAGCATCCATTTGGCAGACACGGTGCCTTACACCACCGTGATGGGTCGCACCGTGTATGGCGGTGGCGGCATTATGCCCGATGTGTTCATCCCGGTTGACACCACCGGCACATCGCCTTATTCCACTCGCGTCATCAACCTCGGCTTGCCCTATGCCTTTGCGTTCCGTTATGCCGATGCACACCGCGAGCAGCTGAAGGCATTTACGGACTTCGACGCGATGCACGCTTTCTTGAAACAGCAGCAACTCTTGCCAGAGTTCGTGAAGTTCGCTGCCGACAAGGTGAAGCCTGTGCCGGCACAAGTCAATGCCGCGAGTGCTTATCTGGAACGCCTGCTCATTGCCTATGTGATGCGTCAGGTGAAGGACGATAACTTCTTCTATCAGGAGTTTTATGGCGACGACAAGGTCTATAACGAAGCCATCAGCATCTTGAATGCCGGCAAGGCCTACCCTGTGAAATAACCCGAATAATAAACCGATTTCCATGAGTAACGACGATAAACAGCATGCCTTAGACTGCCGCTACCTGCGCATGGCGCAAATTTGGGCAGAGAATTCATATTGCCGCCGCCGTCAGGTGGGTGCGCTGATTGTGAAAGAGAAGATGATCATCTCTGACGGCTACAACGGCACACCCTGCGGCTTCGAAAACGTGTGTGAAGAGGAGGGTGCCGACCGCACCAAGCCTTATGTGCTTCATGCCGAGGCAAATGCCATCACCAAGGTGGCAAAGTCGAGCAACTCGAGCGACGGTGCCACGCTCTACGTCACAGCTTCGCCCTGCATTGAGTGTGCCAAGCTGATTATTCAGGCGGGCATACGTCGCGTGGTGTATGCTGAGGAATATCGCATCACCGACGGTCTCGACCTTTTGCGCCGCGCCGGCATCGAATTGGTTTACCTGCCTGCCGAACAATAAGTGCGGGCAGCAAGCATATAAGTGTTAAGGTTCATCATAATGACCCCTAAAGAACTGAAGACCGAAGTGCAACGTGTGGGCGGCTTGGATAAAGCCACGTGCGCCTTGTTGCTGAGCGGTTTGGAACGTGTTTTCCAAGAGGAAATCATACACATGACCACCATCTCGTTGTCGGGATTGGGGTCATTTGTGCCACATAAGCACCCCGAATATTTGCAAGATGACCCCGCGTCGGGTCAGGTGTTGCTCTATCCGCCGCGCATCACCTGCCGTTTTCAGCCGGTGGGGGAGTCGGCGGACGAATCGGCGGCGGCAAACTCTTTGAGCGGCGGCGGACTCACCATAGACGCTGCACGCTTGGCTGCCTTGTTGTCAGACTACGTAAAGCTGTCGATTGAGGCTGCCGAGGCTTTTGTGCAGGCATTGGTGCAGGTCACTACGACGCATTTGCATGCCGGCGAGGAGGTGACTTGGGCTGGCTTCGGCACTTTTCGCATCGTGAATTTTAGAGATGGCGAGAGCCGTCGTGTGGCATGGGTGATTGACCATAAGATGCGCGAGCAGATCAATGCTCCCTTCAGCTGTTTCGAACCCGTGCCTGTGGGTCAGATGGAACCGCAGCCACAGCCGGACGATGCTTCGAGGGTGGAGCCGCAGCCGGAAACATCAACTGAAGCTGAGATTGAGATTGTGGCTGAGCCGGACGCATCCGCCGAGCCTGGGGCAAAGACGCTTGCCGAACCGGAAGTGGCTGCGGTTGCCGATAATGTGGCGGATGCTTCAGTGCAAACAGAAATAGAAGTGCCGAAGCCCTCGGAGACGGATGCATTAGTGCCCATTGCGACAGAAAATGACAGGGCAACGACGCAAAAAGCCTCTGAAATCCATACGAAAACGCGCAAAACTGTGCGAAAGTGGATATTTGGTGGGATAATTTTTCTGTTTTTGCTATTAATTTTTAATATTTGCGCGAAACTATTCCGCTCGGCTACACCTGCCACCGAGGCTCCGATTGCGTCCATTTGCGACACATCGTCTGTCGAGGAGTCGTGTGCAGAGGCATCGGACGTGGCTGGCTTAGAGGCATCGGAAGACGACTCACTGTTGACCGACGAAGCGGCAATGCAAGACTCCACCGCGATGGCTGAGACTGCTGAGCCGGAACCGATGGAAGCACAGCCTGCCGAGTCGGAAGTTGCCAAGGAGGAGTCTGCGCCGATGGCAGAGGCTCCCGCCACGCAGAACAACGAAGCAGGATACTTGCATGACGCGCAAGGTAAACGCCTCACCGAGAAGGTGCAGCCCGGCGATCGTCTAACACTGATGGCGCGCCGTCTGTATGGGCACAAGGCGTTTTGGGTCTACCTCTATGAGGTGAACCGCGACAAGTTGTCGTCGCCCAACAACGTGACGGCAGGCATGGAGCTTTACCTGCCTAACCCCACGTTTTGGAAGATAGACTCCACGAGCGAACGCTCGGTGCAGAGCGCATTGCGCAGAGCTGCAGAGTTGGTTAAGTAGTTGTTAGTTTAGAAATAAGGAAAGGAAAAGATAAGAACATGAATACTGAAGAGCAACTTAAAGTGGTCACCGGTGAGTGCCGCGAGATTTTTGTGAAGAAGTTGCATGACTATGGTGCCTCGTGGCGCATCATGCGCCCGCAGTCCATCACGGATCAGATCTACATCAAAGCCAACCGCATCCGCACGCTCCAAACCAAGGGGCAGGCTCGCGTAGATGAGGGCATCTATCCCGAGTTTATCGGCATTGTGAATTATGGCATCATGGGCTTGATTCAGCTGAGCTTGGGCTATGCCGAGCAGGTTGACAAGACTGCTGAAGAGGTGACCGCGCTTTATGATAAGTTTCTTGGCGACACGCTGCGCCTGCTGCAAGCCAAGAACCACGACTACGACGAGGCTTGGCGCTTGATGCGCGTTAGCTCGTATGTGGACCTGATTTTGATGAAGATTAATCGCACCAAGCAAATTGAAGACCTGCATGGCTCGACGTTGATATCTGAGGGTATTGATGCGAACTATATGGATATGGTCAATTATTCACTCTTCGGCTTGATAAAGCTGCATTTTGAGTCAGCACCGACCATAACCGAAGCTTGAGGTTGCAGGTTCGTTGAAAATATAATAGCACAGGTTAAAGTTAAGACGTAAGTATGGAACTAAGACAAGGACAGAAGATAAAACAAGAGCCAACACATAGGCTTGTCTATCTATGCCAATGCATAGTGGGGGCGGTGTTCGTTCTGTCGGGTCTCTTGAAGTGCATCGACCCGCTCGGCACCGCGTTCAAGATTGAGGAGTACTTCCGTTATTTTGGCTGGGACTTTTGGCTGCCTTTCACACGCGAGCTTTCGCTGCTGCTTTGTTTGGGCGAATTCGCCTTGGGTGTAGCTTTCTTTTTCGGGCGTGCCAAGGCATATGTTTACACCATTGTGGGGCTTTTCTTGTTAGGCGTGACGGGCTTGACGCTCTATCTCGCCCTGGAGAACCCAATCAGCGATTGCGGCTGCTTCGGCGATGCCATTGTGCTTTCTAATTGGGCTACGTTTGTCAAAAACGTGGTGCTCATTCTTCTCTACCTGCCGGTGGTCATCTTTGGTCGCCACCTTAAGCCGCTGCTCTACACCTGGATTTCAGGCAGCGATTACATCCGTTATTTCGGTTATGCGTTAGTGTTTGCCGGCTTCATCTGTTGGTATGGCATAGCCCACCTGCCGCTCATCGACTTCCGCCCCTTTAAGTCCGGCGTGAACATCCGTGAGGCGATGGTGGCGAATGCCCCTGCTCTGACCGAGGGCGAGGAGGAGTATTTCGTGGTTTATGAGAAGGACGGCGAGCGCCGTGAGTTCTCGCTCGACGAATTGCCCGACGAAGACTCCGGCTGGACGTTTGTGGAGCAGGTGGTGCGTCAGGTCTCGCCCGAAGGTACCACCGAGACCGCCAATGTGGACGAGGATGAGGAAAAGTGGGTGAGCATCGGTCGCAACGAGATTAAGGACTTCTCGGTGACGGATCAGAATTTTGTGGATCTGACCAACGACATCTTGAACAATCAAGACTACTGCTTCTTGGCAGTGTCGTATGCCCTCAACGAGACCTCCGATGCCAGCATCGAGGCTCTGACGCGCGCCTATCACTATGCCAAGCGCGAAGGCTATTCGTTCTATTGCCTCACACCTAAGGATTTTGTGCAATATCGCCGCTGGGTGGAGCGCTCGGGCGCAGCCTTCCCCTTCATCTATGGCGACGTGACGATTTTGGAGACCATTTCACGCGCCAACCCGGGTATGCTCTTGCTTAAAAACGGCACCATCTATTGGAAGAAGAACCTGATGGATATCGACTTCGATGAATTGGATTCTGATAGGTTGGAAAATCAGTCTTTGGGGCAAATGGTGGTCATTGACGGCTGGACCCGTTTTTATTGGATGATTGCTTTGTTGGTTGTGCCTTATTTGCTACTTTTGTTGCTCAGAGTGGTGCAGAGCTGGCAAGTGAAGCGCACTTCGCAGATAAAGTGAGATTGGCATAATTGTCGATAAAAGCTAACGACAACAATACAACAATAAGTATCTTGGTGAAGAGAAAACCATACTTTATTAAACAATAAAATAATACAATGAGAAAGAAAATCGTAGCCGGTAACTGGAAGATGAATACGAACCTCCAGGAAGGCTTGGCCTTGGCAAAAGGCTTGAATGAGGCTTTGGCCGACAAAAAGGTGAATTGTGATGTGGTCATTTGCACTCCTTACATTTCGATTGCTTCGATTTGTGCCGCTATTGACACGAAGAAGATTGGTGTGGGTGCTGAGAACTGTGCCGACCATACGTCGGGCGCCTACACGGGTGAGATTTCAGCTGACATGGTGGCATCAACGGGTGCTAAGTATGTGATTTTGGGTCACTCAGAGCGTCGTCAGTATTATGGTGAGACCAACGAGACGTTGACAACGAAGGTCAACTTGGCTTTGGCTGCCGGCTTGACTCCCATCTTCTGCGTGGGCGAGGTGAAGGAAGAGCGTGAGAACAACACCTTTAAGGCTGTGATTGAGCAGCAGATGAAGGCTATCTACGGTCTTTCTGCCGCTGACTTCGGCAAGGTGATTATTGCTTACGAACCCGTTTGGGCCATTGGCACGGGCTTGACCGCATCGGCTGAACAGGCTGAAGAGGTGCACGCCTTCATCCGTCAGAGCATCGCTGCCGTTTATGGCGCAGAGGTGGCTGAAAACACTTCTATCCTCTACGGTGGTAGCTGCAAGGGTAGCAACGCTCCCGAACTCTTTGCTCAGCCCGACATCGACGGTGGCTTGATTGGTGGCGCCGCTTTGAAGGTTGAGACTTTCTTGCCCATCATTGAGGCTTGGAAGTAATCGCTCCGATATTAGTATAATGGGATGGATGGGGACTGCTTGGCACCGCTCTGCTGTGCTGCTCGAGCCCATCCACCCTTTCTCCGTTATTTATGGTTTGTTTATGACAAAGTCTTTTATTCAGCTTTGTGCTCTCTGTTTTGCCGTTTGTGTGGCATTGCCTTTGCGCGCCCAGAGTGCCGGTGAGGCTACCTCACAACCCCGCACTTCGATGTGTGCCCATTTGGCGGCTTCGGGCAGGGTGTCAATACATCAAGATGCTCGCATCGAGGGGTTGTTGCAGCCTGCTGTCAACAATGCCGCCTCTGCAGCTGCCACAAACTCCGCTAAGGGCGACAAGGGGGAGCGCATCACCACGTCGGGCTATCGCATCCGCATCTTTTCGGGCAACAATCAAACAGCTTCAAAGAAGCGCGCCACCGACATCTCGTACGAGATTAAGCGCAAGTTCCCCGATTTGGATGTGTATGTCTATTTCAAGACCCCGAACTGGCGCCTCACTGCCGGCAACTTCCGCACGTCAGAAGAGGCTTACGCCATGATGGCGGTGCTGAAGAAGGAATTCCCATCGTGGGGACGTGAGATGTTCATTGTGCGCGATGAGATTGAGTTGCCTATGGATTGAACCTCCGGCAATTCGATAGTTTTTATTTTAGACAATAAAGGTTCAGATATAAGCGCGAGTCCCGCTCGATGGACTCAGTAACTGAATGGGAAAAATTGAAGAATTAGCAGCACACACCGAGGCTATTTTGCGCCTGCTCGGTGAAGACCCGCAGCGCGAAGGACTGCAACGCACCCCCGAGCGGGTGGCCAAGGCTTGGGACTTCTTGACGCATGGTTATGGCGAAGACCCCAAGGTAATCTTGCAGTCGGCAATCTTTGACGAGGAGTGCCGACAGATGGTGCTGCTGAAAGATATAGATTTCTACTCGATGTGTGAGCATCACATGCTTCCGTTTTTCGGACAGGTGCACGTGGCATACATTCCGAACGGTCGCATTGTGGGCTTGAGCAAGATACCACGCATGGTGGAGGTGTTTGCTCGCCGCCTGCAGGTGCAGGAGCGCCTCACCACCGAGATAAAAAACTGCCTGCAAGAGGCACTGAACCCCAAGGGGGTGATGGTGATGGTGGAGGCTTCGCACCTGTGTATGCAGATGCGCGGTGTGCAGAAGATGAATACGCGCACCACCACCTATGATTACAGCGGCATCTTTGCCGAAGATGAGAGCCGCCGCGCGGAGTTTTTTAAACTCTTGGGGCGATGAGCTGCGCTAAGACCGAGGTAATCGTGTCGTTAGGCAGCAATCTCGCCCCCACCGAGGCTGCGCGTGACAATTTGCGCCGGGCTTTGGTGCAGCTCACCGAGCTGCTGACCGATGTGACTCACTCTTCAATATATATAACACCTGCCGAGGGAAATGCCCACGGCACTTATGCCAACTGTGTGTTGCGCGGGTTTACGACCATGACGCGTGAGGATTTGGTGCAAACGCTGAAGCAGATGGAGCGCGACTTTGGTCGCACTGCCGCCGATAAACTGACGGGGCGTGTGCCGCTCGACCTCGACTTAGAGCGTTGGGACACCACAGTGTTGCGCCCTGCCGACTGGCAGCGCAACTACATGCAGCAGGGGTTGGCACAACTTATACTATAAAACATTGCAATGACTAATATCAATCGACGGTTCTTACAGATTGCCTCAAGCATGGGGCTATGTGCGTTGGCTGCAACTCAAGGAGCTGCGGCACAACAGCTGTTCACCTCGAACGACCCGCTGTCGAGCCGGGATATCTTCGCGCCGCGCGCGCTGAACTACTGGCCCGAGGGCGGCGATTTTGTGACGGTGAATGGGCGGAACCGCTTCACTCGTGCGCTCTATGGCGGCGCGTCGGGTTTCCGTGTGGAGACGAGCGACCGACCTGAGTTTGCACTTTACATGCCCAATATGGGCGGCAACGTCTCGCTGAGCGTATGCCGCCGCGATGCCAAGACAGGCAACGAGGTGGTGGTGCCGCTCTCGTCCATCCCCGCCGAGGATGAGGTGGCTGTGGATATTGAGTGCCGCTACAGTCCCGGTCACAGACGCTATCGTTTTGCCCTTCCCCGCGAGTTTTCTCCTTCGGGGCGAGTGGCTCCGGTGGTGGAATTAGATGTGATGGCTGCGTATGACTGCGATGCCGCCATTTGGCAGGTGCGCACGCAAGATGTGGCTGCGGGTGTCAGCCTGCGGGTGCGTTATGGCGCTGCCACCAACGATCGCTTCAGTCGCGAGGGCGACATGGGCGTTGATAAGAAAGACTGTTTCGACTTTTTGCCGGCGCGTTGCCGCGACAATAAGTTCACGATAGACGGCTCACAGTTCCGGTTGAATTACGGCAGCATGAGCAAGCGCGGAGCCCGCGAGATGGTGGGCATCTTTGCCTCTGACGCGCAACTCCGCACCGTGGCGGAGGCTGAGGGGCAGCACTTGGTGGCTGAGCTTCCGCTGAAGAGCGGCAAAGCGGGTCACGTGCAAGAGCGTTATTTCATGATTGGCAATGCCGAGTCGGTGGCTTCCACATCGCTGCTCACCGACGCGAAACGTCGCTGCGACAAGGCTTTACAAGCCTGTTATCAGCGCGCTGCGGCAGATGTCAAGCAGGTAGCCGAGTCGGTGGTGATTGACACACCGGACCCCTTCTTCAACACTTTGGGTGGTGTGATGGCTACCGCCGCCGATGCCATCTGGGGCGAAGAAGGTGTGTGGCTGCATGGTTCGATTGGTTGGCGCATGCCGCTGTGCGGCTGGCGCGCTGCTTATACGGGCGACGTGGTGGGGCGACATGACCGTGCGCGCACCCATTTTAACAACTATGCCGCTTCGCAGTTGACTGATGTGCCACCCATCTATGAGCAGCCGATGCAAGACTCGGCATTGCACCTGGCACGCGCCAAAGAGAAGTTGGGCACGCCCATCTACAGCAACGGCTACATTTGTCGTATGCCCAACAACAAGACCAAGCTCAATCACTATGATATGAACTTAGTGTATATTGACGAGTTGCTGTGGCACTTCAACTGGACCGGCGATTTGGCTTATGCCCGCGAGATGTGGCCCGTGTTGACGCGCCATTTGGCGTGGGAACAGCGCAATTTCGACCCGAACAATGACGGTTTGTATGACGCTTATTGCTGCATTTGGGCAAGTGACGCGCTCTATTATAGCGGCAGCGCCGTGACTCACTCGTCAGCATATAATTATCGCGCCAACAAGCAAGCTGCCGTGATTGGTCGCCTGCTCAATGCGGCGGTGCAACGGGGCGAATTGTCAGCTCCTGAAGGGTCTTCGTATGCAGCGCAGGCAGCCGCCTATGAAGCTACTGCCGAGAAGATATTGGCTGCCATGAACGCTCGTCTCTGGATGAGCGATAAGGGTGTGTGGGCTGAATATCAAGATGCTTTGGGGCTGCAACGACAACACAAACAACCCGCCGTCTGGACCATCTATCATGCCATTGACAGCGAAACCGCCACACCGCGTCAGGCTTATAGTGCCACTCGCTATGTGGATCGGGAGATACCCCACATACCGATCAAGGTGAAGACTTCGCTCTCTGCCGACGCGAACAATGCCGCCCCCTTGGCGGCTGAACGAGCGGCTTTTGCTGAAGACATTGCTTCAGGCAATTATGCAACCATCTCGACAACGAATTGGCAGCCTTATGCTTGGAGCATCAACAACGTAGCTCTTGCCGAGGTGGCTCACACCGCCTTGGCTTATTGGCAGGCAGGTCGCAACGACGACGGCTTTAAGCTGCTGAAGAGCGCTTTGCTCGATGCCATGTATTTGGGCGGAAGCCCCGGCAACTTCGGACAGATATCTTATTATGACGCTGCCCGCTCGGAGTGTTATCGCGACTTCGGCGACCCGGTGGGCATCACCACCCGCACCATCGTGCAGGGCTTGTTCGGCGTTCGACCCGACCGACTCAACCGTCGTGTCTACCTCGAGCCCGGCTTCCCTTCAAGCTGGGGGCATGCCTCGATCGCGACTTCTGACTACAGCTTCGCGTTTCGCACAGATACGATTGCGCAGACTGACGGCTCTGCGCTGCAATCTACTTACACTTACCGTCCGGCAGAGAGCTTTGCCGCAGATACCCTCGTGTTCCGTTTGAAGGTGCAAGGGGGAGGAGTGAAGCAGGTGGCACTGAACGGCGCGACTGCTTCAGCCGAGCAGCTCACGTGGCACTATCTGCCTGAGGTGGTAGAGACACCTATGGTGGAGGTGAAAGTGGTGACAAGCTCAGCTGCCGATGCCGCCACTGCAGCAGATGACAGCGTGTCACTAACCGTGGCATGGCTGCCTGATGCACCGCTCGCCGAGGCGGCGGAGTCGGTTGAAATTTCAGACGATGGTCAGTTCGAGCGTCTCCGTTTGGGCGATATGACGTGGTGGCGACCGGTGGAAGCACAGACCGCTGCCGAGGCTGATGACTTCGGTTCGGTGGCGATGGATTACTTTGAGCACGTGGACTCTACCCGCCTCGAGATGATTGATCTTAGCGGCGCGTTTAACGAGCGCGTAACGGAACTTTTCCATCAGCAATACCTCTCACCGCGAGCCGCGCAGACCACCTTGGCATTGCCCACACAGGGCTTTGGCGAGTGGTGTCATCCGCTCGACACCTTTGCCGTGGATGACAGTTATCTGCGTAAGTGCGGCGCGCAGTTCGGTTTTCTGCCTACACCGCTTGGGGTAAGGTTCAAGACTCCGGGTGTGGGGAAGAATGTGCTTTTCACCTCGCAATGGGATAACTTCCCGACCTCAGCCACCGTGCCGTTGCAGGGCAAGGCTTCGCATGTTTATCTGCTCATGACCGGCACAACCAATGCCATGCAGAGCCGCATCGCCAATGGTGCGATACGCATCACCTATGCCGATGGCACAAGTGACTCGCTCATGTTGGTGAACCCCGAGACGTGGTGGCCTATTGAGCAAGACTACATGGATGGCACACCGACGTTCTACTTGCGCCGACCTGCACCCTATCGCCAATGTTTGGCAACACCGGAATTCTATCGCCCCAATGCTCAAACGCTCAATCGTCGCATTGAGGGTGGTGCCACCGTGTTGCTCGACCTGCCCGTGCGCTCTGATGTGGCGCTGAAGCAGTTGACGGTGGAAACTCTCTCGAATGACGTTGTGATTGGTCTCCTCTCTGTGACACTGCAACGTTTGTAGGAGGTGGCAAGAATCCAACGTTTGTAGAGGGGGATAAGAATCATCCATGCCACAATAGTTGCGGTATAATCGCTACGATTGAACATAGGCAGCCAATTATCCGACAAGCGCAACACAACAACTTGATTACAACAGTTACAATTACAAATTTCATAACAAACTAACCCTATTAAAAAGAAGTACTATGAAGAGAAGTTTAATTTGTGCCGTTATGGGGCTATTACTTCTTGCTCCGGCTGTAGCCGAAGAGACGCGTGTACCGGCTTTTCCGGGTGCTGAAGGTTTTGGTCGCTACACTCAAGGCGGTCGCGGCGGCGCGGTCTACCACGTGACGACGCTTGAAGACAGCAACACCCCAACCAAAGGTATGCTGCGCTATGCCATCAACCAGAAGGGTGCACGCACCATCGTCTTTGACGTGGCAGGCACCATTCGCTTGAAGTCCGCGCTCAACATTCAGAACGACTACATCACCATTGCCGGTCAGTCGGCTCCGGGCGATGGCATCTGCATCGCCGACTATCCGGTCACGATTAAGGCCAACCAGGTCATCTTGCGCTATCTTCGCTTCCGCTTGGGCAATTACGAAGTGGCAAACCACGAAGGCGACGGTCTCGGTGCCATGGATAAGAACGACATCATTGTGGACCACTGCACCATCAGCTGGAGTGTCGATGAATGCTGCTCGGTCTATGGCGGCAAGAACATCACCGTGCAGTGGTGCATCATCTCGCAGAGCATGCGCGATGCCGGTCACTCTAAGGGAACGCATGGCTACGGTGGCAACTGGGGCGGTGCGGGCTGCACCTATGCCCACAATCTGCTCTGCCATCATGAGAGCCGTACACCGCGCCTTGGTCCACGTCCCGGCACTCAAACAGACGAACGCCTCGACATGCGCAATAACGTCATCTACAACTGGGCAGGCAACGGCTGCTATGGCGGCGAAGGTATGAACGTCAACATTGTCAACAACTACTACAAACCGGGTCCGGCAACCGCCAAGAAGGCGGCAGCGACCATACAGCGTCGCATCGCAGCTCCCGGCATCCGCACAACGTCTTATTGTCAGAACTCTGACGGCTCTTGGAACACGTGGTATGCCATGTGGCACGTGTGGGGTGACTATTATGTGGACGGCAACGTCAACTCAAAATACAGCGACGTGACCAACGACAACTGGACCTACGGTGTGTACAACCAGATAGATGGGTCGAAGAATGACGGCACCTACACGCAGGCTACCAAAGACACCATGCGTGCCGAACAGCCCTTGGTCTTCCCTTACACCACCACCTACACCGCCGAAGAGGCTTACCAGAAGGTGCTCGACTATGCCGGTTGCATCAAGGTGCGTAGCAATAAGTTGGTGCGCGACCGTTTGGACTCCATCATGGTGAGTGACACGCGCGACGGTGTTGCTACCTTTGGCAATAGCGGCAATATGCCGGGCATCATTGCCGATCAAGACGATATGATAGACGATGCTCACCCCGATCCGTGGCCCACGCTCACCGCAACGACGGGCGAGATTCGCAAACAGTCCATCGACAGCGACGGCGACGGCATTCCGGACGACTATGTAGACATCTACGGCATGAACAAGACCGGCGAGCAGTATGAGAAGTCGACCGAATACACCAACTTGGAGTATTATCTGAACCGCCTCGTGCAGAAGATCACAACAGCCTGCACCACGGGCGGCGAAGCACTTGGCGATGAGGTCGGCAAGTATGTGATGGGAGAGACGGCTTTAGAGACGGCATGGGCAGACAACGCCCATAGCAAGTCGATGGTCTTCGACATCATGGGGAGACCCGTTGCCGAATCGGCTGATGAGGCAGATGCCCTCAACCGCTTGTCGCCCGGCATGTACATCATCAATGGTCGCAAGGTGGTGATACGCTAAAAAAACAATAAGCGGCTACGTTTTATACATAACCGCTTAAGCTGAATAGATGGCGTGTGCCCTCGTTGAGAAGGCGCGTCAGAAAACAATAATGGCAGTAAGTGTTTTGCACCTTACTGCCATTATTGTGTTTATTGTGCGGGGGTAGATCCGCGGCGAGTTTACTTCACCTCGGCGATGACCTCAACCTCGATTAATGCGCCCTTGGGGAGCTGCTTCACGGCTACTGCCGAGCGAGCGGGGTAGGGTTCGGTGAAATAACGACCATACACCTCGTTGAGTGTGGCGAAGTCATTCATATCAGCCAAGAAGACCGTGGTTTTAACTACGTCGGCAAAAGTGCAGCCTGCCTCAGCCAAGATGGCACCGATATTCTTCAACGACTGTTCTGCCTGACCGGCAAAGGTGTCAGAGGCAAATGCGCCTGTGGCAGGGTCTACCGGGAGCTGACCTGAGGTGAAGACTAAATTGCCGACGCGTACAGCCTGGCTGTAGGCCCCGATGGCGGCGGGTGCAGCCGCAGTGGAAATAATCTGTTTCATATTCTTAAAAGATGTAATGTGCTTGATAGCTTTGTGATACGCTTAAACGCATCTGTGATTACTGCGCAAAGGTACATATTTTTGCCGGAATGCGTCGTTTTCGGTCATTCGTTCTTTTTGAATTGCAGATTTTCTTACCTTTGTCGGCAAACAAACTATTCAATCTACAGACAATAATGAAATATATCGGAGCTCATGTGAGTGCTGCAGGCGGCGTGGAAAGTGCCCCCTTGGCAGCCAAAGCCATAGGTGCAAATGCCTTTGCACTCTTCACCCGCAATCAGAAAACGTGGGTAAGCAAACCTCTGACGCAGGAAAACATCAAAGCTTTTGGTGAACGTTTAGGCGAAGTGGGAATTCTGCCGCAACACGTTCTGCCTCACGATAGTTACCTGATTAATTTGGGTAGTCCGGAGGCGGAGGGGTTAGAGAAGTCGCGCCGCGCCTTCCTCGACGAGATGCAGCGCTGCGAGCAGTTGGGGCTATCGCTCTTGAACTTTCACCCCGGCTCACACCTCAAGAAGATTAGCGAAGAGGAATGTTTGGACCGCATTGCCGAGAGTATCAATCAGGCATTAGAGGCAACGCATGGTGTCACGGCGGTGATAGAAAACACAGCCGGACAGGGGTCTAACCTTGGTTTCCGTTTCGAGCAGTTGGCGCGCATCATAGCCGGTGTTAACGATAAGAGTCGCGTGGGGGTATGTATTGACACGTGCCACACGTTCGCGGCGGGTTATGATCTTGCCACACCCCAAGGCTATGACAGCACCTTCGCCGATTTCGACCGTCTTGTGGGCTTCGACCGCTTGCGAGCCATTCACCTCAACGATAGCAAACGGGAGTGTGGCAGCCACATTGACCGCCATGAGTCGATAGGTCGCGGCTGCATTGGCGCAGCCTTCTTCGAGCGGATGATGAAAGACCCCCGCTTCGATAATATGCCCATCATCTTAGAGACTCCCGCACCGGAGCTCTGGGCTGAAGAGATTGCCTGGCTGCGCCGGTTTGCGTAAACTCGCGCCCTCAAAAATTAGTGGATTTGCTCAATCGCAAGACCATCATACGCTAATAATTGCGTGAACAGAAATGCTCATTGGTGCGGAAATAGGGCTGGTTGAGATAAAATGCACCGTGTTTCACCCCCTTGCGGGCGGAGAAACGTGAGGGTGATGCCGCTCACTTGAAATGAAAAAGTGCGATGTAGCTGCAAAATAGTTGCACCGTTATAAAATATCACATATATTTGCAGCAAATAAGAACCGACCGACGTCCCACTTTCCTCAGATCGAGACGCCGTCAGATTGCTCTTGATTGGAAATATGACACTTACTAAATCGGAATGTGCTGATATTTTAGCACTCATCAAACGCGAGGTGGTGCCCGCTATCGGCTGCACCGAACCTATGGCAGTGGCTTTGGCGGTGGCTAAGGCTACGGAGTTGTTAGGACAAACGCCCCGGCGAGTGGATGCTCGCTTGAGCGGTAATATTATCAAAAATGCCATGGGCGTAGGTATCCCCGGTTCGGGCGGTATGGTGGGTTTGAAGTCCGCCATTGCACTTGGTGCCGTGGGCGGCAAGGCAGACCTCGAGTTGGAGGTGCTACGTGACATTACCCCCGAACAGACTGCTGCTGCACGCGCGTTTATGGCAGCCCAGGATTCTATCTCGCTGTCGTTGGAGCGTGAATGCACCGACAACCTCTATATTGATATCACTACACACGGCGATGACCGCGTGGCACGAGTGATTATAGCCAAGCAACACACTCACTATATATATATGTCGAAAGGGGAGGAGGTCTTGCTCGACTTGCGCAGCGAGTTGTCAGGATCCGATGCCGATGAGTCGAGTGGGAGCAACCTCTCGGTGAGCAAGGTCTTTGAGTTCGCCACGAAGATGCCGATTGATGACCTGCGCTTCATTCTCGAAAGTGAACGCGTCAATATGTCGGCAGCTCGTCAAGCTTTCGATGGTGATTACGGTCTCAACTTGGGACGTACCATGAACGGTGCCTACGAGATGCGTATGGTGGGTCAGAGCACGATGCCGCGCATTGTTACTTACACCTGCGCCGCCTGCGACCTGCGTATGGCGGGAGCTAAGGCTTGCGTGATGAGTAACTCCGGTAGCGGCAACCAAGGCATTGCCGCTACGTTGCCCGTGTCAGTCTTTGCAGAGGATGTCTGCGCCAGCGAGTCGAAGTTGGTGCGCGCCTTGACGCTGAGTCACTTGATGGTGATCTACATCAAGCAACATTTGGGTCGCTTGTCAGCTCACTGCGGCTGCGTTATTGCCGCCACGGGTTCGGCTTGCGGCATCACTTATCTGATGGGTGGCGAGTTGGAGCAGGTGTCGGCCGCCATCAAAAACATGGTGGCAAGCTTGACCGGCATGATTTGCGACGGTGCCAAACCCAGCTGTTCGCTGAAACTCAGCTCGGGTGTGAGCCAGGCATTCCAGTCTGCCATGATGGCAATGGAGGGTCGTTGTGTGTCGTCGAACGACGGCATCATCGACGATGATGTGGATCGCACCATTATCAACTTAGCCGAGATTGGTCGCAACGGCATGCAGGCGGTCGATAGAATGATTCTCCAGATTATGCTCAACAAAGGTGAGCAAGCCATGGCATAATTAGCCATGTCATAAATATGCAGTGGCATACATAAAAGATGCCACCACATGAGAGCCTCACGGCTGCCGCAGAGTGCGACTCGCGTCGGTCGAAGGGGCTAATTCGCCTACGAAGTGAAAAACAAAAAGAGATATGAGAACTACAATGTATGAGCAGGTGCTGCAACTCCCCATCTTTCAGGGACTGAGCCACGACCAGTTGACTGCGCTTTTAGAAAAGGTGCCGTTCGCATTCACCAAATTTCGAGGTGGAGACACGGTGGCTGACGTAGGGCAGGAGTGCACCGACGTGCTGTTTTTGGTGGCAGGCGAGGTGTCGTGCCAAACCACCATTGTGGGCGATTTGCGCCAACCTCGCACCACGTCGTTGGTGTGTGTGCAGCATTATCAGGCACCGCACACGTTGCCTATCTCATTCTTGTTTGGCACCGACACTCATCATCAAGACCGCATCCGCGCCACCGGCGAGGTGGGCATCATGTCACTCAAAAAGGCGGACTTCCTCAGTGCCATGCAACAAAGTCGCATTGTGATGATTAACACCTTGAATATGCTGTCGAGCCACGCACAGCGCTCGCGCTGGCTGCTCAACGACTTTATGCAGATTGATGAGGCGGGGCGTTTGGCTTTTTGGTTAATCAATAACACGGCACGCTCGTCATACGACATCAAGGTGAAGGCTTCGCCCGAGACGTGGGCAAGACTGCTCATGACCGACGTGCGCGGCTATTGGAAGGCGGTCACCATCTTAGAGAAGACCCGAATGATTGAGAGCCAGGGTGATGAACTCTTTTTGTTAGATAGGTATGCCCTCCGCAAATATGTGGAGGAAAAAATAAGGTAATTCGCATCTTTGCGTTGCGCGTGAGGCTCGTGTTTTCAATATTATTGTTACATTTGCCCGGAAATCGTTAAGCAATTAATTAAATTTATTATATTGATGAATATCTTGGAATTGTCTGAGCAGGAGGTGATTCGTCGTAATTCGCTCGATGAATTGCGTCGAATGGGCATTGAGCCTTATCCTGCCGAAGAATATGTGGTAACCGGTCATTCGACCGAGATTAAGGAGCATTTTAGCGATGATGAGGCTGAGCCGCGCCAAGTGCGCATTGCCGGTCGCATCATGTCGCGCCGCATCATGGGCAAGGCTGCTTTTATGGAGCTGCAAGACTCTGAGGGTCGTATTCAGGTCTATGTGTCGCGTGATGCTCTTTGCCCCGACCCCGAGCACACAGAGCTTTATAACGTGGTGTTTAAGAAGTTGCTCGATATTGGCGACTTCGTGGGTGTAGAGGGCTACGTGTTCCGCACTCAGACGGGCGAAGTGTCAGTGCACGCTGCTGCCTTAAAGGTGCTGTCGAAGTCCATCCGTCCGCTGCCCATCGTGAAGTATAAGGATGGTGTGGCTTATGATGCCTTTGAAGACCCCGAGCTGCGTTATCGCCAGCGTTATTTGGACCTCATTGTTAACGACGGTGTGAAGGATATCTTCTTGAAGCGTGCCAAGATTTACCGCACGTTGCGCGCTGTGCTCGACGAGG
Source organism: uncultured Prevotellaceae bacterium (assembly GCA_964495625.1). Taxonomy (GTDB): domain Bacteria; phylum Bacteroidota; class Bacteroidia; order Bacteroidales; family UBA3663; genus Liminaster. Next base: position 16,604 of record CAZBWT010000002.1, on the reverse strand, counting down.
CAGGATATACTGAGGTGGAAACTCCCATCTTGCAACAGATTCCCGGCGGTGCTTCGGCACGTCCGTTCATCACACACCATAACTCTCTCAACACTGACCTTTATTTGCGCATCGCCACCGAGCTTTATTTGAAGCGCCTTATTGTGGGTGGCTTTGAAGGTGTGTATGAGATTGGTCGCAACTTCCGCAATGAAGGTATGGACCGCACGCACAACCCCGAGTTTACGTGCATGGAGCTTTACGTGCAATATAAGGACTATAACTGGATGATGTCGTTCACCGAACAGCTGCTTGAGAAGATTTGCGTGGCTGTCAACGGTTCGGCAGAGACTAAGGTGGGCGATAATGTGATTTCATTTAAGGCACCCTTCCGTCGCCTCCCCATCCTCGATGCCATTCGCGAGAAGACCGGCTATGACCTTAACGGTATGACCGAGGACGAGATGCGCGAGGTGGCTAAGAAGGTCGGCGTTGAGGTTGACGAAACCATGGGTAAGGGCAAGCTCATTGACGAGATTTTTGGCGAGACGTGTGAGGGTACTTTCATTCAGCCTACGTTCATCACCGACTATCCGGTCGAGATGTCGCCGCTCACCAAGATGCACCGCTCTAAGCCGGGTCTCACCGAGCGTTTTGAACTGATGGTGAATGGCAAGGAGTTGGCAAATGCTTACTCTGAGCTGAATGACCCCATCGACCAGTATGAGCGCTTCCAAGATCAGTTGCGCCTCTCTGAGAAGGGCGACGACGAGGCAATGTTCATCGACCAGGACTTCGTTCGCGCCTTGGAGTATGGTATGCCCCCAACATCAGGCATCGGCATCGGCATAGACCGTTTGGTGATGTTGATGACGGGTCAGACCACCATTCAAGAGGTGTTGCTCTTCCCCACGATGAAGCCCGAAAAGGTGGCTCGACGCGACAAGGCAGAGCGTTTTGTGGCTGTGGGTGTGCCTGCTGAATGGGTGCCCGTGGTGCAGAAGGCAGGCTACCTGACCGTAGTAGCTTTGGGCGCAGCAGTTCCCGGCAAGCTCTTCCAGGAGGTGTGCGGCGTGAACAAGAAGTATAAACTCGAGTTGAAGAATCCGGCTCAGACTGACGTTGAGCAATGGGTGAATGCCGCTGCCGCCGATGCGGCTCAGGCAGGCGAAAGCCCCGAAACGGAAGATTGATAGATTTTAAGAGAGGGCGCGGTGAGCAAAGGCTTTGCGGTCGCACCCTCTCTCATCATTACACAAGAAAGAATTTATAGAGGTATGAATCTTCCGGGCAAAATAGCCATTATAGGAGGCGGCAGTTGGGCAACAGCCATCGCAAAGATCGTGATGGATAATGCCGGTGAACTCTGCTGGTATATGCGTCGCGATGATCGCATCGAGGCGTTTAAGGAGATGGGGCACAACCCCGCATATTTGTCGAGCGTTCGCTTCGACGTAGAAAAGATTGCCTTTTCGTCGGATATCAATGAGGTGGTGCGTATGGCTGATACACTGATTTTCGCCACGCCGTCGCCCTTCTTAAAAGAACATTTGAGCAAGATTACCGAACCACTCAACGATAAGTTTATCATCTCGGTGATTAAGGGCATTGTGCCCGAAGAGAATGTGGTCATCTCGGAGTATATGAAGTCTTGCTTCAATCTGAGCGATGACCAGATTGCCGTGGTGGCAGGTCCGAGCCATGCCGAAGAGGTGGCTTACGAGCGATTGACCTATCTGACCGTGGGATGCACCGACAGCACCCGTGCCGAGCTCTATGCTGACTTCTTTGAGAATCATTATGTGCACACAACTGTCTCGACCGACGTGATTGGTATTGAGTATGCCAGTGTGCTCAAAAATATCTATGCCATCGCCGCCGGCATCTGCAGCGGCTTGAAATATGGCGACAACTTCCAGGCGGTGTTGGTGGCTAATGCTATTCGCGAGATGAAGCGCTTCATCAGCACCATCGCTCCGATGCCAGATCGACACATTTCGGAGTCGGTCTACACGGGAGACCTTTTGGTGACGGCATACTCTAAGTTCAGCCGCAACCACTTGTTCGGAACGCTCATCGGCAAGGGATATTCGGTGAAGACCGCCCAACTCGAGATGGAGATGGTGGCTGAAGGATATTACGGCACAAAGTGCATCAAAGAGATTAATCAGCAGTATAACATCGACATACCGATTGTGGAAGCCATCTACAATGTGCTCTATAAGCGCATGTCACCGTTCGTTGAGATTAAGCTACTGAGCGATATGCTGAGCTAATAATCTTAGAACGTGGATAGTAACGACTGCCGACTTATGGGGCGGTTCTCCACAGCTTAGTTGGGGAGGACTCACCTATAATAAAATGATATGTGGGAAACCCCGACAATGATAAGTGGGTGGAACCTTGCCAATAATTATTGGGAAACTCAGCTAATGTTAAGTGGGGTATCCCGCCAATAATAGGTGGAGAAACCCCGCCGACAATAATAAGTGGAGGAACCCCGCCAACAATAAGTGGGGGTGGAGACTCGCTAATAATTTAGAGGGTAGATCCTGCTCATAATAAGTAGGGGGGACCCGCAGAACGATTGAGAACAAAACGATTGAGAACAAATATATTCCTATAACATACGGATTAAATTTAACTACTATGAAGTTATCCATTGAAAAAGCACAGTCATTCGTGACTGCCGAGGCACTGGCAGCAGTGGCCGCACAGACTGCACCGTCTAACGAGCTCTTGGAGTCCGGCAAGGGAGCAGGTAACGATTTCTTGGGTTGGGTTCACCTCCCTTCATCTATCACAGAGGCTGACTTAGCCGAGTTGCAGGCTGCTGCCGACGAGCTGCGCAAGCGCTGCGAGGTGGTGGTTGTGGCAGGCATCGGCGGTAGCTATCTTGGCGCACGTGCCGTGAACGAAGCTCTCTCGAACAGCTTCTTGCAGCTGGCAGGCGACAAGCAGAACCCGCAGGTGGTCTATGCCGGCAATAACATCGGCGAAGATTATTTGGCAGACCTGCTCGAGCTGCTCAAGACGAAGCAGTTTGGCATAATCAACATCTCTAAGTCTGGCACGACGACCGAGACGGCTTTGGCTTTTCGCTTGCTGAAGATTCAGCTTGAGGCTCAGGTTGGTAAGGACGAGGCTCGTAAGCGCATTGTGGCTGTGACTGACAAGGCTAAGGGTGCGCTCCGCACTTTGGCTACGAAGGAAGGTTACAAGACGTTCGTCATTCCCGACAGCGTGGGCGGTCGTTTCTCAGTGCTCACACCCGTGGGCTTGTTGGCAATAGCTGTGGCAGGTCACGACATCAAGGCTTTGGTGAAGGGTGCTACCGAGATGGAGAAAGCTACGGGCGTGGATGTGCCCTATGAGCAGAACCCCTCGGCTCAGTATGCCGCCATGCGTCAGGCTCTTTATCGTGCCGGCAAGAAGACCGAGATCTTGGTTAACTTCAACCCCCGCTTGCATTACTTTGCTGAATGGTGGAAGCAGCTCTTCGGTGAGTCTGAGGGTAAGGATAACAAGGGCATCTACCCTTCATCAGTTGACTTCACCACCGACCTGCACTCCATGGGTCAGTGGATTCAAGAGGGCGAGCGCACCATTTTTGAGACGGTAATCTCGGTGGAGCAACCTAATCGCCAAGTGGTCATTCCTACCGACGAGGAGAACTTAGACGGCTTGAACTTCTTGGCAGGCAAGCGTGTAGACCAAGTCAACAAGATGGCTGAACTCGGCACTCAGATTGCACACGTAGATGGCGGTGTGCCGAACCTCAAGGTGTCCATCGAGAAGATTGATGAACTGAACTTAGGTCGTTTGATCTACTTCTTCGAGCGTGCCTGTGGCATCAGCGGCTACATCTTGGGCGTGAACCCGTTCAACCAGCCCGGTGTGGAGGCATACAAGAAGAATATGTTCGCATTGCTCGAAAAACCCGGCTACGAGGAGGCTTCAAAAGCCATTCGTAGCAGACTCTAATCAATGAGATGGCTATAAAAACGACGCACGGTGGCTGTAATGACCACTGTGCGTCGGCTCTTTTTGCCTGTTTTCTATTCAATTAGGGTAGATAACGCGGCATTTTTAACTTTTTTGACTGTTAATGTATTGCCTTTTTTAGTTAAAGCCGTTATTTTTGCCACCGTTTTGAACTTCAATTCATTATCGACGATTTGATTAATAGAGACTAACTAATAATTGGCAGTGTTTTGTGAATAGAACCTGCCTGCAAACATACAACATACGTGAAACACTATGAGTGAAAGAGTAGACATCAGAGAGTTGAACGAGCTGATCGAAAGCAAGAGCTCGTTTGTGAACCTGCTTACACAAGGCATGGATCAAGTTATCGTAGGACAAAAGCATCTGGTGGAATCGTTGATGATCGGTCTGTTGGCTGACGGTCACATCTTGCTTGAAGGTGTGCCGGGTTTGGCTAAGACTCTCGCCATCAAGACCCTCGCATCGTTAATCGATGCTAAGTACAGCCGCATCCAGTTTACACCCGATTTGCTGCCTGCCGATGTGATTGGTACGGTGGTTTACTCGCAGAAGCGCGAGGAGTTTAGTGTGAAGAAGGGTCCGGTTTTTGCCAACTTCGTATTGGCTGATGAAATTAACCGTGCCCCTGCCAAGGTGCAGTCGGCATTGCTCGAAGCCATGCAAGAGCGTCAAGTAACCATCGGCAGTGAGACGTTCTCGCTCGACAAACCATTCCTCGTCATGGCGACGCAAAACCCCATTGAGCAAGAGGGTACCTACCCGCTGCCCGAAGCACAGTGCGACCGCTTCATGTTGAAGGTGAAGATCGGTTACCCCAAGAAAGAAGAAGAAATGAAGATTGTCGATGCCCACCTCACCGCCGGCATCCACCAAGAACTGAAGCCCGTGATGAGCATCAACGAGATTCTTGATGCCCGCAGCGTGGTGAAGCAGGTTTACATCGACGAGAAGATTGAAAAATATATAGTAGATATCGTATTCGCCACTCGTTATCCCGAGACATATGGCATGGACGACATGAAGAACATGATTTCGTATGGTGCTTCGCCGCGAGCCTCCATCAACTTAGCCTTGGCAGCACGTGCTTATGCCTTCTTGAAGCACCGCGGTTACGTCATCCCCGAAGATGTGCGTGCCATCTGTCCTGACGTGCTCCGTCACCGCATTGGTCTCAGCTACGAAGCCGAAGCTGCCAACCTCTCGACCGAGGAAGTTATTGCCGAGATTTTGAATAAGGTTGAAGTGCCGTAAGCTATGGATACTACGGAGTTGCTGAAGAAAGTTCGGCAGATCGAGATTAAATCGCGCGGTCTGAGTCGAAACATCTTTGCCGGTCAGTATCATTCTGCCTTCAAGGGGCACGGTATGTCGTTTGCCGAAGTGCGTGAATATCAATATGGCGACGATGTGCGCGACATTGACTGGAACGTGACGGCTCGACAGAATAAACCACACATCAAGATCTTCGAGGAAGAACGTGAGATGACGGTGATGCTGCTGATTGACGTGAGCGGTAGCCGCGAGTTCGGCACCACGATGCAGACCAAGCAAGAGTTAATCACCGAGATAGCTGCTACGATGGCATTTTCTGCCATTCAAAACAACGATAAGATTGGTGTGGTCTTCTTTTCAGACCGCATCGAGAAATACATTCCACCGCAGAAGGGACGCAAGCATGTGTTAGCCATCATCAGTGAGCTAATCAAGTTTCAGCCCGAGCGCCGCGGCACCGACTTGGGGCGCGCCATTCGTTATGTGAGCAACGCACAAAAGAAGCGATGCACCACCTTCTTAATATCAGACTTCATCGACACACAAGACTTTGAACAGCCGCTCACCATTGCCGGTGCCAAGCACGACATGGTGGCGGTGCAGGTCTACGATCCGCGCGAAACGGAGTTGCCCAACGTCGGGCTGATGAAAGTGGCTGATGCCGAGACAGGCACCGAGCGATGGATTGACACCTCGTCGGCTCGCACGCGCCGTGCGTATGCAGACTGGTGGGGGAGTCGTCAAGCCATGATACAGCACGTGTTCACCCGCAGTCATGTGGACTTTGTGAGCATCGCCACGGGTCAAGACTATGTGCCCTCATTGCTCGAGCTGTTCCGTCGTAGAGGTGGATAAGAGATTATGCTTGAAAGGTGGATAAGAGAATATGCTTGAAAGAAAGTGGCTCTTGAGGGTAACTACGGTTGAATGAAACTGCAGTTCTTTCAAGACGTAAGAAGAATGTCTCGTGAAAGTATATCTATGGAGAATAAGAATATCTTATTGAAAATAGCTCTCGGAGCATGCCTGCTTACGGCGGGCAGTGCTCCCGTGTGGGCTCAGAGCAGTGCGTCAGCTCGGGCTTCAATCGATTCGACCTACGTCATCATCGGTTCGCCCACGACGATTCACTTAGAGGTCACCTTGCCGGAAGGCACCCCTTTGGTATTGCCTAAGTTGCAGCCTTCTATTGTCGCAATGGACGAGGATCAGACCTTCCAGTTGGAGGTCAGTTCCGTGTCGGAGCCGGACACTGTGCGCACCGGTTCAGGCAACCTCATCACCCTGCGCCGCGACGTGGAGGTCTTTGCATTCGACTCTGCCACGCTCTACATTCCACCGTTCGACTTCGTGGCAGGCACCGACACCATTTCGACGAACGCCTTGGCGCTCAAGGTGGTGGTGCCCTTCGATGTGGAGGTGGATCCGCAGAAGTTCTGTGACATCAAAGAGCCGATAAAGCCCGACTTCGTGTGGACCGACTATCTTTGGTGGGTGCTCGGTCCGTTGGCAGCTTTGCTCGTGGTGGGCGCGCTGATTTATTGGTTTGCTTACTACCTGCCGCGTCATCGCAAGGTGAAGGTCGAGGAGAAAGCTCCGGAAGTGCTCTTGCCGCCTCACGAAGAGGCGATGCAGGCGCTGCAAGCGCTCGAGGCTCGCAAGTTGTGGCAAGACGGTCATTACAAGCGTTACTACACCGGTCTCACCGACATACTCCGCAATTATATCGATCGACGCTTCTCGGTTTCTACGCTCGAGAAGACCTCTGACGAGATTTTGCGCCAGATGCGTGTCACCGACGGCATCACCACCTCGTCGCTCCAAAACCTGCGCCAGGTGTTGCAGTTGGCAGACCTTGTGAAGTTTGCCCGCTATGCCCCGTTGGCAGACGAGAATCAGCTCAGCTTGATGAATGCCAAGATGTTCATCTCGCAGACGGTGGAGGTGAAGAGCGTTGACACTACGCCCGCCATTACCGATGTGCCCGATGCTTCAACCGAGGGCGAATAAATTTCAAAAGGGAACACAAGAATAACATTTAGGAAAATGACATTTGCACATCCCGGTTATTTATGGTTATTAATCTGCATTCCGTTAGCTGTGGCTTACTACATCAGTAGGCAGCGTCGCAAAGCGGAAGCTACATTGCAGATGCCCACAGTGGCACCGTTTGCAACCTTGCCACGCACATATAAAGAATACCTGCGACACGTCAACTATGCCTTTTTGATGGGGGCATTAGCCCTGCTGATTGTGGTGATGGCGCGTCCGCAGAGCAGCGATAACTGGAGCCAAAGCAGCACTGAGGGCATCGACATCGTGTTGTCGCTCGACGTATCTTACTCCATGCTGACCCCCGACTTCAAACCGAACCGTGTGGAGGCAGCCAAGGATGTGGCTGCAAAGTTTGTGGCAGGTCGCCCCAACGACAACATCGGCATGGTGATCTTCGGCAAGGAGAGCTACACGCTCTGCCCGATGACCTCCGACCACGCAGTCTTGGCAAACATGATACAGTCTGTTTCTACAGAATTGATTGACGGTTCGTCTACGGCTGTTGGCGACGGTTTAGTCACTGCCATCAACCGCATCAAAGACGGACAAGCCAAATCTAAGACCATCATCTTGCTTACCGATGGCACCAACAATGCCGGCGACGTTGCCCCGCGCGACGCTGCCGAGGTGGCTCGCACCATGGGTGTGCGCCTCTACACCATTGGTGTGGGTTCGCGTGGCGAGGTCGAGATGGTTGTCGGCACAGACCCGTTCGGTCGTCCTGTGCGCCAGATGGTGAAAGCAGATATCGACGAAGATGCACTCCGCGACATGGCGCAAGCCACCGGTGGTCGTTACTTCCGTGCCACAGATAAGAGTTCACTCATCTCCATCTTCGACGACATAGACCGCATGGAGAAGACCAAGATGAGCGTGCGCGAATTTAGTCGCAAGGAAGAGGAATACCTTCCTTATGCCGTGGCTGCACTCTTGCTCCTCTTGTTGCATGTGGGTCTGCGTTGCACGCTGTTGCGTCACATCCCGTGAGCCGCATCAACGGCTATCCATACCGTTACAATAAAACCAAGGGCAGCGACAGAGCTATCTGCCTGCCATTAAACAATCTATGATGGAAAATTTCCGCTTCGCCAATCCGCACCTTTTATGGTTGCTGTTGATTGTCATCTTTTTCATACTGCTCTATGGCGTGGGGCGACACTTGTCGCGTCGCAACCTATTGCGTTTCGGCAATATCGCATTGTTGCGCCCCCTGATGTCTGAAGCCTCGACGGGTAAGCAGCTCTTTAAGTTTATCTTACAGATGGTGGCTGCCGTGGCATTAATTATCGCCTTAGCGCGTCCGCAGTTCGGCTCCAAGCTCGAGACGGTGCGCAAAGAGGGTGTAGAAGTGATGGTATGTCTGGACATCTCAAACTCTATGCTCGCCGAGGATATCGCCCCCAACCGTTTGGGCAAAGCCAAGCGTATGTTGTCGCGTATGCTTGACCAGATGGAGAACGACAAAGTGGGGCTTATCGTCTTCGCCGGCGATGCGTTCACCCAGCTCCCCATCACCAACGACTTCGTCTCTGCCAAGATGTTCTTAAATAGCATCGACCCAAAGATGGTTTCCATTCAGGGCACGGCTATCGGTTCTGCCATCAACCTTGCGGTGCGCTCATTCACACCCAACGAAGAGTCGGAGAAGGCAATCATCGTCATCACTGATGGTGAGAACCACGAAGACGATGCTGCAGGTGCTGCAAAAGCTGCGCAAGAACAAGGCATCAAGGTGCATGTGGTGGGCATAGGCTCTACCGGCGGTGCGCCGGTGCCCGACGGTTCAGGTCGTTCGGGCAGCTTCCGCAAAGACCGTGAAGGCAACACCGTCACCACCCGTCTCGACGAAGATATGGCGCGCGAGATTGCTGCCGCCGGACAAGGCATCTATGCCCGCGCTGACAACTCCAACGCTGCGCTCACAGCCGTCGTCGATGCCCTCAACGGCATGAAGAAGACCGAGCTCGAGAGCCGTGTATATGCTGACTATGACGATAAATTCGAGTGGTTCGTATGGGTGGCATTCCTTTGCCTGCTCGTCGATGCTCTGCTCTCTGACCGTGCCAATGCGCTCTATCGAAAGATTAAGCTCTTCGATTAAGCTTCCCCGCCACGGCACCGTGCTAAAAGAACAAACTAAAATATGAGCGAACACATTGTGTGATTGACTTATGAATAAAAAGATAGGAACGTTAATGCTGCTTGCTGCCTTGTCGGCAGGAACCGCTTCGGCTCAGAAGATGGTACGCAAGTACATCCGCGAGGGCAACAGCCTTTACGGCAAAGAAGATTACCTCAACTCCGAGATCTCTTATCGCAAGGCTCTTGAGGCTAATGCCAACGACTCGGTGGCACAGTTTAATTTGGGCAACTCACTCTATCGTCAGCAGAAGATGGAGGATGCACTGAAGCAATACACCACTGCCGCAGCCTCAGCCGCCAAGGCGGATAATAAGGATATGGCTGCCCGGTCTTACTACAATGCCGGCAACGTGTGCATGGCTGCGCAGCAATATGACAAAGCATTGCAGCTCTACAAGCAGTCGTTGCGACTCAACCCCGCCGACGACGAAGCCCGCTATAACATGGTGCTTGCCTCAAAGCTGTTGCAACAGCAGCAGAACCAAGATCAGAACCAAGATCAAGACAAGGATAAAGATCAGCAAGACCAGCAGCAACAACAAGACCAGAACAAGGATAATCAACAACAAAATCAAGATAAACAACAAGACCAACAGAACCAAGATCAGCAAAATCAGAACCAAGATCAACAACAAAACCAGCAGCAAGATCAGCAACAACAGCAGCAAGGGCGACCCAACATGTCGCAAGAGCAGGCTGAAGCCATCTTGAATGCAGCCAATCAAGAAGAAAAGAACGTGCAAGATAAGGTCAAAGCGAAGCTCATGGAGCAGGTATCGCGCAAGAAGACCGATAAAGATTGGTAAACGTTACAGAGAGAGAAACAGAATATGGCAAAACAGATAACCACAACAGCCGTTGTGATGATGGCAAGCACGCTCACCGCTTTTGCGGCTGAGACCACCTTGCAGCTCAGTGCCCCGTCCGCTGTGGCGGTGGGCGATAAGTTCAGGGTAGAGTATGTGCTCAATGCGCAAGGCTCCGACTTCCGTTGCGACCTCGAGAGCGTCTCGGGGCTGCGCATCTTGGCGGGTCCTTCGGTCTCCACCTCGCAGTCGATGTCCATCATCAACGGTCAGCGCTCATCGTCGATACAGACCAGCTACTCCTATTACCTCACCGCCACCACCTCGGGCACATTGACGCTGCCCGGAGCCTCAGTGAAGGTGGGCGACAAGACCTACACCTGCAAGCCCGTCTCGCTCAAGGTGCTTCCCGCCGACGAGAGTCAGAAGGCTTCATCGCAGGGCGGACAGTCGTCGGGCGGCAATACCTCGCAACAAAGTCGTCAGAGCGGCATCAGCAAAGACGATGTGCAGCTCGACATAGCCCTCTCAAAGACCACTGTATATGAGGGCGAAGCTGTGTTGGCATCGGTGAAACTTTACTTCAAGAACCAGCGTGTCACCAACATCAGCGATGCTAAATTGCCCGACTTCGAGGGCTTCACCGTGCAAGACGTTGAAGTGCCCGAAAATCAGCAGGCGCAACTCGAACGCTACAAAGGTGCCAACTTCAGCAGCTACCTGCTGAAGCAGAGCCTGCTCTACCCGCAGCATGCCGGCACGGTGGAGATTCCTTCCGCTTCGGTTACTGCTGTGGCGCAGGTGGTGGTCAGTCGTCGCTCGGGCGGCTTCTTCGACTTTCCGATGGACTATGCCCAAAACGTCGAAGTGCCCACCGTGAGTGCCGTCAAGCACATCACCGTCAAGCCGTTGCCAGAAGGCAAGCCCGCCTCATTCTTGGGCGGTGTAGGCACGTTCAGCATGAAAGCCTCGCTCAGCAAAGAGCAGATACGCGCCAACGAAGCCTTGACCTATCGCCTTGAGATAGAAGGCAACGGCAACCTCAAATACATGCGCGACCCTGAGCCGCAGTTCCCCGCCGACTTCGAGGTCTACGACCCCAAGGTGGACCTCAACGTTAAGGCCACCACTGCCGGTGTCAGCGGCAAGAAGGTCATCGAATATACCATCATACCGCGCTATGCCGGCACCTTCGAGATACCGGCAGTCGAGATGAGCTACTTCGACCCGAAGAGCGGTCAGTATAAGACCCTCACCACACAAGCCTTCACCCTCACCGTCGACAAGGGTGCCGACGGCAGCGGTGCGCAGGGCGGAGGTGTCTCAGACTTCAGCGGCACCAACCAAGAGCGTGTCAAGATGTTGGGCAGCGATGTGCGCTACATCCATCCGCTCAGTGTCGGCGAACTTCGTCAGCATGAGTCGCCGCTCTACGGCACGTGGCGCTACCTGCTCGGTTTCATCTTGCCTGCGGCACTCTTCTTGGTGCTGGCAATCGTTTATCGTCGCCGCCTGAAGCTCAACTCCGACCTCACGCTGAAGCGCACCCTCAAAGCCAACAAGGTGGCGGTGCGCCGCTTGAAAGAAGCAGCTGCTGCGCTCCGCGAGAAGAATGTCGGCAAGTTCTATGAGTCAGTCCACAAGTCTATGTTAGGCTACGTCAGCGACAAACTCTCCATACCCATGTCCGAACTGTCGCGTGACAACGTCGAGCAGCAGCTGTGCGACCACGGAGCCACAGCCGACCAGGCAGCCCGCTTTGTCGATGTGCTCTCAACGTGTGAGTTTGCACGCTATGCACCGGCTGACGATGCCAAGGCGATGGACGACCTCTACAGCCGCGCCTCGAGCATCCTCAACGACCTCGAAGACTCTTTAAAGAAGAAAAACTAAAGCGTATGAAAAAGCTAACACTAAAGAATATCGCCCTGCTCCTCATCGCCATCAGTCTCACCGCTCCGGTGTGCGCCCAAGATGCCGACACGCAGCCTGCTACCGACACCCTCACGGCGACACCTCCCGGCGAACCGGCTGAAGCAGCGACCTCGGTGGCGCTCGTGCCCGAACAGCTCTTGGCAAGTGCCACGGCAGCCTACGAGGCGGGTCGTTACGGCGAAGCCATCACCGACTACGAACAGTTGGCGCAGCAGTGCGGCACCTCAGCCTCGCTCAACTACAACTTAGGCAACGCCTATTTCAAAGACAAGCAATATGCCCGCGCCATACTCCACTATGAGCGCGCCTTGTTGCAAGACCCTTCTGACGAAGATGCAGCCAACAACCTTGCCATGGCGCAAGCCAACACGGTCGATAAGATTGAGAGCATCGAGCCCATCATCTTTGCACAGTGGAGCCGCAGCGTGCGCAACAGCATGTCGTGCGACGCTTGGGCATGGCTCTCCATCTGCCTCTTCATCCTCTTCATCGTGGGGCTGTTCCTTTACTTCTTCCTCCACAACTCGCGCGTGCGTCGCCTCGGATTCTTTGGCGGAGTCATCGCCTTGGTGCTGTGTCTCGTAGCCATCAACTATGCCGGGCAGCAATATGACAACCTTATGGTGCGTGACCATGCCATCATCATGTCGCCCACCGTCACCGTGCGTTCGTCACCCGCCGAGAGCGGCACGCAGCTCTTCACCCTGCACGAGGGCACCAAGGTTAAGGTGCGTTCTTCGCTCGGACAGTGGCTCGAGATAGAGCTTGCCGACGGCAATGTGGGATGGATCCCTGCCTCCGACCTCGAAACGATTTAATTTCAATCCATTATCAACCGAAAGATCCGGCACCACAGCGCGAGTGTCGGATCTTTCCATTAAAAACCTTGCCGGGCAGTTAAGAATTTCGTCTTAACTGCCCGGCACCGTTTAGGTAGACTTGTCAGTCCGTTACCACCAAAGTATTTCGAGGTAAGGTAGTGGGGGGAACCGACACCTAAAACATGCAATTAAGAAAGAAAAACGTCTGCCATTGAGTCATGAAACTTGCGATTGAGAAACTAAACCTGCGATTGAGAAACTAAACTAAACCATTAAGATACGAAAAAACTGCCATTCAGAAAAGCGGTGACTCGCCGCTATGTGCGACCGCAGAGCCTTTCGGCGCGGAGCTACGGCATCCCTATCGGGGTGTCATATCCCGATCCACCCTTGCGGGAAGATCTGCGGGGTTCCCCATGTTGTCTCACGAAACCACTGTTTGGGATAAATATTGATAGAATTAGTTTGTGAGGCTAAATAAGCTCCCCAATAACTAAACGTTGAGTTGGAGATGATGTGCCCTCGGCAGAGCGTCATCAAATACATCTCGGTGCCATCAGGCATGGCACCATTATTTTCAACGAAGAAAACATGCTGACCGGAGATGTGCTCGCGCACCCAAGCCATGTCGTCCGAGAAGACGAAGAAGGCAGCTTCGGGGTGGCTTTGTTGCACCATGCGCATGCCGCGGCGAAAATAATCGAGGCTGCATACGCCAAAGGTCTCAGCCACGCCGGGCGACAGATAGTCGCCGCGGCGCACGTGGAGTGCCACCGGGTAGGTGCTCTGCTGTATGGCTCGGGCATACTTGCCACCTGCCTCCACCACCTCCGCGCGGAAGCGGAAGTAGACACCGGCGAAATGCGTAAAGCGCAAGTCTTGGCAATAGTCGTCGATGAGCCACGATGAGTCGAAGCTGTCGTCGCAGTATTTGCGCAAGACCCCTGCCTTGAGGCAAGCCTGCAGCAATCGAGCTAACAAGCGAATGCCGAGCGGTTCGTGCACGGGAGCGAGGTCGAACGTCTCAAAAAGTTTGATGCCGCCATGAGCCTTCATCAGTCTGTGCACATAGTGCAGGTAGACCGCCGACTCTTGGTCGTGCATGTCGCGATAGCGGCAATATTCAAACATCTGGTTGCCTAAGCCACCTTTTATACAAACGATCTTCATAACGGTCTGATAGTTTTAAGTGAGTTCACCTTACGTGTTGAAGCATACGTTCGTCTTACAAGTCGCTGCGGAACGAGTCCGTTTCACATAAACACCTCGTAACAATATTCGCTTGCGATAGTCCTAAATAATGTCGTAAAGAAATCGGGAAAGTTGGTCGGATAGAATAAATGCGATGAGCTAAGTGATAATGCCTAATATTCACATAATGTATTTCTGATGCCGCAAATATACTAATAAAATGTTAGAAATAGCGCAATATGTGACAAAAAATAGGATAAAAAAGTGAAACTTTGACCAGTTTTGTCGTTTTATGGTCGGTCAAACCGTCTCCGAAGGCAAGATGTTTTCTGATAAAGTAACTCAGAATTTGTTTTTTCTGAATTGTTGCCCTATATTTGCACCCAATAAATCAATCATTAAGAAAGTATGCAAAACGAAAAAGCGGTTTCTCTGATTTTGGATGACGGTCATGTCTTCCAGGGTTTTAGTTTCGGTTTTGAAAAACCCGTCAGCGGTGAGGTCGTTTTCAACACGGCCATGATGGGCTATCCCGAAAGTCTGACTGACCCCTCTTACAGCGGTCAGATTTTGACGGTTACATTCCCTCTTGTTGGTAATTATGGTGTCCCGGCGGCTTCTTTTGATGCCAACGGGCTTTCTTCTTTTTATGAGTCAGAGAAGATTCATGTGCGTGCGCTTGTGATTAGTGATTACTCTCACGAGTACAGCCACTGGAACGCTGTTCGTTCGCTCTCCGATTGGCTCAAAGAGGAGCAGGTGGTTGGTGTTTACGGCATCGACACACGCGAACTGACCAAAGTGCTCCGCGAGAAGGGTTCAATGAAGGGCAAGATTGTCTTCAACTCGCCGGACGAGATTGAGTTTGAAGACCCCAACTTGGTGAACCAGGTGGCTGTGGTCAGCTGCAAAGAGGTCATCAAATATGGCAACGGCAAGAAGAAAGTCTGCTTGGTGGACTGTGGTGTGAAGCACAACATCTTGCGTTGCTTGTTGCAGTATGATGTAGAGATTACCCGTGTGCCGTGGGACTACGACTTCAATGCCGACGGCACCGACTACGACGGACTCTTCATCAGCAATGGTCCCGGCGACCCCAACTTCTGTGGCATCACCGTGGAGCACATTCGTGAATTCATGAAGACCGGCAAACCCATCTACGGCATCTGCATGGGCAACCAGTTGCTCTCGCTTGCTGCCGGTGCGCAGGTCAAGAAGCTCAAATACGGTCACCGCGGACACAACCAGCCCGTGCGCCGCGTAGGCACCAACCAATGTTTCATCACGTCGCAAAACCACGGCTTTGCAGTCGATAACAACACCATCCCTGCCGGTTGGAAACCGCTCTTTATTAATATGAACGACGGCACCAACGAAGGCATCTGCCACGAATCTAAACCTTGGTTCTCCGCTCAGTTCCACCCCGAGGCTGCCAGCGGTCCCACCGACACCAACTTCATCTTCGGCGAATTCTTCTCGCTGCTTTGACACAACACTCCGTAAATTGCAAGAAAAGTTATGATTAATGATAAGATAAAAAAGGTTCTCCTGTTAGGTTCGGGAGCCTTGAAGATCGGTGAAGCCGGTGAGTTCGACTACTCCGGTTCGCAAGCCTTGAAGGCATTGCGCGAAGAGGGCATCTACTCGGTGCTCATCAATCCGAACATCGCCACAGTGCAGACCTCTGAAGGCGTAGCCGACAAGATTTACTTCCTGCCGGTCACTCCCTTCTTCGTCGAGAAAGTCATCGAGAAGGAGCGCCCCGACGGCATCCTCCTTTCGTTCGGCGGTCAGACCGCGCTCAACTGCGGTGTGGAACTCTATCGCAGCGGCATCCTCGAGAAGTATAACGTGCAGGTGCTCGGCACCCCGGTGCAAGCCATCATGGATACCGAAGACCGCGAACTCTTCGTTGAGAAACTCGACGAAATCAACGTCAACACCATCAAGAGCCACGCCTGCAACAGCCTCGACGAGGCACGTCGCGCCGCACAAGACTTAGGCTACCCCGTCATCATCCGCGCTGCCTATGCGTTAGGCGGACTCGGTTCGGGCTTCTGCGACAATGAGCAGGAACTCGAGGTGGTAGGCAACAAAGCCCTCTCGTTCTCGCCCCAGATTTTGGTAGAGAAGTCTTTGAAGGGCTGGAAGGAAGTAGAATATGAAGTGGTGCGCGACCGCTACGACAACTGCATCACCGTCTGCAACATGGAGAACTTCGACCCGCTTGGCATCCACACCGGCGAATCCATCGTTGTGGCTCCGTCGCAGACGCTCAGCAACCGCGACTATCATAAGCTCCGTGAGCTCTCCATTAAGATCATCCGCCACATCGGCATCGTGGGTGAATGTAACGTGCAGTATGCCTACGACCCCAACAGCGAAGACTATCGCG
>CAZBWT010000001.1:0-50661 GCA_964495625.1 uncultured Prevotellaceae bacterium | reverse complement strand
GCCATGCGGCTTACCCCGCCAAAGGGCCCTTTTAATTATTCAGTGAACCCTAATTTGTATCAAGTGTGACGACGCAAATTTATGAAAATATTTAATATCTCATATCGACTCTATTAATTTTACAGTACAACCAGACAAGAAAATGACTCTAACTAAGGTAGCTCATCGCCTTTCTACATGGTTTTGTGCACTCGTATGCTTCGATTTTCACCCCCGAAATCGTGAAGGCGCAAGTTCTCTTGACCGGCTCTGATGCCGACCCTCTTATGGCGATGCCCACTAAAAAAAATAACGAAGGCTCCCCGCAGCACAGACCAATTTGTCTGCCCTGCGGAGAGCCTTCGTTTTGATTATCAAGCCACACCAACGGGGTGCGCGACCGGGTTATTTACGCACCTTGTCTGGATGCCGCTGCATAAAATCCTTCCACGACTTGCAGCTGCCACCGGCAGAAGCCAAGGGACGCGAAGTTTCGTAGAAGTGACACAGCGCAATGCCCAAGGCATCGGTGGCATCGAGCCGCTTGCCTAAATCGGCAGGGGCGATGTGCAAGATGCGACAGAGCATGGCTGAGACTTGCTCTTTTGAGGCACCGCCGTTGCCGGTGATTGCCATCTTCGCCTTCATCGGGGCATATTCAAACACCGGCAGGTCGTGCGACACAGCCGCAGCCATGGCTACCCCCTGCGCGCGGCAGAGCTTCACCATAGACTGCACGTTGATGCCCAAAAAGGGCGATTCTATTGCCAACTCATCGGGGTGATATTGCTCAATCAGCTCAACCACACAGTCGAAGATGCGACGCAGACGCAGGTAGTGACTCTCGACCTTCGACAGCTCCAACGCGCCCATCGCCACGAGCCGCGGCTTCTTGTCTGCCACCTCGAGCAATCCATAGCCCATGACGTTGGTGCCGGGGTCGATGCCGAGAATGACTTTCTCTGCCGTGGGTTTCGGCTCAGAACTGGTCGGGGTCATCCGGAGTGTCGTCGCCAATGCTGTCTATGATGTCTGCCTCGTCGATGTCGGGACCGAAGTCTGCCGAAGCATTATCCATGTCGTCCAAAATCTCCTTCACCCAGGGTGACGACATCACATGTTCGTTGTCGCCAAAGCGTTCGCGCACCTCAGCCGAAGTGTTCATGGACTGCATCTGCGAGAGTGCCATAAAGAGACCCACCTCGTTGTCGAAGTTGGCATTGTAGATGGAGTCTGAGAGGCGCTGCAACGAGGCGAGATACTCGTTCATAATTGCCGAGAAGTTAGTCTGTTTGGTGGTCAGCGTGGAGTCGCTGTCGCTTGGCTGCGGCAACGAGTAGATGCGCTGCAGGGTGGAGTTCTCTAATTCGGTAGCTGTGGTGAAGTACTCGGTCAGGGCATCGTTTTGCGGTGTGCCGGTGGCGATGAACTGGGCTTCTTCCAACGAGACGCTCAGCTTGCCGGGTTCAGCCACTATGATGCCGTTGATTTGCGGACCCAACTCAAGGAGACACAGCTGAGTTTCATCGACCGTGTAGGTGAGTGAGAACGAACCGTCGTCGGCAATGCGCTGCTGCGCCAAGGTGTCGCCCTCAAGGGTGACGAGGCAAGCAAGGGTGTCGCCGGGTTCGAGCATGGAGCGGAGTTCTGCGGTCAAAGTGCCGTCGATGGTGAGGGTCTTGCCACCGCTGCAAGCGGTGATGACTCCGGCAGCGGTCAAGGCACAGAGACCGCCCACGAGATGCGAGAATGTTTTCTTCATTGAATTTATGATTGGTTATTACTCATTTTCGATGCGTTGCTGTTCGTTTTCGATGCGTTGCAGTTCGGTGTAAAGTCGCTGCACGGGCAAGCCCATCACGTTGAAGTAGCTGCCCTCAATGCGCTGCACACCCACGTAGCCTATCCACTCTTGTATGCCATAGGCACCCGCCTTGTCGAGAGGGCGGTAGTGCTGCACATAGTAGTGTATCTGTTCGGGCTTCAGCGGTGCGAAGGTGACATCGGTGCCGCACACGAAGCGGCGACTGCCCTGCTGCCAACGCAGACACACGGCGGTGTAGACCTGGTGAGTGCGTCCTGCCAAGGCGGTGAGCATGGCTTCGGCTTCTGCCTCGTCGTGAGGCTTGCCCATCACCCGCCCATCGAGCCACACCACGGTGTCGGCTGTGATGAGCACTTCGCCCGAAGCCAATGGCATGTCGTAAGCATCCATCTTGAGCGAGGCGATGTGGAGCGGTATGTCGCCCGCACAAAGGTGGGGCGGATAGGTTTCTGCGACATCCTTGAGGCGCACCACCTCATAAGGTATGTCTAAGCCGCCAAGCAGCTCACGCCTGCGGGGCGAGTTGCTGGCAAGGAGCAATTTAGTGATATGCATAGGGGGAAGTTATGATGAATGTTTGCAGGATTTTTGGGGGCGTGTTATGATGAACGTTTGCGGACTTTGAGGGGTGAGGCTGCACTGATAGGTGGCTCACCACCCGAAGGCTTCTTGGTCGCTCATCCAGCAGTGGTTGGCTTTGAGCACTTGTTCCACTACGTCGCGGGCGCAACCGCAGCCACCGGCGTAGGGCGACACGTAGCGACTCACAGCCTTCACTTCGGCAGCAGCATCGGCGGGGCACACGGGCAACGCCACGCGCTGCATGACCTGATAGTCGGGGATGTCGTCGCCCATATAGAGCACTTGGGCATCAGTAAGAGAGGTGCGCTGCAAGAAGTCGGCATACTGCTCAATCTTGACCGAGGCACCGAGATAGATGTGCTTGATGCCCAGACCGGCATAGCGCAGGCGGACGTTCTCGGTGCGGGCACCGGTGATGATGGCAACTTCAAAGCCGCGCTTGGCGGCGAGGCGCAAGGCATAGCCGTCTTTGATGTTGAGGGTGCGCGTGGGCTGACCATCGGGCAACATTGCCACGGTGGAGGCTGAGAGCACGCCGTCTACGTCGAAGACTAAGGCTTTAATCTGGGTTAAATCGTAGGGAATCAAAGGGCTGTCGGTTTGGGGTGAAAGAAGCAGGGGCGCTGCGTGCTCGGGTGGGCAGAGCGTCCCTGCTGTGTGTGTGGGTGTGGATGATGTTTATTTGATGATGGTCACCCAGCCATGCTTGTCTTCTATGTCGCCGTACTGTATGCCACGCAGCGTGTGGTAGAGCTTCGTGCAGACGGGACCGGGTTCGTGGCTGTCGAGAATCTTATAGGTGGTCTTCTCGTCGAGGTCATCGATGTGCGAAATGGGGGCGATGACGGCTGCCGTGCCACACATGCCGGCTTCGTCGAGCTGGTTGAGCTCTTCGATGGGCATGGGGCGCTGTTCTACCTTCATGCCAAGGTCCTCGGCAAGTTGCATCAAGCTCTTGTTGGTGATGGAGGGCAGGATGCTCTCGCTCTTAGGAGTGACGTAGGTGTTGCCTTCGATGCCAAAGAAGTTGGCGGGACCACATTCGTCGATGAACTTCTTGGAGCGTGCGTCGAGGTAGACCACAGCGCTGTAGCCCATCTCATGCGCCTTCATGCCGGCGGTGAGGCTGGCTGCATAGTTGCCACCCACCTTCCAACGACCTGTGCCGTAGGGAGCTGCACGGTCGTAGTGACGGAGTATGCAACAAGGTGTGGCGTGGAAGCCGTCTTTGAAGTATGCGCCAACAGGCATGGCGAAGACGATGAATTCATATTGGTCGGCAGGATGCACACCCACCTGAGCGCCGGTGCCGAAGAGCACGGGGCGGATGTAGAGCGATGCGCCCGACTCGTAGGGCGGCACGTAGTCAGCATTAAGTTCAACAACCTTGCGCACAGCCTCTTCAAAGAGACCGTCGGGGAGCGGAGCCATCATGATGCCTTCGCAGGTGCTTTGCAGGCGCTTGGCATTTTCGTCCATGCGGAAGACACGGATCTTGCCGTCACGTCCGCGGAATGCCTTCAAACCTTCAAAACCTGCCTGACCGTAGTGGAGTGCGGTGGCAGCCATGTGCATACTTACTTCTTCGGAATCAGACACGCGAAGTTCGCCCCACTTTCCGTCTTTGAACGTGCAGCGAACGTTGTAGTCCGTCTTGCGATAACCAAAGGACAAATTAGCCCAATCTATCTGCTTATCCATATAATTTTGGTATTTTGATGTTAACGATTAGTAGTGTTATGATGTTTTCAAGCCGGGCAAAGATAAATACTTTACGGCTAAGTCGTATCGTTTGGTGAATGATAAAATGTCTGAACCGGGTAAAAATCACTCTAATCGGTGCACTGTGATGTCGTGATAGTCTTGCAAAAGTGAGAGTAGCATGTCTTCGTCGTGCCGCTTTTTGCTTTTGATGACCATGGTGACGTGGTAGCTTTTCACGTCGCCCAAGGTGCGCTCGTCCATCTCGTATGACACGACGTGGTAGTCTTTGGTATTGAACTTTTTAGCCAATAGCCCCAAGGTTTCTTTGCGCGCGGTGCTGAATTCCACCAAGGAGCTGCGCATGCCGAGGCTCTTAAAAAAGTAGCTCAGCACTTCCAAGCCAACCAGCGTCAAGAGGGTGGCGGAGATGCCCAACACATACATGCCTGCACCCACTGCCAGACCGATGCCCGAGGTGGCCCAGATGCCGGCAGCTGTGGTGAGCCCACGCACTATTTGCCGCTGGAAGATGATGGTGCCGGCTCCGATGAAACCAATGCCGGTGACGACCTGTGCAGCGATGCGGGCGGGGTCGAGACGTATCTGTACGCCATCGGTTTGCAGCACGTCCATGAAGCCGTATTGCGACACGATCATCATCAGTGCACTGCCTAATGAGACAAGGAAGTGGGTGCGATAGCCCGCCTCTTTGGCGCGATATTCGCGGTCGAGACCGACTATGGCACCAAGGGTGCCCGCCAACAGCAGGCGGAGACAGAAGTCAACAGTCATGCTCATAGTGGATAGGATTGGTTATGGTTGGATTGGTTAGGTGTGTGTATGTCTGTGTGTGTGCCGCAACGGCTATTTTAAAAGCGCCGCCCCACACTTTGACAGGCGGGGTGGCGCTTTTGTGTTAACGTTGTCGGCGGGTGTCGGTTGGGATGATGACAGCCCGGAGATTACTGATGTTCTAACTGAAGGGTGCGCGTCGGACGGTCGCAGACCTCCGAGGGACCGAAGTACTGGATGGGACCGGGATAGACGAAGCAGGTGTTGAGTGCCCACTCTTCGCGGTGGCTCACTAACTCGCGGAAGGGAGCTCCGTTGAGGTCAACGAGCGCCTTGCGGATGACGGGTTTGAGCTTGCCGTTGCGCTTCTCGATGTTCATCATGGTGGTGATGGGCACACCGCCTGCCATCCATTCGTCGGCATTAGCTACGGTGTTCTTCACCGATGCCATATAGCCCGTGCGTCCGCTCTTGATGAGGAGCGAAGCGGTGAAGCCGAGTGAGTAGCAATAGTCGGCATCGAAGTTTGAGGGAGCGGCGCAGCGACCTTCGTAACCGAAGAAGTGGTGCTGCGTGGCGAACTTCCCTTTATACAAGCCTTCAGACTTCCACTGTTCAAGCTTCTTGGCTGTGAGCTCGGCAAGGAGCTGCTCGGTTTCGATGAGCGACACCTGCACGTTGCCGTGGGGGTCGCGCTCGAGTGCCAACTGGCGTGCCACAGTGTCTGGCAACGACTCGAATGTTGCAAGGTTCTTGACAGAGAGTAGCTTCTTGACGAGCGAGATCTTTTCTTCAGGATTAAGACCTTCAAACTGCTCGGGGTGAAGAGCCAAGAGGTCGTTGAGCTCGGCAATGAGGCGCTTCACAGAGGGGATGAACTCAATCAAGCCTTCGGGAATCAAGATGGTGCCGAAGTTCCAGCCCTTCTCGGCACGAGCGGCTACGACACGAGAAATCTCGGTGGCAAGGTCGTCGAGGGTGTAGTCTCTTGCCTCAACCTCTTCTGACACGATGCAGATGTTGGGCTGCGTCTGCAAACCACACTCCACAGCGATGTGTGATGCAGAACGACCCATCAACTTGATGAAGTGCCAGTATTTCTTGGCTGAGTTGCAGTCGCGTTCGATGTTGCCAATCACTTCGCTATAGACCTTGGTGGCGGTGTCGAATCCGAATGAGGTCTCGATTTCGCTGTTCTTCAAGTCGCCGTCGATGGTCTTGGGGCAACCAATCACCTGCACTCCGGCGTTGATGGACTTATAATATTCTGCCAACACGCATGCGTTGGTGTTTGAGTCGTCGCCACCAATGATGACGAGTGCCCTAATGTTGAGTTCCTTCAAGATCTCCAAACCCTTGTCAAACTGCTCTTTCGTTTCGAGCTTGGTGCGACCTGAACCAATGATGTCAAAGCCGCCGGTGTTGCGATAGTCGTCGATAACGTCGGCTGTGAGCTCGGTATATTTATGATCGACCAATCCGCCGGGACCTAAAAGGAAACCATAGAGGCGGTTGGCGGGGTTCAACTTCTTGAGTCCGTCAAAAAGACCGGCTATGACGTTGTGTCCACCGGGAGCTTGACCGCCCGAGAGGATAACGCCGCAGTTAATAACTTCGTTGTTTGTGTTTGCGGCATCGCCCGTCTCCGACTCAAAGTGGAGGTACGGCATACCATACGTGTTGGGGAACAACTTCTCGATTTCAGCCTGATCGTCCACTGATTGTGTCGGGGCTCCTTCAATCACTTTCACCGCACCGCGCAAAGCCTTCGGCAACTTGGGTTGGTAGGCAGCGCGGCAGATCTGCAATGCACTTTTATTCATGTGTATTTATGTTATATTAAAAGGTATCTTAATTGGTTAAAGATAGCGCAAAGATATGTATTCTTTTGCGCCAAGCAAGAAACCTCACATTTTTTTTGATGTTTTGCGCGTTTTGTGCGCAACTTTGTTTCATTTTCTATCATTTTATGAACAAAATCGGCGAGAAAAGAGCAAAAAAGTGTGAGTACAATCCGTTACGCAAACCGATTTAGCAATGTGCAGTAAGCAGAAATATTGTGCTACTTTGCACACCTGGTTGTGCAACCGGAGTTTTCAGCCCGACATTTCAAAGGCGAAAGAGCTTGTCGGGCTGCAAAAAGCCTATGCGGAAGCCCACCGCGAAGGTGGTGGTGGAGCCGCGCTGCCCGCCAAGGTGGAGGAATGCCACACAGTCGGCAGGCACGGTTTGAATCAGCACACTGAGGTCGCCCACCCACATGGGGCTGCGGGTGGCTGCGGGCAACAGCACCGCCCCCCTTCCCGCCGGCACAAAGGCATGCACGTCGAGCCGCAACTGCCCGCGGCTGCCCAAGCGCAGCACGGGGCTTAGCCCGGGGGCGAGGTAGCGGCGGGCTCGCAGGGCGGCATAACAGAGCTGCGAAGCGTGACCGTAGGGGCGGAACTCGGGTGCCACCGCCCACGTGCGCCAAGGGTCTGAACTGCGAGACAGGTTGCTCCACACGGCTTCGAGGGCGGTGCCCACACTGAAGCGACGCGCCACCGCCCAATAGCGCACCGCACTGAGCGTGGCGCTGTTCCACCCGTCCCTACCCGACTCGGCGTGACGCAGCAGAGCGAGGTGCAGGTCGTATCCCCGCGTGGCATAGGTGCCGGGAGGGATCTGTCCGCATCGGAAGTCGCAGCCAAAGCGCAGCAGTCGCGCCGCGGCAACGTAGTCGCGCTGCTCAAGGGCGAGCTGCGGTCGCCACAAGCCATGGTGTCCCACAGGCAGTTCCACCGCCCACTCACTGACGACCGACTCCCGCCTCAGCACCGCCGGCGGCAACGGTGTGGTTGTTAGTCCTGCGGGCAAGATGAAGTCGCGGCGGGCATAGCGTTGCTCATTCCACCCCACGCGCCACGTGGCTACGAAGGGGTAGCGGGTGGGCACCTCGGCGCGCAGGGTAGCTAACGCGCTGCGGTAGCTCTCGCCAAGCTGCACGTCGATGTCGGCATTGCCGGCAAAGCTGTGCAGGCTGCGATAGCCCGCCCCGAGGTAGAGTCGGCTGTGACGCAGGGTGGTGAGGAGTCCGCCCAGGCGGAGGTCTAAGTGTCGGCGCACGCGCATGCCCACGTGGAGGTGCTGACGGTGGAGGCTATCGGTGGTGCGGCGCAGGGTGAGGTCGGTGATGCGGTCGTCGGCAGCCAAGCGATAGTAGCCGCTGCGCAGCGAGGCGAGTGCCGGGTGCGCGAAGTGGCGCATCACGAAAGTGTGTTGCGCCGGGGTTACCCCCGTGACGTGCACAGCGCTGATGTCAAATGGGGGCAACGACAAACGATAGCTGCGCCGCCGACGTTCCACCACGGCTGCCTGACGGGTGAGCGTGGCGGGGAGGCGCGAGCGGATGCTGTCGGCATAACGCAGCCCCGCCTCGTAGCCCACGGAGTAGATGCGCTCGGCTCGACGAAAGTCTAACAGCCCCACGTCGGGTTGCAGGATGCTGATGCACACACCTAAGGTGTCGGCAATGTGATAGTCGGTGCGCTGCACCACCATCTGCTCTAACTGCCCGATGAGGTCGCCGTCGGCGGGGCACTCGGGGTTATCAGCCACCACACAGCCAATGACAAAAGAGGGGGCGAACTCGCGCTGCGCCACATCGACCGGGAAGTTGTTGTAGATGCCTCCGTCGTAGTAACGCACCCCATCGACTTCGGGGGCTTGGAAGACGAAGGGGAATGCCATCGAGGCACGCACCGACTCGCCTAAGTTGCCCGACCGAAACACCTGCGCCCGCTTGGCACAGACATCTGAGGCAACGGCGCGGAAGGGCACGAAGAGGCTGTCGAACTGCCCGGCGGCAGCCAACTCGGCAGCACTATAGACCTCCATCACTCCCCACTTCATTGCCGAGGGGTCGATGAGTGTGGTGCGCGACAGCAGCGGACTGAGTGCCGAGGGACCGTCGATGTGCCACTTGTAGCGGAAGCTCTTGAAGCGAAAGGCGGCACGGCGGTAGTATTCGCGCTGCTCGTCGGGGATGACTCCGGTTTGCCACACGGCGAAGTCGGGACTGCACACCAAGTGCATCATCTCTTGGGGCGAAAGACCGGCGGCATAGAGCGCACCAACCACAGCACCGATGGAGGTGCCGGCTATGCAGTCTATGGGGATGTCGTTTTCTTCTAATGCCTGCAACAGCCCGATGTGCGCTATGCCTTTGGCTCCTCCCCCACTCAACACCACAGCTACGCGCTGCTGCGCACCCGCCGCCACCTCGCCACCACCGACTTCGGCAGCAGGGAGCGGGGCAGTGAGCAGTGTGCAGCACAAGAGGCTCAACAGCAGGCGACAATGCGTTCGGAACATAGTTATAGTGTCAACGCTATGCCGAACGAAAGGTTTGCAACGGGGTGCGAAGTGGCATTTTTAAGATTTGAGTGAAGGCTTGCGGCGGTTTGTTGAATTGAACAAATGATTTTCCTGAGTTTTTATTTTGTAGCCTCACCAAAGAGGTTATCTTTGTGACGGTTAAGCCGCCGACCGGCGGCAATGACACACACGATTGGCACACAAAACCTACACATATAATATATATATATATATGGAAAATCAAATACAAGAACTTACTGACCTCCTGTATAACGAGGGCGTGGCTAAAGGCAACGCTCAGGCCGAGGTGATCGTCAACGAAGCGAAGCAAAATGCCGCCAAGATTGTGGCACAGGCCAAAGCCGAAGCTGAAGCGCTGCTGAGCAACGCCCGCAAGGAACAAGACGAACTGAAGAGCAACACGGTGAACGAACTAAAGCTCTATGCCGGACAGACGGTTGAAGCCATCAAGGCGGCTGTGACCACCGCCATCACCAACACCACCAGCCGCGAGGCTGCCGAGGCGACGGTGGCAGACACAAAGTTCCTGCAAGAGGTGATTTTGCGCTTGGTGAGCACCTGGAGCGAGAAGGAAGAGCTTGTGATTGGCACCGACGATGCCAAGGCGCTGCGCGCTTATTTCGCCACCAAAGCCAAAGCTCTGCTCGACAAGGGCATAAAGGTGGAAGAGGTAAACGGGCTGAAGCATGCCTTCACCGTGGCACCCGCCGACGGAGCCTATAAGATTGTCTTCGGCGAGAATGAGTTTGAGGAGCTGTTTCGCGACTTCCTCCGCCCGGCATTAGCAGAGATGCTTTATAAGTAAATCCACACGCCCATGAATTATTATTATCTGATAGCCGGACTGCCCGACATCAGCATCGGCGACCGCCAAGTTTCTATGACCCCGCAAGAGGTGATTGAGGAGCTGTTGGCGCGGGTGACCGAGAGCGACCGACGGCTGTTGGAGCTGTACCTGCTGAAGCACGACAATGCCAATCTCTTGGCGCTGCTCACCGCCCGCGAAGGGAGCGAACCGATGTGGGATGCCGCAGGTCTCTACAGTCGTGAGACGCTGAGCGCAGCCATTGCCGAGGTGCGCCGGGCAGGCAGTGATGCCGAGACGGGGCTTCCCCACTACATGACGGACTTTTTGGTGGGCTATTTCCAACCCGAACGACTTGCCGACAGAGCCGACGAGGCTGCTGCCGACCTTGCCTCACGCTTTGCGCTGAGTCAACTGTCAGAGCGTTATTATCGGCAAGCCTCAGCATGCCGCAACAAGGTGATTGCCGAGTGGTTCAGCTACGAGCGCAACGTGGGCAACCTGCTCACGGCTCACAGTTGCCGCCGCTTGAACATCGACCCCAAGCCTTACATCATCGGCACCGACGATGTGGCAGGAGCACTGCGCACGTCGCACGCAGCTAATTGGGGCTTGTCTGCCGCCGACTTCGAGGACTTCGACACCGTGATGCAGATTGCCGCAGGCACTGACGCGGTGGAGAAAGAGCGCCGGCTCGACGCTCTGCGCTGGCAGCATCTTGACGATGCCACAGCGCTTTGCCACTTCGGCATTGAGCGAATCTTTGTCTTTTTGGTACAGACCGACATCATACGCCGTTGGCAACGCCTGGACGAAGCTGCCGGCGAGGCTAAACTGCGCCAAATGGTGGAAGCCTTGAAGCAAGGAGCGTTGCAAGAGCATCAGCAGTAAGCAGGGTGCGTTACAAAAGCTTCAGCAATAATATTGGTGCGCTAAGCATTGGCGCATAGCGTCTTGCACAATAATCACACAGCAACTAAAGAAACAAATATATGTCAACAAAAGGATTAGTGAAAGGCATTGTCAGCAACCTGGTGACGGTGGAGGTGGACGGACCCGTGTTACAGAGCGAGATCTGCTACATCTCAACCGCCGGCGTGCAGCTGATGGCTGAGGTCATCAAGGTGACCGGCAGCAATGCCTACGTGCAGGTGTTTGAAAGCACCCGCGGACTCAAGATTGACGACCCGGTGGAGTTTACCGGACACATGCTCGAGGTGACGTTAGGTCCGGGCATGCTTTCGCATAACTACGACGGTCTGCAAAACGACCTCGACAAACTGCACGGCGTGTTCTTGCAGCGCGGCGAGTCGAACTTCCCCCTCGACACGGAACGCAAGTGGGATTTTGAACCCTTGGCGCATGTGGGCGACACCGTGCAGGCTGCCGACTACTTGGGCAAGGTGGAAGAGAACTACCAGCCGCTCAAGATTATGGTGCCTTTCACACTGAAAGGCTCTTACACGGTGAAGAGCATCGTCCCCGCCGGACAATATACCGTGCTCGACACGATTGCCGTGTTGCTCGACAGTGAGGGCAACGAAACGGCGGTGGATATGACCATCAAATGGCCCGTGAAGATGCCGGTGACCCTCTATAAGGAGAAGCCGAGACCGTTTAAGTTGCTCGAGACGGGTGTGCGCACCATCGACACGCTGAACCCCATCGTGGAGGGCGGCACGGGCTTCATTCCCGGTCCGTTCGGCACGGGCAAGACGGTGTTGCAGCATGCCATTTCAAAGCAGGCTGAGGCCGACATCGTGATTATGGCTGCCTGCGGCGAACGCGCCAACGAGGTGGTGGAGGTTTTCACCGAGTTCCCCGAACTGATTGACCCGCACACCGGACGCTCGCTGATGGAGCGCACCATCATCATTGCCAACACATCTAACATGCCGGTGGCTGCCCGCGAGGCTTCAGTCTACACGGCTATGACGATGGCGGAGTATTACCGCTCGATGGGACTACGCGTGCTGCTGATGGCCGACTCCACATCACGCTGGGCTCAGGCGCTGCGCGAGATGTCCAACCGACTGGAGGAGTTGCCGGGTCCGGATGCCTTCCCGATGGATATCTCTTCAATCATCAGCAACTTCTATGGTCGAGCAGGCTATGTGCAGCTCAACAACGGCGGTCAGGGTTCTATCACCTTCATCGGCACAGTGTCGCCCGCCGGTGGTAACCTGAAGGAGCCTGTGACGGAGAACACAAAGAAGGTGGCTCGCTGCTTCTATGCTCTGGAACAGGAGCGCGCCGACCGCAAGCGTTACCCCGCCGTGAACCCGATTGACTCTTATTCTAAATACCTGGAATATCCTGAGTTCCAAAAGTATATCTCCGAATTAATTTCCGATGAGTGGATTGCCAAGGTAAACGACCTCAAGACACGTCTGTTGCGCGGCAAAGAGATTGCCGAACAGATAAACATCTTGGGCGACGACGGTGTGCCGACCGAATATCACGTGGTGTTCTGGAAGTCGGAACTGATTGATTATGTGGTGCTGCAACAAGATGCCTTCGACAAGGTGGACTCTGTGACTCCGCTGGAGCGTCAAGAGTATATCTTAGACTTGGTGACCGGCATCTGCCGCCGCAACTTCACCTTCCGCGACTTCAACGAGGTGATGGAGTGGTTCAAGAAGCTCATCAACCTGTGCAAGCAGCAAAACTACAGCGAATATAAGTCCGCCGACTTCTATAAGTATGAGGCAGACATCCAAGCTATGCTCAGCGAAAAGGGCTCGGAGTGAGCCGACTGGCTCAAACTTCTTGGCTCGGCTCAAACGAGCTTGGCATAAGCATACACAAAATTTGCTAAAACAGGCTTAGAACCAACGAGCTTAGCGCCCTGACAACGCTTGGTTAATTCACACTATAAGCACTTATAAATAACCCCTATAAGATGAAAGCATTCACAAAGATATATTGCAAACTCTCTGCCATCACCAAGGCTACGGTCACACTGCGCGCCAAAGGCGTAGGTGCCGATGAGTTGGCAACCATCGACGGGCAGCTCGCCCAGGTGGTGAAGGTGGTGGGCAACGAGGTGACCCTGCAGGTGTTTGGCGGCACCGGCGGTGTGCGTACCAATGCCGAAGTGGTCTTCTTGGGCAAAGCCCCCACGCTGAAGGTGAGTCCGCAGCTCGCCGGTCGCTTCTTTAACGCCTTTGGTCAACCCATCGACGGCGGTCCCGCGGTTGAGGGTGAAGAGGTGGAAATTGGTGGTCCGTCAGTGAACCCCGTGCGCCGCAAGCAGCCCTCGGAGTTGATTGCCACCGGCATCGCCGGCATCGACCTCAACAACACACTCGTGTCGGGTCAGAAGATTCCCTTCTTTGCCGACCCGGATCAACCCTTCAACCAGGTGATGGCAACGGTGGCAATGCGCGCCAAGGCAGACAAGATTATTCTCGGTGCCATGGGTATGACCAACGACGACTATCTCTATTTTAAGAACGTCTTCTCGGAAGCCGGTGCGTTAGACCGCATCGTCAGCTTCATCAATACCACAGAGAACCCGCCCGTTGAACGTTTGCTCATTCCCGATATGTCGCTGACGGCAGCCGAATATTTCGCCGTGAAGCACAACGAGAAGGTGCTCGTGTTGCTCACCGATATGACCTCGTATGCCGATGCGTTGGCTATTGTGTCGAACCGTATGGATCAGATTCCCTCAAAAGACTCTATGCCCGGTTCGCTCTATTCCGACCTCGCCAAGATCTACGAGAAGGCGGTGCAGTTCCCCTCGGGCGGTTCTATCACCATCATAGCCGTGACGACCTTGTCGGGCGGAGACATCACTCATGCCGTGCCAGACAACACGGGCTACATCACCGAAGGGCAGCTTTATCTTCGCCGCGACTCTGAGATCGGCAAGGTCATCGTGGACCCCTTCCGCTCGCTGTCGCGACTGAAACAGTTGGTGCAGGGCAAGAAGACGCGTGAAGACCACCCGCAGGTGATGAATGCCGCAGTGCGCCTCTATTCTGACGCAACCAATGCGCGCACCAAGAGCGAGAACGGCTTCGACCTGACGAACTACGACGAACGCTGCCTTGCCTTCGCCCGCGAATATGCCAACGACATCCTCGCCATCGACGTAAACCTCGACACCAACGAGATGCTCGACAAGGTGTGGAGTCTCTTTGCCGCCCACTTCAAGCCTGAAGAGGTGAACGTGAAGCGCGCATTGGTCGATAAATACTGGCCCAGCTAATCAGCACTTTAGATTATTATTTTTATGATCAAGTTTCAATATAACAAGACATCGCTGCAAACACTTGAGAAGGACCTCAAGATGCGCGTGCGCACCCTGCCCACACTGAAGAGCAAGGAGAGTGCCCTGCGCATGGAGGTGAAGAAGTGTAAAGACGAGGCGGTGGCATTAGACTTGAAATTGGAGGAACAGATCAAGGCTTATCAGTCTATGCGCGCGCTGTGGAATGAGTTTGACGCGTCGCTCATCTCAATCAGCGATGTGCATCTGCGCAGCCGCAAGATAGCGGGTGTGTTGGTGCCGGTGCTCGACAGCATAGACTTCGCCATTGCACCCTTCAGCATGTTCGATGCCCCGGCTTGGTTCGCCGACGGTGTGCAGGTGCTGCGCGAATTGGCGCACACGGGCTTAGAGCACGACCTGGTGACGCGCCGCCTCGGGCTCCTGGAGTTTGCACGCAAGAAGACGACACAGAAGGTCAACCTTTTCGAGAAGGTGCAGATACCCGGCTATCAGGATGCCTTGCGCAAGATTAAGCGTTTTATGGAAGATGAAGAGAGCCTCTCGAAGTCTTCGCAGAAGATTATGCGCGCCTCGCAAGAGCGTCACCGCTCGCAGCTGGGCAATGCCGACACCGACGACAGCGATGCCGACGGCGAGTTCTTCTTGCGCGAAACGGAAATCGATACCCCCAATAATCACGGCAAGGAGGACGTGTTATCATGATTGAGAAGATGACCCATTACACCTTCTTGGTGCATACCGCCGGCTACGAGTCGTTCTTGACGCAGCTGCAGGCTTTGGGCGTGCTGCACGTCACCCCTACCGGCACGGCTAATCCCGCCGACGACAGCAACTTCCAGGCCGACATGGCGCGCTGCAAACGTTATGAACTGATGCTCGAACAGATGCGCGCCACGCTCAAGAAAGAAGACCTTGAGGCACTGCCCGCACTGCCCCAAGGCATCACCTACGAGGTGGAGCGCATTGAGGTGGCTTGGCAGGATTTGTGCTCGCAGATTGCCGAAGAGCAACGCAACATGGCAAACTTGGAGCATGACATACAGGCTGTGGCCCCGTGGGGCGACTTTAGTTTTGAGAGCATTCACAAGCTGACTATGGCGGGGTGGACGGTGCGGTTCTGGACGGTTTCGCCCAAGGATTTGCGCCCCGAGTGGACGAAAGAGCATCACGCCACGGTCATCAACCGCACGCCGAAACTCGTCTACTTCATCACCGTGACGCGCTCTGCCGACGAGCTGACCGCTCTGCCGGGTGCTAACGAGGTGCACTTGGGACCCAGTCCGCAGTCTACGCTCATCATGCTGCAGACGCGCGCCAAAGACGACCTCAAGAAGCTGCGCATCAAACAAGGCGACTTCGCCTTGGCTCACTATCGCGAGATGGAAGATGCCTGCTACAGCTGCCGCGAGCACCTCGACCTGCAGTCGGTGCGCCTCACCACCGCCGACGAGGCAGCCGGGCGCGTGATGTTGCTCGAGGGATGGGTGCCCACTCGCGACAAGGAGGCACTCGACGCTAAACTGCGTGCCATCAGCGGACTCTACTTCACCTCTCGCCCCGCACACAAAGAAGACAATGCCCCCATCAAGCTGCGCAACAATGCCTTCGCCCGCATGTATGAAGTGCTGACGCGCATGTATGGCATGCCGGACTATGGCGAGTTCGACCCCACACCTTTCATTGCGCCGTTCTTCACCCTCTTCTTCGGGTTCTGTATGGGCGATGCGGGCTATGGTGTGTTACTCATCTTGTTAGGCATCTTCTTGAAGCGCAAAGTGCAACCCAAGATGCACGGCATGATGAACCTCGTGATTACCTTAGGCGTGGCAACCACCATCATCGGTGCGCTGCTCGGCACCTGCTTCGGTGTGAGCCTCTTCGACCTCAACCTGCCCGAAAGCGTAAAGCGCTGGATGGTGGTGGGCAAGATTGACGGCACGGAGTTCGACCGCCAGATGGTGCTCGCGCTGCTGATTGGTGTGGTGCACGTATGCTTCGCCATGGTGGTGAAAGCCATCGGTCAGACACTGCGCTACGGCTTCAAAGAGGCACTCAGCGCGTGGGGCTGGATGCTCCTCGTGGTGGGTGGCATCACGGTGGGCAGTCTCTCATTCTTCCGCCTCATCTCGGCAGAGGTGACGCAGTGGTCGTTCATCATCATCGGCAGTGTTTCCGCCATTGGCATCTATCTGTTGAACAACCTGCGCCGCAACGTTTTCCTCAACATCGGTGTGGGCTTGTGGGATACCTATAGCATGGCAACCGGTCTGCTCAGCGACATCTTGTCGTATGTGCGCCTCTATGCACTCGGTTTGGCGGGAGCCATGCTCGGCAGCGTCTTCAACCAGTTAGCCTTCATGGCCCGCGACGGCGCTATTGCCGGCATCTCGGGCTTCGGTGGAGCCTTGGTGGGCTGGATTGCCTGCGGTCTCATCTTAGTCTTCGGACACACGCTCAACATCGCCATGTCGTGCCTCAGTGCCTTTGTGCACCCGCTGCGCTTGACGTTCGTAGAATACTTCAAAAACTCCGGCTACGACGGCAAGGGCGAGGCTTACACCCCTTTGGCATTGAGCGACCGCGAGAAGTAAGCTGACGACTTTTGAAAGACAAGCCCTGCACAACAGAGCAAACAATATCGAATCAATAAACAAAGAAAAATAACACATTAAACAACACAACGTTATGAATGAAATTTTAGGTTACATCGGTTTAGGCCTTATGTTAGGTCTTGCAGGCATTGGCAGTTGTTACGGCACCTCCATCGCCGCAAATGCAGCCGAAGGGGCACTCAAAAAGAACCCCGGCAAATCGTCGAGCTACATGGTGCTCTCAGCCATGCCCGCCACCCAGGGTCTGTATGGCTTCATCGCCTTCATGATGTCGCTCAGCAAGGTGCAGACCAACGGAGCCTTGATGTTTGGCATCGGTCTTGGTGTGGGGCTTGTCTGCCTCTTCTCCGCCATTCGTCAGGGTCAGGTTTGCGCCAACGGCATCATCGGCATCTCACAAGGTCACGACGTGATGACCAACACGATGATCTATGCCGCCTTCCCCGAGTTCTACGCCATCCTTGCCCTTGTAGGAGCTTTGTTAGTATAATTTCCATTACCCCTGTAACACACACAACTGCGCCCCTTGAGTCACACGGCTCAAGGGGCGCATATTTATTTTGTGAGGAACACAAGCTTAGGAATGCATGTTTGTTTCAGTAAGGAACACGGCACAAAGGTGCATGGTTATTTCAGCAAACTGCAAAGCTCCTCCCACGGATGCATCTCAATGCCCTCATGCGGGAGCTGCTTCTTGCGCGTCTGCAAATGCACGAACTGCATGCCCGTGGCTTGAGCGCCTGCACCATCGGTGTCGAGTCGATCGCCCACCATCAAGATTTCTTCGGGCGGAACACCCAATGCCGCAGCCACGCGATTAAACGTGCGTGCCGACGGTTTCAAGCCGCCCAAAGCCAAGGCATCGAAAAGCTGGTCGAAGAGGTCGGGGTCAAGCCCTATGGCGCGCAGCTTATCAGCCACAGTGCCGTAGTCAGAAAACACCGCCACCTTGATGCCACGAGCCTTCAGTGCAGCCACTAACTCGGCAACGTGCGGACGCGCCTTATAGTGACGGCGCAGCACGTGTATCATCAGCGGCATATAACACTCCAAATACCACTTCTCCACCTGCTTGGTGCGCAGCTTGGTGCGGCGCTCGGCAATATCGGCAAAGAGGGTCTCAATCAGAGCCTCGGGTGTGTCGAATTCCTTGCCCGCCAAGGCGTGGCGCGCCTGGCGTTCGGCACGCAAAGTGAGCGCATTGCGCAGGTCGCCGCAAATAAGGTGCAAAGGCAAGCGGCGCGAGTCATAAAGCGTGCCGTCGAGGTCGAAGACGACGGCACGCACATTATCTAACTTCATAGGGTTGTCTTGGGGTTACGCTTGCTTCACCAAGTCTTTAAACTTAGCGTGGCGCGGCTCATCTTGCAGCAACAGGTTCAGCTTAAACTGACCGTCGCGAGCACCCTCGGCTATGCAGCGAGCCTTAAACTTCTCGAACGAGTCAGCCACCAAGATGTGAGCGACGGGGTCTTTCACACGGAACGACTTACGCTTGGCATCATACTCCATATTCTTCTCCTTCAGCAAACGGTCCACCACCACGGTGAAGTCGTCAGCCTGCTGCTGGGTGATGTTCTGATCGACGAACTCATAATAGAAGTGATAAGACGACGACGACAGCTCGGCAAAGCCCACAAAGAACTTCGTCTTCAAGCCCGTCTCCACCTCAGCGTCGTGCACAGCCTCGATAAACTGACGCTCGTGCAACTTCTCGCCCGTCATGGTGACGATGCCGTTCACCTTCTGTATCATGTGCACCGTGGGGGTATTGCCGAAGCTCGGACCCGCCTCCACAAGGTCGTTCATGTTGTAGCGATAGAGACCTGCAAAAGTCGTCACATAGGGGCAATAACGCTTGCCGCACTGCAGCTCATGCAGCCGCAAGAACTTGGGATTCTCTTTGCCCAAATCCTCCTCGGCAATAAACTCATAGAAGTGGTAGTGAGGGAAGAGCACCGTGTTGAGCGTATCGTCGAGCACCAAACCGAAGCGGCACTCGCTCGAGAAATAAGCGAACTCCTGGTGGAGCATGCCCTGCGGGAAGGAATCTTTAAACTTGTCGAGATAGACACGCGTGTTGCCACACTTCCAGGTGGTGAGGATCTGCAAGTCGGGCCAGTAGTGCTTGGGCAGCACGGTGCCATACTTTGCCTTCAAGGCACGGAGTTCGGCAGCACGTTCGGGGTTCGGCTTGAGGCAGGGAGCGATGGCGGCGCGAATCTTCTCCGGAATGTCCACCTTGTCGCTCATCGTGCCGTGCTCTATGTCGTTAACATATTCATCATAGAACTGATTTACATTGTTTTGCATCTCGACGATTGTCGATGGATTAGCCGTAATCACCAGATGCACGTTACGCTCAATGCCCATACGCATGATGGCATAATAGCGTGCCTTATAATCTTCAATGGCGAAGACTTCGGCGGGCGAAGCATAAAGGTCTTTCACGAACTGCGGAGCATCTTGCTGCGTCACACCCGACACCGATCCGAACACGGTGCCGTCGGGGGCATAACCCTCAATGCGCTTGCCCACAATCGACACAATGGGACCCTCGAAGACGTGCGGGCGGTTCTTGATGAAGTTGAAGAGCCACACCTTGGTCATCTTGCCATAAACATTCTTGAGATAAGTGCGGGTGATGGGAATCCATTTAGGCTGGCTGGTCGTGCCCGAAGTCGTGGCATACATCACCGGTTTGCCGGGGAAGAGCACGTCAGCCTCGCCGTGCTTGTGGCGCTCCACATAGGGGCGCAGGTCTTCGTAGTCATTAGGCTTCACATACTGAGCATACAATTCATAGAGCTCTGTGTCGTCTTTAGCTTTAAGGATGTCTGCAAAATGGTGCTCGCGACCATACACCGAGTCTTTTGCGTATTCTAATATTGATCGCAGCGTCTTCTCGCTGGTCTTACGCGGATTCTTGCTGGCTTGTTTCAGCTGCAAGTAGAGCAGACCGCCGGCACACGTCAACGCTGTGTTGACCAGCCAGAGGTTCTTAGTTTCAATTTTTTTAGCCATGATTGTTTATGTAGTATTGCGCAAAGATAGGCAAACTGACGCAAGTTGCAAATTCACAGACCACATTTTTATCATTCTTAGGGGCATAGCCCTTGTGGAGAGGCAAAAATAAAGCACCCGCATGTGCCAAACCGAGGCAAATGCGGGTGCCAAAAGGGTGGGAATGCGGGCAGCCGATTGTGGCCAGCCCCCCTCGCCCGTCACTCGGGGTTCATCGTGAGGTGAATCACCGAGGTAGGCTTCAGTTGCGTGCGTGCAAAGTCTGCCACCGCCTGAGGTGTGAGGGCATTCACTGCCTCAACAAAGCCGCTGTTCATATCCTTGCCGAAGCGGGCATAAGCCTTCAGCACGGTGTACCAGTAGGCATTATCCTTCACATTCTGCTCATTGCTCTTCAGCATATACTGCTTCACCTTCAGCACCTCCTCGTCGGTAATCGAGTTCACGTCAGCCATAGCGCTGATGGTGCTGTCGACAATAGCGAGCGTCGAGTCGGCATTCTCGGGAGCCACACGAATGTAGACGGGCAAGATGAAGAGCGCGGGGTCTGAGCCGTTCATTCCCGCCGACACCGAGCAATGGGTCTTCACACCATAGGTCCAGCCGCGCGCCTCGCGAATGTCTTGATAGAGCTTCGACGAGAGAATCTGACCGAAAGCAGAGGCGAGCACCACATTGTGCACATTATAGTCACACGCGCCGCTATAGAACGTATAGACAATAGACTGCGGAGTCTCCATCGGTTGCGCAAAATGGCGGTCGATGTTGCCCTGAGCATAGCGATAATCCACGTCGCGCGGCTGCTCCTTGCGTCCGGCGGCAGGCAGTGTGGCAACATACTGCTTCACAAAGGTTCGCAGCGAGTCTTCGTCGAAGTTACCAATCACCATAAAGGTGAAGTCCGACATATCGCCGAAGCGGTCGCGGTGCATGGCTAAGATCTTGTCATAGTCCACATTAGGCAAATCCTCAACCTGCAACTTCGAGCCAAACACATGGCGGTTATAGACGTAGGTGTGAATCGAATCACCCATAGCGTTCGTGGCATTCGTGACGCGGTTCTCCAAGCGGGTGCGCGTCGTTGCCATCAGGTTAGCAAAAGCCACATCATCGCGGCGAGGAGCCGTGGCTTTCAGATAAAGCATCTGGAAGGCAGTCTCAAGATCGCCGGGCGTAGTGCTTGCCTCGAGCGTCTCAAACATATTGTCAATCTGCACACTGGTGCGCAACGTCTTGCCCACAAGCAGTTTTCGCAGCTCAGCCGACGAATAATTGCCATAGCCCGACACGGAGAGCACCTCGTCTGCCATCTTATAATTAGCCTTATCGGCAGGGTCGAAGTTCTGCGAGAAACCACCCGGGCTATACGCACCCACCAACACCTGGTTCGGTTTATAGTCGGTCTTCTTCACAATCACCTTGATGCCGTTCGAGAGAGTCCACTCCTTTGCCTCGAACTGACGCAACTTACGCTCACGCTTAATCTTGCCCGGAGCAGGCAGCTTGTCAATCAGGTCGCCGGTCACCACATTATCCACCCACGGTGTCAAAGCCAACGTGTCTACCGCCATATAAGCATCTGCCAATGCCTGATCTGTGAGGTCGGCATCAATAGCATGCTCGGGGGCATAAGCCACGCAAATCACGTTATGCCCATCCATGCTCACCACCCGGCGCAGATAATCGTTCACGTCAGCCACCTTCACGCCGGCAGCCACGCCCTTCATCATCTTGTAATAAGCCTCGGCAGAAGGCAGCGCACCGCCGTCTAAATAATGACGCACATAAAGGCGCGCATACTGCGTGTTGGTGGTCTTCTCACGGTCAGCATAGTCGGCATCAATCTCAGCCTGCACAGCCACCTTGGCGCGCTCCAACTCAGTGTCGAGCACACCATAGCGGGCGGCGCGCTTCAGCTCGGTGGCATAGACCGTCATGCAGTGCAATGCCTCGCCGCTCTTAGCCTGCCCGCGCAGCAACAGGGCCTGGCAGGTGTTTGAAAGCATCAGTTTCATATCGCCCACACCGAGGTTCGTATAGGGCACATTCTCCTGCTGTTCCAACTCGTCGAAACGAGCCGCCAAGATGCTCATCGCCAAGTCTTTGACATAATCGTGGCGAATCTCTTGAATGGTGTTCACCTCGTCGTCGGGCAAGTCGGCATGCTTAATATAGAGCTGCACCATGGTGTAGGGTTGTTCCTTGTCAGTCTGCACCGTGCTGATTATCTGCTCGTTGTCGGCAATAGTGTAGCGCGGCGGAGTGGCTGGCTGAGCGGGGCGAGCCACGTCGGCAAACAGGCTCTTAATCTTCGACTCGATGTAGTCCGGGTCAACGTCACCCACCACAATGATGCACTGATTTTCGGGGTAATACCAGCGGTGATAATAGCTGCGCAAATCGTCGTAGGCGAAGTTCTTCACCACCTCCATCAAACCGATGGGCAGACGGTTGCCATAGATGCCGCCGTCGTAGATAATGGGGGCAGCCTTCTCGAGCAGACGATAGTTTGCCGCGCTGCAACGCTGTCGCCACTCCCCTTCGATCACACCGCGTTCAGCATCAATGTCTTCATCGCTGAGCGTCAGGTCGTGACTCCAGTCGCGCAAAATAAGCAGGCATGAGTCGAGGGCGGACTGACGCGCCGTGGGCACCTCGCAGATGTTATACACCGTCTCGTCGGTCGAGGTGTAGGCATTCAAGTTACGACCGAACTTCACGCCCAAGGTCTCGAGATAAGAGATCAGAGAGTTGCCGGGGAAGTGCGCCGTGCCGTTGAAGCACATGTGCTCCAAGAAGTGCGCCAAGCCACGCTGATTCTCCTCCTCATTCACCGAGCCGACACGCTGGGCAATATAGAAGTCCACGCTGTTCTTGGGCGTTTCGTTGTGACGGATGTAATAGGTCAGACCATTGTCTAAATGACCGATGCGCACATCCGGGTCGGTGGGAATCGGGTTGACCGCCACCGCCGTCAGTGTTGCCGAAGTCAGCAACATGAGGGTTAAAAATTGCTTCTTCATATAAGCATTTATTTGGGGCAGAGCCCGCCAACCACGCGGTTAGGAGGCACTGCCGGTTGTTAGATATAATTCGCTATTTGATAATGTTTTAGAATACGAACTTCACCGCAGCCGTGAGTCTATCATCGTGCTCGCCGCCATAATAACGCAGCGACGACGCACTGAGCGACAGTTGCACGGCATAACGCTCCGTCAGGCTGCGCAATGCCGACAGCGTAGCCGTGCACTGCTGACTGTCGTGAGCACTATTGGCATAAGCTTGCTGCGTCACCGCTATGAGCGAAGCCTCGTTGGCGACAGCGTCAGTGATGACGAGCTGCGAAGAGCTGAGCGGCTTGGTGTAGGCATAGCCGGCATCGAGCGTCAACAACCATCGGGCAGCCGGAGCCACAGCCCCACGCACATCCACCCGAGCGTTGACCGCATTGAGCAACCATTCTCGGCGCGGGTCGGCATAGACCTGACGGCGGTGACTATAGCCTGCTGCCGGTTGAATAGAGAGCAGCCGTCGGCGCGCATCGTGATACTCATAGAGGGCGGTCAGCGTGCCACCGTAACTATTGTCGGCATACATCTCGAGGTAACCGATCTTAGGGTAAATCGAGGTAGTTGCATCGCCAAAAATATTCTCCTTGCCGTGGCGGCGATAGAAGTCATAATCGAGCGCGAGGGCAGCGGTGTGCAGGTCGGTGTGGTGCGCATAACCGAGCTGAGCGGTGAAGGCATTATGCCACACGCTGCACAGCGGCAGGTGGTTCAGGTCAGTCAGCACCTTGTCGAACGTGAAGCGACTGAAGCCCGCCGAGGCGATTAGCCCCGCCCCCGAACGCGGATAAAGATTGACCGTAGCGCCATAGCGATAACCGTCATAATAAGCAGCGTCGCCCGTGCCGGCAAAGCGGCTGTAATGCGTGCCTAAGCCCGTGGCATGATAAAGGATAGACGACCCCATCTCACTCACAAACTCCACATCGTCGGTCTGCTTATACTTCCTGCCGGACACCGACACACCGCCGTAGTAATCGCCCCACAAACGGTGCGCCACACCTAACGACGCATCGAGGGTGCCCGTCACATTGCGCGGACGCGGATCCACATCGCGATAATACAAACCCGCGGCATATGCCAATGTGCCGCCCCAGACCCAGTTGCCGCGCATGTTGCCGAAGCCTCCGGCAAAAGCATATTGCTCGGTGGCAAGGTCGCCGCCCACCTCGTCGGTGGTGAAGTAGGGGTAAACCAGCGCAGCATCACTCGTTTCGTTGCACAACACATTGTCTTGCTGCCCGTTGCGATAGGCAGCACTGCCCCACACCGTCATCGAGCCGCTCTTGATGTAAGCATCAGCGTCGAACGCCGCCACCCGGCTGCCGTCGCCTAACTGCGGGTCGTAGGCTTCGCTCTGCCGATCGTAGCAAAACGACAAACTCAGCTCGCTGTATGAAGCCGCAAACATCCACTGCCGCAAGGCGGGGTTGTCATAACTCGGGGCAAAGAGGAGCCTCGCGCCACGCTGCCACAAGGCGGCGCGCGCCAGCACCGTGGCGGTGTCGGCGGCACTCACCGGCGCATCAGCCGTCGGGACGAAATCCGCTGCGAAGACCGTTTCCCCCGCAAGCCCCTGCCCCATCAGAGCGCCCACACCGACGCAAAACAACAGTCTGTTCATGGCTCCATGGGGGTTACGCCGTCATAGGTCCGTGTGGTGCAAAGCGTGCCGTTAAAATCCACGGCAGTGCCCTGCAACTCAATCTCCGAGGGGATGCACTCGGCATTAAAGTCGGCGGCTGAATTATTTGTATCCTTCAACACCGGATTACCGTCGGCATTGAGGTAAAGCATCTTGCGACGCACGCTGCGGAAATATCGGGTCTTATCGCGGTCGATATGACCGCAATACGTCCACCCGCAATCGAGCTGCGGAGCGCAGACCGTCCAGGCATACTCCGACTCCACACTGCAATTCACCA
Organism: uncultured Prevotellaceae bacterium; assembly: GCA_964495625.1. Taxonomy (GTDB): domain Bacteria; phylum Bacteroidota; class Bacteroidia; order Bacteroidales; family UBA3663; genus Liminaster. The sequence goes on along the minus strand of CAZBWT010000001.1, from coordinate 25,728 downwards.
CATCCACAATCCACTCGTTGGGCAGGCGGTAGGCACTCTGACTCATGGGGAATGTGCCGGCAGCGGTAATCATCTCATAATTATAGCTATAATAATAGTCTGCCAAATAAGTGGCGCGGTCCACCGGGATGCGAGCCAAACCATAAGCCTTAAAGCCACGGTTGTGCAGCATGAAATAAGTCTGCGTGTAGCAATACCACTTGTCGAGATTCGGCACGGTGGGACCGTCAATATCCAGCGCATTCGGGTTTGACGAAACGTCATACCACTCAAAGTCGGCACCCGACAGGTCGAACGAATTGGGGTTCGACACCCGGTGGTCGATGCCCGTGTCGGCAAGCAGCAAATAGCAGCCGGGCTGCACGGGGTGATCGGTGCCCGACCCGGGTATGGTGTAGAGCGCCTGCACCGTCATAGCCTCGCTCATAATGTCGGGCGTATAGTCATACTTATCGGTGGTGGAGAACTTCGACTCGAAGAACGTCAAACCGTCGGCATAAATCACGTGGTCGGTGTTGTTATAGAGCTTCACATAGTCGTCGCCAATATATTGATTGCCGGACGGCTGCAACGTTCCTGCAAAAAACACCTCAGCCAAAATCAGGTCGTCCGCCTCGATGTTGTTGTAGGCATCGAGCGTCACGCGGCAACCGCTCGACTGCGTCACCTGCACGCTGTAGGCATGCGCCTGGGTGTGTGACACTGCCCCATTGGCGAGTTGCACCTCGGCGGTGTAATCCACATCATAGAGACCAATCACCAGGTCTATAGCATCTCGCGAAGTGAAGGTGTAGGTTCTGCCGTTCGATATGTTTTTAAAGTCGAACTGCTCACTGATGATGGTACCCTCTTGCACCTCGGCGGGCAAGTTCAGCGCCACCTCCACGCGGCCCGTGGTGAGCGATCCTGTCAGCGAGTCGTCACACGCAGCCAAGGGCAACACGGCGGCAAGCAGCCAATATGTGTAATGGTTCAATTTCATTGTCATGATGATTCGTAATAAGTTATGTTGCTCTGTGAGAAAACATTACAACGTAAAATTCAACTCCATGCCGAAATATGAGTCGGCGGTGCGGCGCACGGTGATGCCGTTGCTCTTATAGTTGGGCAGATAGTCTAAGATGCGGTTGGCGAACGCCGAAATCTTCAGGTGCTTGCCCACCTGCTTCGTGCCCTTAAAGTTCACGTAGAGCGCCGTGGGAATCTTCTGTGTGCGATACACATCGTCGTTATATGTCTTCACCAAATAGGCGAGCATCGGGTTGTCGGCAACATCGGCGGCGAAATCGTGCAGCTCGCCGTCGGCAGCTGCGAGATAAGCCACGGGGATGCCGTTCTGCTGCAGGCGGGTAGTCTTCACAAACCACATACACTGCACCGAAGTGGTGAAAATCAAACCCCACCGAGGCACCTGCGTGTCAAACATAAAATTAGTGTTCAACTGCTCATTCACCCGTCCGTCGTTGGTGTCATACAACCCCACGTAGAGGTCGCTCACCGCCTGATTGCCCACCACGTCGCTCACCGTGGCATACAGCTGCTGCGAGTTGGTGTAGGTGGTGTGGAACCACGCGCCCGTCACCGTCAGCGACGTGCGCAGGGCACGCAGGCGGGCGGTGGTCAGCTGCCACTCCACGCCGCGCTTGTTGATGCGGCTGCCGTTGGTCACGCGGCTGAAACCGCCCAGGATGCGCAAATCCTCATACGGCAGAACGTCCAACTCGGGCTGTGCCGTCAGTGACAGCGGGTCGATTGCCGAGGCATCATAGCGGCGGTAATCATAGGCGGCATAGACCGTCGAATAGCGGTAGCCCGACGACATACGTTCGTCGAAATAGGTCACCGACAGCGCATTGCCGCGCCAGTCAGCCCCTAAGCGCACCTCCCACTTATGGTTGCGGGCAGCGCGCAGGTCGTAGTTCACCGCCTCGTCAATGTAGGTGCGCAGACTCACGCGACTAAATTCGGTGGGGTGGTTGGTGTCATAATAATTCAGCTGCACGATGTCGTTATAATGCACCTGGGGGTAGAGATAATCCACCGTGGGCATCTTGGTGGTCAAGCCGTAGCCCGCCGCCAACTGCAACCGCAAAGCGTCGTCGCCGGTGCCCATAGCAGGCAGATGCCACACCACATTGGCACGCGGATCCACATACACCTTGTCGCTCAAATAATAGAGCCGGCTCAGCGAAGGCAACTGCTGTGTGCGCACACCCAACTGCGCCTCGAGCTTCGAGCTGCCCAACTGCCGGGTCAACAAGTCTTCGGCAAAGCATGACAGCACCGCCAAGCCGGGAATGTCTTTATAGGCACGCGGGCGGGTAGTCCACGAAGCCGAGAGTGGCTGTGTCAGGTCATACACCTGACCGTCGCCGAAGTTCTTGGCGTAGGTGTATTCCGCCCCCGCCTTATATTGGTGCAACCACTCGCCCCACCCATGCTGACCCTCGGCTTTGAGCTTCAGCATGAGGTTCAGGGGGCGACCGTCACACACATAATCCGCCACATATTCACTCAGCAAATAAGCGCCGTCGTGCACACCCTCGTCCATCGACGTGGGAGCCACCGAAGCCCTCTTCGGAGCCACCTGCTTGCGGCGCGTCAGGCGATCCACCTCATAATTCAACCCGCCGTTAAACGTCACACTCTTCAGCCACGTCGAATGCTTCAGCTCGGCATCAAACTGCGTGGTGAAGGCATACTTGCGGTAGCTGCTCTTATACGTGTCTATCTTATTGTAATTGAGGTCAGGGTCGGTCTTAGCGTCGTCAAACGACCCGGTGAAGTCCACCCCCGGGGCAAAATGCAGATCGAGCGCGTCGGTCGAGAAATTGAGCCGCGCACGCGCCGAGGCATTGAGGCGCTTATAATTCTCTAAACTGTTGCGCGGATCCACCTTCGAGTCCATATATCCGAGGTCGAGATTCACCACATGATGCCCCACGGCGAACCCTTTGCCGGCGGCATAAAGCTTGCTATACTCATCCGCCTTGAAACGCACGCGCAGGGGTGTGGCGCGCTTGATGCGCTTAATATTCACCATGCCCGAGGTGAGATTGCCATACTCGGCTGAGGGGATGCCGCGCACCACCTCCACGCTCTCAATATTGTCGGTCGAGAGGGTTCGCATATCCACCCCTCGGTTCGTCAGATTGCGCGCATAGTCGGGACCATCGGTTGCCGAGGTGGGAATGTTTTGCATCTCAGCGTCGTTGTTGAGGTTCATGCCGTCCATCACAAACAGCGTGCCTAACGACGAGATGGCGTAGTCGGCATTCGTCGTAGCCGCACCGGTGGCGGAGAGCGTCCCCGTCTCGCGCAGCGCAATGGTGTTCACCGCCCCCATATTGGGGTCTTGCGACACATTGCCCGGCACAAGTTCCAACAGGTCAGTGAAGCTGGAGGGCTGCAGATGTTCCATAGCGTCGCGGTCGATGCGCGAAGCCGAGGTCGTGCCCCGGCTCTCACGTGCCGTCACCACCACCTCGCTCAGCTGAGCGCTCGTGGGGTGCAGCTCAAAGCGCATCACAGCGTCGCGCGTCAGGTGCACCACCTCGGTGAGCGGTTCATAGCCCATATATAAAATGGTGATGCGGCAATAGCCCGTGTCGGCGCGAAAGGTGAAGTCACCCTCGGCAGTGGTCAGCATCGAGAGCCCAGCAGGCTCCACCCCCACCGTAGCGAAACGCAAAGGCTCGCGGTCGGCAGCATCGCTCACCACACCGCGCACGGTCACCTGCGCCACAGCACTCGTCATTGCCCACAGCGACAGCCACATGAATGTCAATTTCTTATTTAGCATTACTCGGTTATATTCTTCACGTTGTTCAATCTTGGCACCACAGACATAGCGCCTTAATCCTAACGATGCGATAAGTCATTAAAAATCTGCGGCAAAGTTACGCACTTGCCATTAATAATGCAATAATCAACATTGAGTATTGCAGCGTGTGCAAACGCTCGCTCATGTTGCTTCTGCCAACACTTAGTACCCACTTAAACCTATATCCGTCCCATTTTAAGCGGAAAAATACCACGAAAAAACATTAAAAATACCACAAATGAGGTATTTACCCCCGCGCTGCGGTGCCGTAACTTTGCACCGTCGGAAAATGCACATTTTCACGACGAACGCGCACTGCATCAATGCCTCTGCATATTAAGTAAAGCATCAAGAATTAATATAACGAGCCAGCAAATTAATACATCGCGCGCACACTTCGCGCCGCACATTGCATTGAACGCGGCACACAACTATAAAATAAGATACACATTTAAACTAAACAGCTATATGAAAAAACTTTTACTCTCTGCTGCCCTACTGTGCAGCCTCTTGTCTGTCAAAGCGAGCAACCCCGTGCTCAACTGGGCTTATGCCATCGACAGCAAATATGCCAACGACCAGATTGGCGGCATCGTCCTCACCTCAGACAACAAATACGTCTCCTATAGCCACTTCGCCTCGCAGGCAGCGGGCGACGGATTGAGCTATGCCGGCGAAGTGATTGCCACCGGAGCTACCTCGTCGAGCGAAGGTCGCAACCTCATCATCATCAAGCATGACACCGACGGCAAGAAGCTCTGGGCTGTCTACTCAAAAGACGGTTACTTCGATGCCGCTTCGGGCAGCGTCATAGCCACTCCCGACGGCGGTGTGCTGGTGCTCACCAAACCGCGCGGCACACAGGTCTCTGCCACCTCCTACGCTGTGCCCGTCTTGGTCGATGCCACCGGTGCTGAAACCGAACTCAGCGACTTCCCCACCCTCAACTGGACCTACAACACCGTGCTCCTCAAGATCTCTGCCGACGGAGCCATCGAGTGGTATCGCGAGTTCGCCATGGACGAGCTTCCCTTTGCCGGCACCACCAAAGCCACAACTGATGCCGTCACCCCCTACGGTCTGACGGTCGATGCCTCGGGCAACATCTATGTGGGTGGCAACTTCCGCGCCCCCATAGTCTTCACCGGCGAGAAGAATTCTCACTACATTCTGCAGCCGCGCAATGCCACTTCCAATACCACTTCGGGCGGCTTATTCCTCGTCAAACTCGACGGCGAAGGCAACTTCGTGGGGCAGGTGAAAGCTGAAGGTGTAGTGACGCGCGAACAGATTTCGGGTCTCGCCTATGCCGATGGCAAGATCTACTTCTACGGCAACGTGCAGGGCGCAGCCGACGCAACGCTCACCGTTGGCGACAAGAGCATCACCTTAGAGAACGACCTCGACGGACTCTTCTATGGAGCCATCAGCGAAGACCTCAGCGTCTCGTTCCTCAGCTATGTGAAGCCCTTCGGCTCAACCGACAGCAAGCACACCACCCAGACCAAAGCCTTACGCGTCATTGACGGCGACATCTACATGCTCGGACTCGTCAAGGGCGGTTTCGCTCCGGCAGGCTCAGCCTCAGCCACCATCACCTCCGAGACCACCACGCTCGACCGCTACCTCATTCAGGCCTCTGGCACCGACGGCAGCTGGAAGTCTGCCGCTGCGCAGACAGCCAAGGTGAACGACAAAGCCACCGTCAGCGGCTACTTCGACCTCTTCAAATACAACAACGAAGTCTATGCCTACGGCTATGCCCTCAACGCCACGCTCGGAGTCTTCATCGACAAATATGCCGACAACGACAAATTTGAGTCACCCGAGCAGCTCCTCCTCGTCACCGGCGGCGGTACTCCCACCACAGCCTCAGGCTGCGCCTTCGACAGCAACACTGGCAACGTCGTTGTGAGCGCACGTGGCAACAACACCTTCAAGTTCGCCGGCAGCGAAGAGACTGTTTCGCCCATTGACAACAAATTTGGAGCCGTCATTGCCTCTTTCAGCTTGAACGACATCGCCTCCATCAACCAGTCCATCGCCAAAGAGTCCACCACCTATAGCGCAGTGACCGGCGGTGTCAACATCAACGCCGCCCGTCCCCTCGACGTGAACATCTACAATGCCGCTGGTGCCAAAGTCGCAGCCCGCAGCGTAGAGGCAGGTACCACCCACATCGACTTGCCCCAGGGTGTCTATCTCGTCAACGACACAAAGGTTGTGGTGAAGTAACGCGCTGCGTGCCCCACATGCCGTTGTGGGAAACAAAGCATTCCCACCGGCTCCCCCATCAACAGCAAAGCGCTGCAAGATTTAAGTCTTGCAGCGCTTTCTTGTTTTATCGAATACCTAATGACACCAACGTTCTGATTACCCACCAGCCTCCATTTGGCATTTGTGATGCCGCAGACCCCCTCCCACATCGCCTTACCATCCCCTCGTTTGCCCATTCTGAGTGCCCACTATAACAAATGTGGCTGCATAACACCCGGTCCCCACCACCACACTACACAACAATATCCAAAGCCCCGGCAGCAACCTGCAACCTCAATGTGAGTGCTGTGTGAAGAAGGACCCACAACCACCACCCATGATATGTACGCCCCGCACCGAACGAATGACATAAAACACCCACTATAGTTGAATACCCGACAGGGCTCCATGACGAACAATAAGCCCTAAGTGGGAACGTTTCTTAAAGAATTTTCGCGAGAACAAACATAATAGTCGCACATCGGCGATTCAAACAACACCAAACCTGCTTCGCACCATTAAGCAATACAGAATCAATGTTATCAAGCATTTGTTCAGCTGCTGCTAATTCTGATTCTTTTCTTCTTTTTTTCGTATGAACATGCTGCAAAGGTACGCAAAAGAAGCAGTTGTGTCACCCTAAACGGTTGTTTTAACTTTGTAATGTGCTGAACTTCAGCACATGTCATCCGATATGACAAGTGATGAAGTCATGAAAAAAAACTCCTCCCGATGCAGACGTGATTGTCCACATCGGGAGGAGCATTATTTAATTCCTCTATCGGATAGCTTATCCTCTATCGGAGTTTTCTCCGAACCGGATATTATTAATTCCGACGATTACTTAATGCCGGTCATGCCCAAACGCTCGCTAACGGCATTGTACTTCTCGCGAAGTTCAGCCTTGTTGGGGCAAGAGGGCTTCTGCATGAGCTTGTAATAGATCTGGCGAAGACCCACACCGGTGTTTGTGTCAACCTCGTCCTGGTTCAAGTCAAAGCCTTTTTCCAAATAGGGCATTGCCTCGAGGTAGAGCGGTTCGCACACGCGGTCTGCCTCTTCGAAGCGCTTCTTGCTATAGAGTTCGTCTTCCTTGGTCTGGGCGCGGTTGAAGAGGATACGACCGAGGTTGGCATAGGGAGATGCGTAAAGATTATCGAGCTCGATAGCCTTCTTGTAGCACTCTACGGCAGCATCTTCCTGCTCTTGAGTCTCGAGCAGACGACCCTTCAAGTCATAGTAATGAGCGTTGTTGGGGTCGAGAGCCAAAGCGTTGTCGAGGTAGCTGATTGCCTTGTCGTAAGACTTCGTGCCCAGGTAGTAGTTGATCAACGTCTGGTTGTAGTACGGCTCATTCGGCAAGAGTTTGGCTGCCTCGATGAGGGTAGCCTCAAACTTAGCAGAGTCGCCCATGTTGATGTATTCGTTCGAGAGAATCTTATAGACGTTGTCGGTCTCGTAGCCTCGATCTTTCATGAAGAGGCAAGCGTCGATAGTCTTCTGTGAGTCCTTCATCTTCATGGCTGCGTAGGCACGGTAGAAACCAATCTGATTGGTTGTCTCTTCGCTGCCAAGCTGCATCAAAACGGCTTGTGCCTGTGCATTGCCCTCGAACATCGGCAACTTCTGGCTGTCGAGGAAGAGGTTGAAGTAGTCGTAAGCCTTGGCAAAGTCTTCAATCGGAACGTTGAAGTAGTAAATAGCTGCATTGGCGAACGCACCACTGCCAAGCAAGTTGGTCATGTTGTTCACGATGTCTGCCGAATACTTGGCAGAGACCTTACCCTTAGCGTCGGGAGTCTGGTCGTAGTCGTAGGCCTGAAGGAAGTAGTCGTAGGCTGCCTTGGCGCAGTTGTACATGGTCTTCTCGTCAGACGTGCCACCGGTTTGGGGCTTGTTGCGCTCTGAGTTGAAGTTGTTATACTCCACCAAACCTGCGGTGTAGTAGAGTTCGGCATTCTGACCTGCCACGGGGCTCTGCATAGCCTCGGTGATAGCGGCACGAGCGGCGGTGAAATCAGGGTTCTCGGCGCGTGTAGCTTCGGTCTTAGCCTTCTTGATGTTGGCAGACAGCTCCTTCTGAGCTGCCTTCAGAGCCTTGGGGTCAAGGTCCTGGGCGTAAGCTCCTGCCACGAGGCAGGCAGCTAACAGTGCGGATGAAATAAGTTTCTTGTTCATAACGGTATAAAATTAGTTTACTGTTTTTTGTTACCGGTTATAAGTTTGTGTTGCGTTATTTTGTATTGTGTTGTTTGATTGTTGTCGAAGCTGTTTACCCCCGGTTTCGCATGTCCGGCTGACGCAGTGACGCGGCATTTGCCACGCCACTGCTGCCGTTGTGCTATTGGGGTTTCACTCAATCTTCTGACGGAGCTTCAGGGGTGTCAGCGCCTTCGGGCTTTGCCTCTGTTTTTGAGGCTTCTTGGGCGAGAGCAGCTGCCTCCTGAACGGCTTCTTCAGCCACCTTGTTCTCCTCTTCTTCTGACACTACCTTGCAGACTGAAGCGATGCGGTCGTTCTTCTTGGTGAGGTCAATCAGCTTCACACCCTGTGTGGCACGCCCCATCAGTCTGAGACCGTCGAGGTGCAGACGAATCACGATGCCGCTCTTGTTGATGATCATGAGGTCATCGCTGTCGGTGACGCTCTTGATGGCAACCAACGGACCGGTCTTCTCGGTGAGCTGCAACGTCTTGACACCCTTGCCACCACGGTTGGTGATGCGGTAGCTGCTGATTGACGAACGCTTGCCGAAGCCGTTTTCAGAAACGACCAAGATGGAGTGTTCGCCGGCTTCGGTGAGCATGTCTTCTTCGCCCTCGGCGGTTACCTCTTCGTCGATAGCTTCATCTTCGATGGCTGAGTCTTCTTCAAAGTCGTTGTCGGAGAAGAGCGAGTCAGCGGGTTCTGACTTCTTGGCATCGTCGTCGGCAAAGGCATTCTGCATGGCTTGTGCCTTAGCTTCGGCGGCGAGGTCGATGCCGGGATATTCCACGGTGATCATGCCTACCACAGCGTCGTCGCCGTCGTCAAGACGGAGACCACGCACACCGGCTGCCATACGACCCATGGTGCGCACCTTAGTTTCGGGGAAGCAGATGGCGCGACCGTTTCGGTTTGCCAAGATGAGGTGTTCTGTGCCGTCGGTCAGTACAACTTCCACCACTTGGTCGCCCTCACGGATGGTGATGGCATTGACACCGTTGGCACGGCGGCGGGCATAGTTGGCGAGGGAGCTCTTCTTGACGAGACCGTTGCGGGTGGCAAAGATCAAGTAGTGAGAGTTATTGTAGTCGGCATCAGTCAGCGTCTTCACCTTGATGAAGGCGGTCACCTTGTCGTCGGCATCAATGTTGAGCATGTTCTGTATGGCACGACCCTTCGAGGTCTTGTTACCTTCAGGCAGCTCATAAACCTTTGCCCAATAGCAGCGACCCTTCTGAGTGAAGAACATCAGGGTGTTGTGCATCGAAGCGGAATACATATATTCGATGAAGTCTTCGTCGCGCGTGTTGCTGCCCTTCGAACCTACTCCGCCGCGATGTTGAGCACGGAACTCTGCCAAAGGTGTGCGCTTGATGTAGCCCAAGTGGCTGATGGTGATCACCATTTCATCGTCGGCATAGAAGTCTTCGGGGTTGAACTCTTCTGAGCTGTAGACAATCTCGGTGCGGCGTTCGTCGCCGTAAGCTTCTTTCACCTTCACGAGCTCGTCTTTCACCACCTGCATACAGAGTTTCTCGTCTGACAAGATTTCCTTGTAGTAGGCAATCTGCTTTTCGAGTTCGTCATAATTAGCGTGGAGTTCGTCGAGCATCAGACCGGTGAGCTGACGCAAACGCATCTCGACGATGGCGCGTGCCTGCACTTCGTCTAATTCAAAAGCTGAAGTCAAGCCCGTGATGGCATCTTGCGGAGTCTTGCTGGCGCGAATGATGCGAATCACCTCTTCGATGTTGTCGCAGGCGATGATCAAGCCCTCCAAAATGTGAGCCTTCTTCTCGGCTTCTGCCAAGTCGAACTTCGTGCGGCGCACCACCACCTCGTGGCGATGGTTCACAAAGTGATAAATCAGTTCCTTGAGGTTCAAGAGCTGCGGACGCTGCTGGTTGGTGGGACCCACCAAGGCGATATTGTTCACGCTGAAGGCGCTCTGGCACTCGGTCATCTTATAGAGCTTGTTCAAGACGACGTTGGCATTGACATCCTTCTTGAGGTCTACCACGATGCGCATACCGCGACGGTCTGACTCATCGTTGACATTGGCGATGCCTTCAATCTTCTTCTCGTCGGCAAGTGTAGCGATGTGCTTAATGAGCTCTGCCTTGTTGATGCCGTAGGGGATCTCGGTGATGACGATGCGGTCACGCTGCCCCTCGGTCTCGATTTCCGCCTTAGCGCGAATCACGATGCGACCGCGACCCGTTTCATAAGCCTCCTTCACACCGGCATAGCCGTAGATGATGCCGCCTGTGGGGAAGTCGGGGGCTTTAATATATTGCATCAATCCCTCGATTGAGATGTCCGGATTGTCGATATAGGCGCAGATGCCGTCAACACACTCTGAGAGGTTGTGGGGCGGCATGTTGGTTGCCATACCCACGGCGATGCCATTGGCACCGTTCACCAAAAGGGTGGGGATGCGTGTAGGCAACACGGTGGGTTCTTTGAGCGAACCGTCGAAGTTATCCTGCATGTCCACAGTGTCCTTCTCGATGTCACGCAACATCTCCTCAGAGATTTTTGAGAGGCGAGCTTCGGTGTAACGCATGGCTGCCGGTGAATCACCATCGATCGAACCGAAGTTACCCTGACCATCAACCTGCGGGTAGCGCAAGTTCCACTCTTGAGCCATACGAGCCAAGGCTCCGTAGACCGAAGAGTCGCCGTGGGGGTGATACTTACCGAGCACCTCACCGACGATACGCGCCGACTTCAACGTCGGTTTGTTGGACCAGTTGCCGATTTGATTCATACCGTAGAGCACGCGGCGATGTACAGGCTTAAAGCCGTCACGCACATCAGGCAAGGCACGTGCCACGATGACCGACATCGAGTAGTTGATGTATGAGGTACGCATCTCGTCCTCAATATTCACCTTAATGATACGGTCGTGATTTAAATTACTATCAACCATTTAATGTGTATATTTTAAATGTGTTTTATAAATATATGATTTTAGTTCAAAAGATGATGCCGTCTTTATGTCATGGTCTTTCAACTCGCCGCCCGGCTATGCCATTACCGCACTGCCCCGGCTGTATTCTTGTCCGACTGACTCGGCTGTGTACTGAGGGCAAAGATAGTTGTTTTTCACTACGTTTTCACCTTTTTGCAACAAAAACTTTGTTTTGTGCCTCACAATCACTCAATTTCGAGGGCTTATAGAACGACAATAGCCCCTATTTCGCATTTTAAAGGGGCTATTTTCAATTCAGGTGTTCGTTTCGACCTTTCTTAAAACCTGGGCTTTTCACGGTTAAAGTGCGTCAGAGAGGCTCTATTTGCCTCGCCGGAGCTTAGTCGTGATGATAGGGTTCCCCCTTCATGATGGTGCAGGCGCGATAGAGTTGCTCCATCAAAAAGAGGCGCACCATTTGGTGCGAGAAGGTCATCTTCGACAACGAAATCTTGCCCTGGGCAGCTTCGTAAATCTTAGGGGCAAAGCCATAGGGACCACCAATCAAGAAGACCAACCGCTTCGACACAGTGTGCATGCGCTGCTCGATGAACTCCGAGAACTCGCGCGAAGTCAATTCTCGCCCACGCTCATCGAGCAAAATCAGCACGTCGCCCGGCGCGAGCGACTTGAGCACCAACTCAGCCTCTTTCTCTTTTTGCTGATCTTCGCTCAGGTTGCGCGCATTACGCAAGTCGGGCAACTCTTCGAGGGTGAAGGGCAGGTAGTGAGGGATGCGACCGGCATAGTCGGCTATGGCTTCTTGAAACATGCGACCCACGGTCTTGCCTGTGAATATGACGTGAAGTTTCATCTCTATATATCGTACTTTTATGTACTCTCGTACTTTAGGTATTGCTCTTGTAAATGCGCCGAGGGGGATGGAGAGTGCATATTCCTCCTCCCCCGCCGCCTTAATGTATTTTCTCGAGGAAAGCGGCAATGCGGGGCGACTCACCCGCCAAGATAACCACATCGTCCGGCTCAAAGCGGAGGTCGGGCGCGGGGTTCATCAGTGTCTGACCCGCACGTTCCACGCCAATCACACAACACTGCGCCTCTTCGCGTATGTGGCTCTCCATGATGGTGCGTCCACACAGCTCCATGTCGGGCAAGACGCAGAAATGTTCCAGCGTGACGGGCACACGAGCCGCCAACTGCTGTTCCGCCTCGGTGTGACGCTCAGCGCCGGCTAACAGCTCCTGGAAGTCGGCAATCTGCTTGTCGCTGCCCGCCACCACAATGCGGTCGTGCGGATAGATGCGTTCGCGTCCGCCGGGGATGTTGACGTTGAAGCCTCCGCGCACGATGCGCACCACGGTGAGACCCAAACGGCGGCGAAGATCCAAATCCATCAGCATGCGCCCGCAGTAGGTAGAGTCGGGAGCCACCTCAAAGTCCGCCAAGTGGAGGTCGTAGGTGAGCAGACGCTGCTCAAATTCGCGGCGTATGGGGCGGTTGCGATCTTGCGCTGCCTCGCGAGCCGTGAGGTTGCGCATGAAGCGTTTCTCGAGGCGCGACGAACTGTGGCGCACCCGCTTAGAATAGACTATGGCGAATACAAACATCAGCGAGATGCCGACCAGCACACCGTAGGTCAACCTGAAGAGGTGCGAGATGGCAAATATCACCACCGCCGCGCACACCACAATGCGCAACAAGGTCAGCCCCACCAACGAGCCGCGATTATAGTGCCCCATATCCCACAGCTCCACAGCCTCGGGGCAGCGCGCATGCTTCGTCGCCATCTTAAAGAGCAAGGGGGTGATGCACACCATCACGATGAGCAGGCTCGCTAAGCGACCCACCCACTCGGGCAACCACATCGAGACGAACGTCACAACCGGAGCCGAAAGATATTGGAAGTAAAGGATGAGCACAAACACCGTCAGCACTAAATAGATGACCAGCGAGGTCAAGACCTTGCGCAGCAGCCGGTGCCATACGCTCTGCATGGTGATGATGTTGCGGCCGCGACTATAGCGATCGAGCCACGTCTTCACCGCCGGCGGCAGCACCTTGTCCACTAAGTTATAGGCGGGCTCAGACAAGCGAATCATGTAAGGGGTGACAAAGGTGGTGATGACCGACACCGCCACCACTATGGGGTATAGATAAGACTCTGTGACGTTCAGCGACTCGCCGAAGTTGGCGATGATGAAGGCAAACTCACCTATCTGTGTGAGCGAGAAGGCGCTTTGCATTGCCACCTTCAGCGGCTGACCGGACAGCAGGCAACCCAACGAGGCAAAAACAATCTGCCCCACAATAACCACAGCCGTCAGCAGCAAGATCGGACCGCCGTATTGCACCAACAGATGCGGGTCAATCATCATGCCTACCGACACAAAAAAGATTGCGCCAAACACATCTTTCACCGGCTGAATCAGATGCTCAATACGCTCGGCTTCGACCGTCTCGGCGAGTATAGATCCCATCACGAAGGCACCGAGGGCAGCGCTAAAGCCGGCACCTTCGGCAAGCAACACCATGCCCAAACACAGCCCCAACGACAAGATGGTCATCGTCTCGTCATTGAGGAACTTGCGACAGAGCTTCAGGAATGAGGGGATGAGTGCTATTCCACACACGAACCAGAACAAGAGGTAAGCGCCCAACTTGCCCACCTGCACCAACAGCTCGCCACCCTCAAAAGTGTTGTGCACCGCTATTGAGGCAAGCAGCACCATCAGCACCACAGCCACTAAGTCTTCCACAATCAAAATACTGAAACAGAGCTTGGCGAACTGCTGATGGCGCAAACCTAAGTCGTCGAGCGCCTTAAACACGATGGTTGTTGACGACATGGAAAGCATACCGCCCAAGAAGAGCGAGTTGATGTCGTTCCAGCCCATCATCTGCCCCACCAAGAAGCCAGTAGTCATCATGCCGGTCACGATGACCAACGTGCTGACCAAGGCGGTGGTGCCCATCTTCATCAGCTTCTTAAAACTGAACTCCAAGCCGAGCGAGAAGAGCAAGAAGATCACACCCACCTGCCCCCACGTGTCGACGCTCTCAATGTCGCCTATCCAGCTGTCGCCAAAGGCATACGGACCTGCCATGATGCCGGCTACAATATAGCCCAACACCACAGGCTGCTTGAGGAACTTAAACAGCAGGCTGATGATGCCTGCTGTTATCATAAGGATTGCTAAATCGTGTACCATGGGAAAAAACGAATGAAAGCCTTAAGGCTGAGCCGGAGTCGGAGCCTGCGGCGCGGGGGGTGTGGTGACGAACTTCTTGGGGTTCTTCACCGGCTCATCGAGCAAAGCATAGTCGAGCACCTCGCTGATGTCGCGCACGTAGTGGAACGAAAGCCCCTCTAAATAGACCGGCTTAATGTCTTCAATGTCTTTCTTATTGTCGATGCAAAGCACAATGTCGGTCACACCGGCGCGCTTTGCAGCCAAAATCTTCTCTTTGATGCCACCCACCGGCAACACACGACCGCGCAGTGTAATCTCGCCCGTCATAGCCATGCGGGCACGCACCTTGCGCTGCGTGAACGTTGAAGCCAGCGAAGTCACCATCGTAATGCCGGCTGATGGACCATCCTTCGGTATAGCTCCCTCGGGGCAGTGAATATGCACCGTGTAGTTGTCGAACAACGCCTCGGGTATCTGCAACGCGTCAGCATTACTCTTTATATATTGCAGCGCCAACATGGCAGACTCCTTCATCACGTCGCCCAAATTGCCGGTGAGGAGCAACTTCTCGCCCCTACCCTTGCAGAGTGCCGACTCCACATAGAGAATCTCGCCGCCCACCGAGGTCCACGCCAAACCGGTCACAACGCCGGCGTAGTCGTTGCCCTCATATTTGTCAGGGTCATAATCAGGCATGCCGAGGTAATCCTGCAACTCTTCGGGACGCAGTCGCGGCGACACTTCCTCGCCGTTAGCCACCTTCCAAGCCACCTTGCGCATGATCTTAGCCAAACGCTTCTCAAGCAAGCGCACACCCGACTCACGCGTGTAGCGGTCAATGATGCACTCCATCGTCTTGCGGGGCACGGTGAACTTCACGTCCGTCAAACCATGTTCCTTCATTAGGCGGGGCAAGAGGTGGCGCGAGCCGATCTCAATCTTCTCCTCCATGATGTAGCCGCTCAGGTCAATCACCTCCATGCGGTCCAACAACGGCGGCGCAATAGAGCTGAGGCTGTTGGCGGTGGCAATGAAGAAGACGTTCGAGAGGTCGTAGTCCACGTCGAGATAATTATCGTGGAAGTTAACGTTCTGCTCCGGGTCGAGCACCTCAAGCAGCGCCGACGACGGGTCGCCCTTAAAGTCGCTGCCAATCTTATCAATCTCGTCGAGCACGAACACGGGGTTATCCGAACCCGCCTTCAAGATGCCGCTGATGATGCGACCGGGCATGGCACCGATGTACGTGCGGCGGTGACCGCGAATCTCAGCCTCGTCGTGCAGGCCGCCCAATGACACGCGCACATACTCGCGCTTCAGAGCCTTGGCGATGCTCTTGCCCAACGAGGTCTTACCCACACCGGGAGGACCGAACAAGCAGAGAATGGGCGACTTCATATCGCCGCGCAACTTCAACACAGCCAAATGCTCCAAGATGCGTTCCTTCACCTTCTCGAGTCCGTAATGCTCACGGTCGAGCACACGCTGCGCATGCGCTAAGTTGAGATTATCGGTGGTGCACTGCCCCCACGGCAAGTCTACCATGGTGCGCAGATAGTTATACTGCACCGAATAGTCGGGACTTTGCTCATTGGTGCGCTGCAGCTTCACTAATTCCTTGTCGAACGTCTCAGCCACGCTTTCTGACCAATGCTTCGTGTCGGCAGCCTGCACCAACTCGCGCACGTCGTCTTCTGCGGTCTCGCCGAGCTGTTCCTGAATGGTGTGCATCTGCGTGTGCAAGAACATCTGGCGCTGCTGCTCCGACAAGTCGTCTTGCGTCTTCTTGAGCAAGTCCGACTTCATCTCCATAAACTGCAGCTCCGTGTTGACCACCCGGCTCAGCTGCATGGCGCGCTCAAAGACATCGCTCTCTTCAAGCAACACCTGGCGACGATGCAACGTCATGGGGAACACCGAGCAGAGGAAGTTCACCATATACAGGTCGTCGTGAATATTGTTAAACGCGAAGATAATCTCGCGAGGCAAGTCTTCCACAAACTGCATCATGCGCTTCAAGGCATCCTTCAGATTCGACACCAAAGCCTTCATCTCGCGCTTATTATGCCCCGTCATCTGCTCGTCGAGCACCGTCACGCGCGCCTGGAGCGTGGGGGTGGTGGCAGTAAGTTCGTCAATATGAAACACGCGGCGACCCTGTATGATCACGTTGTGGGTGCCGTCATTCATCTCCAAAATCTTCACCACCTCTGCCAATGTGCCGACGGTGAAAAGGTCATCTTTGCCGGGGTCATCCACCTCGGGGTCGCGCTGCAACACAACGCCTATATAGTGCTTATGCTTCTCTGCGTCCGACACCACCTTCAGCGACTTGGCTCTGCCCACAGACAAGGGCATCGTCATGCCGGGGAAGAGCACCAAGTCGCGCGAAGCCAAAATCGGCAACTCGCCCCCGGGCTGCATCTTCTCGGGCTCGAAGCAGACATCCATAGGTGCATCAGAAAACATCGGCATAATCGTTGTTCTTTCGTTTCGTCGATCTTCTAAGAAATCTTTCTGTGAAGTATTGCTCATGTTCTACTTATCAAATAATCAAAAAAGTGTGGCAAAGATAGCTAATGCCGCTCAAAATGCCAAATGTTTTATTTTCATTTACAGTGTTTTAGGCGATAAGGATATATTTCGCCGCCCGTGGGGCAACAAAAATGGGTGTGCCGACGGTTGTCGGCACACCCTTATGTTCAGGCACGGCTGCCACCACGGGGCGGTGGGTGGCGGTCTGCCTTTATTTGCTTGTTTGCTTTAGCTAACCTGTTTAGACGGCTCTAAAAGTTGAATTAGAGAGCAGCCACAACGCTTGCATACTTAGCGAACTCGCAGTCAGTCTTAGCCTTGGCAGCCAACGTAGAGTCCATTGACACAGCCTTGCTGAGGTTGCTGCTTACCATGTCTGAGTTGTTAGTGCGAGCACCAACCACTGCGAGGAGGTAGTAAGTTGTAGCGTCCTTGTCTTCAACAGCCTCGAGGATAGACTTAGCATCGCTGTAGTTGTTAGCGCAGATGTTAGCCACAGCAGCGTTGTTAGACTTCACGTCGCCGAATGAAGAGACAGCCTGAGCGTACTTACCCTGCTTGGTGAGGAGGGTACCCATAGCCTCGCCGAGTTCGGGAGCTGAACCGGCCTTGCCGAAGTAAGCCTCAGCGGCAGTGAGGTCGCCATTATCCAAAGCGATCAAACCAAGGTTCATGTTGGGCTCAGCAGCGTTAGCATCGATTGAGAGAGCCTTCTTGAAGTAGTTCTCAGCGTCAGAGAGCTTGCCCTGAGCGTAGAGAATCTCACCGATGTTGTTATATGCGCGGTAGTCCTGCGGATAAGTCTTAGCCACGGTGTTGAGAACGGCAATCTTCTCGTCGTCAGTCTTCTGGAGGGTAGCGGCATAGAGGAGTTCCTCTACCGTCAAGTCAGAAGGATTAGAAGCGAGTATAGCGAGGATCTCATCGTCAGTGTGACCGATGTTCTTCACTGTGGCAGTAACCTTAGAATAACGCAACTGGGGAAGGATCTCGTCTGCGATTTCGGTGTAAGCAGCCGAAAGGTTGCGGATTTCAGCCTCGCGGCTATCGGGGTCGCTGATACGGCTCAACACGTTGAGCACGAGCTGCTTATCCTGAATAGAAGAAGCCTCAACCAATTCCTTGAAGCCATCCCAGTTCTCGGCAATCTGCTCGGGAGTAATCTCACCCTGCAACTTAGCCTGCTTCAACATGCGGTTCAAATAAGAAGCAGAAGACTTCTCACGACCGGCAGCGAGGCGTTCGTTGAGTGAATAAGCACCTTCAGGAGAGGCAGTAGAAACCATCTCGATGCCGGTGAACTCACGACGCTCCTCCTTCTT
The DNA here is from genome assembly GCA_964495625.1 of uncultured Prevotellaceae bacterium. Classification (GTDB taxonomy): domain Bacteria; phylum Bacteroidota; class Bacteroidia; order Bacteroidales; family UBA3663; genus Liminaster. The sequence goes on along the minus strand of CAZBWT010000001.1, from coordinate 7,461 downwards.
GGTAGCCTTGACAGCAGCCTCGAGATCCTTCATCTCAGACTTACCGGTCTCGCTGTTGCGAAGGTTGGTAGACTGATACTGATAGATCAACGTAGCGATGTACTTGTCGAAGGTATCCTTGACGAAGTTGTCCTTAGCGTTGGCGGGAGTAGCATTGCGAGCAGAAGCTACAGACTCGGTAGCGATGACACCGTCAGCGATGTAAACGCGGGGCAAAGTGTAAGACTTGCCGCCACACTCAGCCTCGAAGTCGAGGTAGAGCTTTGAAGAAGCCATATCGTCGATATAATCGAACGTAGCCTTAATCGTAGCGTTGCCACCATACTTATAAGAGATGGTTTCATCGTTACCCTTAACCTTCTCGCCCTGGAAGGTGACAGGCGTTGACTTCGTCTCACCGTTAGCATAAACCAAAACGGGAGTTACCGTCAATGTTGCCTTCTTTGAGAAGTACTTCTCAGGATATGTAGCTGAGATAGTAGCATCTACCTTACCACCCACCTCAACGAGGGGTGAAGGATTGCACGTAAAATTGTCGGATGTCAGCGGGTCGAGCTTGCTGCACGACGTAGCCATAACAAACGAAAGCGCGGCGACTGCCGGAAGAACTAACTTTGTGTTCATTTCTTAAATTATTGGTTAAATATTTTAAACGGGGGCAAATATAGCGAAATATCTTCAAATGTCACTTTTTCAACAATCTATTTTAAGTTTTCGCCGCATTTTTCACGTTTTATTGCGTGGATGATATGTCAAGATTTCCTCCTTTAGGAACTGACGATCCACCTGCGAGTATATTTCGGTGGTGGAAATCTGCTCATGACCGAGCATCATCTGAATGGCTCGCAGGTTGGCACCGCCCTCAAGCAGATGCGTGGCAAAGGTGTGGCGAAACGTGTGCGGGCTTACTTCTTTCGTGATGCCCGCCTCGGCGCAATATTGCTTGATGATGTTGAACACCGCCATGCGCGTCATGGCACCGCCGAAGCGGTTCAGAAAGACCACGTCCTCCGCCCCGGGCTTCACATCCATCTCATAGCGGAAGGCAAAATAGTTGTGTATCTCGCGCAGCGCACTCGGGGCTATCGGCACGATGCGCTGCTTGCGACCCTTGCCCTCAACGCGTATATAGCCCTCTTTCTCAAATATATTAGAGATGCGCAGCCCGATAAGTTCCGACACACGCACACCGCAGCTATACAGCGTCTCGAGTATGGCGCGATTACGTTGCCCCAACGGGGTCGACACGTCGGGAGCGGCAATCACGCGGTTCACCTCATCGAGCGTCAACACCGTGGGCAAGTGCTGCCCCACCTTGGGCGACTCAATCAGCTCCGAGGGGTCGCTGTCGATGACGTGCTCAATGAGCAGAAACTTAAAATAAGACTTGATGCCGCACAAGATGCGCCGCTGCGACGAAGGGGTGATGCCCACATCGTGCAGCGAACACAAAAACTGCTCAATGTCGAGCGCCGTGAGCGCGTCAATTGACGCAGCCCGGTCGGCAGCCCAGCGGTTCAGTTTTTGAATGTCGCACATATAGGCATCGACCGAATTATCGGTCAAGTTCTTCTCATATTTAAGATACGAAAAGTATTTTGTCAGATGATTATCACTCACTTCTACAAAAAAAATAATATCTTTGCGCCGCTAACCGTAGTTCACGGCACGGCAAAGATAGGTGTAACCGCGCAACGACGCAACACTTTTGACATCCATTACAGCATAAACTCAAATACAAAGAGATACACGCTATAGAATATGAAAATTCTAATTATCAATGGTCCCAACCTCAATTTATTGGGGAAACGCGAACCGGGCATCTACGGCTCAGAAACTTTTCAAGACTATTTAACCACACTGCGCAAAGCCCTCCCCCAATTAGAGATTGACTACTTTCAAAGCAACCACGAAGGTGACCTCATTGACTGCATCCACGCCAACGGTTTCGGCGAGGTGGCAGGCATCGTGCTCAATGCCGGAGCCTACACCCACACCTCGGTGGCAATAGCCGATGCCATCCGTGCGGTCAAGACTCCCGTCATCGAGGTGCACATCTCCAACGTGCATCAGCGCGAGGAATTCCGTCACCACTCCTTCCTCTCGCCAGCCTGCCGCGGGGTCATCATCGGCTTCGGCTTAGACTCCTACCGCTTGGCGGTTGAGGCTATTACGCACCTGTAAGCGCGCCTGCGAAGATACGCATTCGTGTCCGCGAACATATTTATTATATTGAATCATATTAATCAATCATATTTTCTTATGAAAAAGACCAAAATTGTATGCACCATCTCAGACATCCGTTGTGACGTAGACTTCATTCGCGACCTCTACGACCGCGGGTTGAACGTGGTGCGCATGAACACCGCACACGCCACTGACGAAGGTTTGAAGAACCTCATCAAGAACGTCCGCACTGTGTCTGACATGATACCGATCTTGATCGACACGAAGGGTCCGGAAATCCGCACCACCGTGTTGACCACCCCCGAGGGCACACACCTCACCTTTGAGCCCGGCGACAAGGTGAAGTTCGTGGGCGACCCCGACCGTCAGACCACCAAAGAGGTCATAGCCCTCAACTATGCAGGCTTCTGTCAAGATGTACCCGTCGGAGCCACCGTGCTCATCGACGATGGTGAAATAGCCTTCCACATTGACAGCAAAGAGGGCGACTACCTTTGCGCCACCGCCCTCAACCACGGCGAATTGGCACAGCGCAAGAGCGTCAACGTGCCCGGTGTCAGCATCAAGCTGCCGTCACTCACCGCCAAAGACCGTCACAACATCGACCTTGCCATCGAGCAAAACATCGACTTCATTGCCCACTCATTTGTGCGCAGCAAGCAAGACATACTCGACATACAGCAGATTCTCGATGCCGCCCACAGCGACATCAAGATCATTGCCAAGATTGAGAACCAAGAAGGTGTAGACAACATCGACGAGATTCTCGACGTGGCATACGGTGTGATGGTGGCACGCGGCGACCTCGGCATCGAAGTGCCGCAAGAGAAGATCCCAGGCATACAGCGCATGTTGGTGCGCAAGTGCATGCTCCGCAACAAGCCCGTCATCGTGGCAACGCAGATGCTCCACACCATGATCAAGAACCCGCGCCCCACCCGCGCCGAAATCAGCGACATCGCCAATGCCGTCTTCTTGCAGACCGACGCTGTGATGCTCAGCGGTGAAACCGCCTACGGAGCCTACCCGCGTGAAGCCGTCGAGACCATGGCAAAAGTGTGTCGCGAGGCTGAAGCCAACTACGAGGCTGAAGAATATCACATGCCCAGCTTCTTTGGCAAAGTGTCGCCCAGCGTGTCGTCATACCTCTGCAAACACGCAGCCATCTCGCAAGAGAGCCTCGGCGTGAAGGCCATCGTCACCGACAACCGCACCGGTCACACCTCACGCACCATGGCAAGCTACCGCGCCAAAGTGCCCGTCTACTCACTCTGCTACAACATGAAGGTGGCACGCCGCTTGGCACTCTCTTATGGCGTGGTGCCCGTCTATGAACAGAGCGAAAGCACCAACGTGCGCGACTTCCTCTTCAAGGGCTTGAACATGCTCACCGCCCAGGGTCGCCTCCACGAAGACGACCTCATTGCCTACGTAGGCGGCAGCACCGAGGTGGGGGCCTCCTTCCTCGAGCTCAACCCCGTCAACAAGATCCTCTCGACCAAAGATAGCTACATACAGCCGAGCATGTGCTAAGCCCCTCACCCACTCTTTCATCAAAACGTGACCACACCACTACAATACGAAGAGACGGGCGATGCCCTGCACGAATACATCCTTAGGCACATTGATGCCGAACCTGAGCTGCTGCACCAAGTGCAGCGGCTCACGCATTTAAGGCTCACCTATTCGCGCATGTGCTCGGGCCACCTACAGGGGCGACTCCTCAAGATGCTCTGTTCCATGATGCAGGCTCACCGCATACTCGAGCTCGGCACCTTCAGCGGCTACTCAGCCCTCAGCATGGCAGAGGCGCTCACCCCCGACCCCGTCAGCGGCACGCCGGGCGAACTCCACACCATCGAGGTCTTTGACGAACTCGAAGACTTCTTGCGCGATGTCTTCAGTCGCTCACCGCTCGGCAGGCTCATCCACCTCCACATCGGCGATGCGCTGCAGGTCATCCCCACCTTAGGCGACGCACCCTTCGACGTGGCATTCATTGATGCCGACAAGCGCCTCTACAACGAATACTACGACCTCATCCTGCCCCGCATGCGTCCCGGTGGACTCATCATGGCAGACAACACCTTGTGGGACGGCAAAGTGCTCACCACACCCAAAGAAACCGACCGCCAAAGCCTCGGCATCCAACAGTTCAACGACCGCATCGCCGCCGACACCCGCGTGGAGAAAGTAATCCTGCCCCTGCGTGACGGTCTGACCTTGATACGCGTCAAGTGAGATCACCCCATTAACTAAATCACCCATTAAACTAAAAGACAGTATGGAATCAAACCGATTAGATAAAATCAACCGCCTCATCCAAAAAGAGTTAGGCGAAATCTTCCGTCAAGAAACAGCAAAGACCCACGGCACCATCGTGAGCGTCAGCGGCGTGCGCACCGCACCCGACCTCAGCTCATGCCGCGTCTACATCAGCATCTTCCCCTCAGACAAGTCTGCCGACATCTTGAAGAGCGTCAAAGCCACAGCCGGCGAAGTGCGCTATGCCTTGGGGCAGAAAGTGCGCTACCAGCTGCGCGTCATCCCCGAGCTCTTCTTCTACCTCGACGACTCGCTCGACTATCTTGAACGCATCGACGAACTGCTCAAGAAGTAAACACCAATGACATTAGCCTGGCGCATCGCCGCACGCTACCTATTCGGAGCCAAGAGCCACCATGCCATCAACGCCATCACCATTGTGGCGGCATGTGGTGTGGCGGTCATCACCACGGCGCTCATCTGCACCCTCTCGGTCTACAACGGCTTTGAGGAGTTGGTGGGCACCCTCTGCTCCAACTTCGATCCCCACCTGCGCATTGAAGCCACCACCGGCAAACACCTCACCGATGCCGCCCGCGTGGGGCGCGCCCTCGACGCGCAACCTGAGGTCTTATGCTACGACGCTACGCTCGAAGAAACCGTGCTGCTCAGCTACAACGGCAGGCAAATACCCGCCACGCTCAAAGGCGTAGACGAAAGCTTCCGCCGCGTCAGCAACATCGACAACATCATGCGCAGCGGCACCTTTCAGCTGCAAGACCCCGTGGCAGACTACACCGTCATGGGCGTGGGCATCGCCGCCCAACTCGGCGTTGGGGCGGGCTTCTTGCGCCCATTCACCGTCTACAGCCCCCGGCGCACGGGCAAAATCGACCTCCTGCGCCCCGACGAAGCCTTCACCGAGGGGGCACTGTTTTGCAGCGGCACCTTCGCCGTGGAGCAGGTGGAATATGACGACCACGTGCTGCTCACCTCCTTAGACTTCGCCCGCCGACTGCTCACCGACAGCACCGGGCTCACCACCGCCTACGAAGTGCGCCTGCGCGACGGAGCCTCACCCGCAGCCGTCAAAGCCGAACTCAGTCGCACCTTAGGCGCTGACTATCGGCTCCTGACCCGCATGGAGCAACAAGCCGACAGCTACAAAATCATGCAGATTGAGAAGTGGATCACCTTCCTCATCATCCTCTTCATTCTGCTCATCGCCTCGTTTAACGTCATCGGGGCGCTCTCCATGCTCATCATCGACAAAGAAGCCGACACCCGCGTGCTGCAAACCTTAGGAGCTGACGACCGCCTTGTGCGCCGCATCTTCACCCTCGAGGGCTTGCTCATCAGCGGCAGCGGAGCCGTGGCGGGTCTCCTGCTCGGCATCACCCTCTGCCTCTTGCAGAGTCACTACGGCTTCATCACCTTAGGCAGCAGCGACATGTTCATCATCCACAGCTACCCCGTCAGCCTCCACACGGCCGACATCATCTACACCGCCTGCGCCGTCTTCATCATCGGGCTTTTAGCCACACTCTACCCCCTGCGCGTGCTTAAACGACAAAACACAGCAGTGCAGTGACGACGAAACCAACGAAACACCAAAAACAAAACATACCACTATGCAGACCAACTTTAATGCTATGCACGTAGCCCCCCTGATGCTACTCGGCGGCATAATCCTTGCCACCGGCTGTAAAAACAACGAAACACAATTCACCCCCACCGAATTCATCCCCGAGGTGCCGAGCTATGCCGATGCCGAGATGTGGTACATACAGCCTGCAGACAGCGACATGGGTGCCGATGTCTTCTACATCCCCTCCACGTGGGAGTTCGACTGGTTCACCACCGACAGCATTGTGTCACACTATGCCGACCCCGTCAACACACCCACACATCGCAGCGATGTGGAACGTGAGATGACCAAATCTGCCGGCTACATGGCAGCCTACGCTCGCTACTACTCACCCCACTACCGCCACATCTCACTCGACTCATGGGCAACGCTCAACGAAGACACCATAGCGCGTCGCTTCCACGACGTAGCCTTTGTGGACGTATGTGCAGCCTTCAGCTACTACTTGCAGCACTACAACGAAGGTCGCCCCTTCATCTTGGCAGGCTTCAGCCAGGGTGCCCTCTCGGTGGTTGAGCTGATGAAGACCCTCCCCGCCGACGTGCGTCAGCGCCTCATTGCCGCCTACGTCTTGGGCTATAAAGTCACGCCTGCCGACGTGGCCGCCTACCCCGAAGTCTTCATCGGCGCACAGGGTGCCGACGACACCGGGGTCACCATCTGCTACAACTCCGTGTCAGACGCAAAATACGCCAAAAGCATCGTGAGCACCCCCAACGCCTTCACCATCAACCCCGTGAGCTGGTCCACCGACACCGTGCCCGCCATCTTGCAAGACACCATCAGCGTGCAGATCAACCCCGATAGCAACGTCTTGGTGCTGCATGGCTTCGACGGCTCTTACCTGCCCAACATCCTCAATGTGCTCAACACCGGCGACTACCACGGCGTGGAGCCTTGGCTTTACAGCGAATGCCTCCGCCAAAATATGCGCACACGCATCGAGGCTTACAAACTAAAGCAGGGCGAAGAGTAATCAGCAGATTGGATGGTTCATGACCAATTAAAGTCATTCTCAATATACCCTTGCCGACAACATAAGTATATTTGTGGTGCTTCATGACCCCGTTTTGCAAAATTATTACATCGACAAGGGTGTTGGACTCCGGCATAGGGTTTCAAGCCTAAAGAGGAAATTAAAAACTTATAATTGACTTTGTGCAATTACTGCATAGGGAATATCGTCGTGTGCCCTTTCGATCTCACAATGCCGTAATCATTTGATATGTAGCAGACAGTAAATTGGGTAACCTTTTCTTTAGAAGAAATATACATTTTTTAGGTTCATCCGAGATTTCGCGTGATGCGGTTGTCGTGTAGTGCAAAAAGACGTAATTTGAATTTGTGGTTATTTAATCCCT